>JBGUNT010000075.1:0-11280 GCA_045117495.1 Candidatus Limimorpha sp. | reverse complement strand
GACCTATCACATCCAAGGAATGCTGTATACACCACAACCCGAAATCATATCCGGCAACCCCGACATCGAAAATCCGCATTATCCCATCACCGCCACCGAATTCAACGTCAACCGATACCTTTATCAAGTTGCCGATAGCGTTTCCGACATCTCCAGCTGGCTCAACAGCCAATGTTCGTGGAACATTTCCAAGAAAAGCTGGCGTATCGACCCATCAGACGACAACCTAAGCTGCACAGTATATGCCATGGAATGGGTGGAAGACACTGTCTGGCTAACCTTCAGGGCAGTCAGCCCATGCACAGATAATGATGGAATCGTAGCCAGGTACTGGCTTAAACCTTCTTTTTTCGGCATAGACGAAACGGAAACCACACCTTCACGGGTTGAAATCATCCCTAATCCCAACAACGGGCAAATGGAATTCCGCTTGGAAGGCTTGGAAGGCCATGTCGATGTGAAGGTTTTCAATACCGTAGGCATTCCTATCGACCGTTTTGGACTCCAAGCCCAACAGGGACAGAACGCCTATTCATATACCATGAAACCTCTTTCGAACGGTGTTTACTTTTTCGTTTTCACCAATGGCAAGCGAAGTATCACCAAGAAAGTCGTTATCATCCACTAACTTAATATTCTTTTTATGAATAAGACATTGCGCCTTTTGCTGTTTGTCAGCCTTGCATTATGCTTCTGCGCCTCTTGTAAAAAGGAAAAAGAAGAGACAAAAATTCCTTTGATCAAAGCCTCACCTGAATGGGCCTGCGACTCACTAACGCTTAGTAGGGTGGTCTGGCAAAACGACAGCGTTTACACCATCGAGAGGCTCCCATACGACACAAACTCAGTTGTCGTATTTGAAGTTGGCGACTCACTTATTTTGAGTGCGACAGCAAGAACCGGATACACCTTTATCAATTGGATATGCAATGGCGAAGAAGTGTCTATCAAGCCCACTTATGGCTTCGTGTTGAAGAAAACTGACATCGACACCACAAACGGCAGTCTTAACCACCATTACGAAGCGCGTTTCGGCCTTGACTATGCCTTGCAGGTCATCCCAGAAATCCACAAAATCATCCCTGACAGCCTCATCAAGGCCATGAACCTGTTCGGAAAACTCTATTTCGGCGACAATCCACCTAGGTTGACAGACACCGCAAAATTCGACCATGATACCATTTTAGGTTTTTACGCACCTATGATGACGGTCATCTACCATAAACTTGCGGACGAAAACCAAGAATACCATCTGGATTCCGGAACCATAAGGCAATACAAGAACTATTTCCAGTTTTATGACCAGCACAAAGGAATCGCCAAAGCCAATTTCAAATGCAATTATATCGACACCGGAGAGAACAACTACATTTTTGAGACCGCTCATATCAACGATTCTGTCTTCATCATGGGTCAGGCACCGTTCTTTACTGCTTACTTTTATCAGAAACGCACTAAAGAACACAGTCTCAACTACGACCCTGAAGATCCTGGTGAATACGAGGCCGTCATCATGTCGGGAGAAGTAACGAATACCGGGGTCAAAAACTTCTATTTCGCCATTCAGATCCTTGAATACGACCATCCAGAAGATGCAGGTGTCAGATATCCCAACTTAAACGACATCATTATTTTCAAACATGACTTCCTCCCTTACGTCAATTGGTATCCTTATTTATACAACAACTAAGATCCAAATGAAAAATCTTCATATTCTTCTTTTAGGTTTTTTACTCCTATTGGGTATTACAGCAACCGCCCAATTTCGGAAAGCGCTTCCCAACAATAGGTTGAATGGCCAAATCCGCGATGCTCGTCTTAACGTAGGACTCGTTGGAGGCACCAATTTCACAACATGGTTTCACTTCAACAATGAGGAAAGTGCCCAATGGTATCTGGTCAAATACGCCCCTCATTTCGACACCTCAAACTATTTAAGCAACTTCGGCTACTTCGGTGGTGTCGCCCTCGAATACATGCTGGGCAAAAACACCTCCATAGGCTTCAACGCTGTTTATGCACAAAACAACCTTAACATGGCTTATGTCAACGACAGTTTCCCCAATGGATACCAACAATACGTCCACAAGGAATACAACCTGAAAGCCAAATACCAATCCGTGGAAGCCTATGCTCCCCTTACCTATTACATCAACTTGAGCGCTAACAAGAACATCAAACCCTATTTTTACATCGCGCCAAGAGTTTCCTACATCTTCAAAGGTGATATGGTTTACAACTCATTAACAACAGACAGCGTTTTAGTTGCCCCAGGACCTCCCCAACAATGGAGACTCGACACACTTTCATTCAGCACCGACTCCGTACCTTTCAATGGTTCCAATTTCCGCAGGTTGAACGTTGGCGCGACACTAGGTTTTGGGTCCCTCTTCCGAATCAACACGACCAACTATTATATGCTCGTCAAATTTGACGTATCCGCCAACATGAATGCCATTTCGACCTATCACAAAGGCGAAGTCGTCAACAATGAGTTCAACCACAAGCGTTATACTGCCACTGCCCAAGCCTCATTGACTTTCATGTTGCCCGTCAAGAAGCGCTTGAAGGACGCTTGCGTGAAATGGGGAAGGTATAATTGAGTTGAGAGTTTAGAGTTGAGAGTTTAGAGTTGAGAGAGTTAATAGAGAAACTGGAGCTTTGATATGAAACGCTTTGCATTGACAGTCATAGGGATTATGATGGTTATAGTGGGCTTTGCCCAGGGTGGGTCTACCCAAGGTAAGGACTTCTGGCTGTCATTTATGCACAACGGTTATTATGACCGCCCCAACAAGCAGGGTGGCACCATGCAGGTCATCCTCAGCGCAAAACGCGCCACTTCAGGTACCATCAGTAATTCCTATTACAATTACTCACAGAGTTTCAGTTTACAGCCCAATGTACCTCAAGCCATCCCTATTGACAACCGCTTTTGTTACCATGATGGCGACAACTATGAGATCGTTTCCGACAAAGGCATCCATATCGTAGCCAACGACACCATTTCAGTTTATTGTGCCAACATCGCCATCTATTCTTTCGATGCTTCTTTCGTGCTACCTCTCGAAGGCCTCAGCAACGACTACATCGTCCAATGCGCCCAGCAATCAAGCATGGACAACCTCCCAGATCAATACAAAATCAATAACCAAACAAGTGCCTTCCTTATTGTGGCCACTGAGGATAACACCATGGTAGACATCACGCCTACCGTTCCTTTGCTGTCGGGCAACCATCCTGCCGGGCAAACCTTCACCATACAGTTGAATGCCGGACAGACCTATCACGTTCGATCTCACCACACGGGCAGCAACCGCGACCTGAGTGGAACTCGAGTTACCGCCAACGACTGTAAGAAAATCGCTGTCTTTAACGGCAACACGCTGACCCGTTTGCCCAACAGCCTTGATGGCACATCAGGATTTGAGTTCGTCTTTGAACAGGCCATGCCCCTGCGGTCGTGGGGCAAGCATTTCGTCGTCACGCAATCGATGACTCGTAACCGCGACATCGTCAAGATTGTGTCCGCCAAAAACAACAACGAGATCTACAAGAACGGTACGCGCATCACCACCCTCAATGCCAATGCCAGTTATGAATTCTTCCTTACTAATACTGAGAATTCGTGCTACCTCGAGGCTTCAGAGCCCTGTGCTGTTTATCTATACAACACCTCGGCAGGTGATGATGGCAATAGCTCAAATGGTGACCCTTCCATGGTATGGATTTCGCCCATAGAACAAAAAATTGACGAGGTAACCTTTGCCACCTTCTCTGGTGAAGGCGAAGCTTCCATCTCCAACCACTACGTCAACATCATCGTCGACAAGGGCGACACGGGCAATGTATATTTAGACGGAAGCCCTATTGATGCCAACAGTTTCGAAACCGTCAGCGGCAATGACAATTACAAATTCACCAGAAGGCAAATTAGCCATGGCTCGCACCGCTTGGTATGCAACAACGGGTTCAATGCCCATATCTATGGATTCGGAACCTCACGAGGCTATGCATACTTAGCAGGCTCGAAAGCCGTCGACCTCAGCACCCAACTCACCATCGACGACCTCGTTGTTGGTGACGGCGACCACTTGGACTATTGCACCGACGCCGCCATCAGCTTCGACGTGGAAGTCAACTACGACGATGCCCAAGTGACTTGGAACTTCGGTGACGGAAGTGCACCTAGCCATGCTTTTCATGCCGAGCATAGCTTCTCGGAAGAAGGCGAATACACCATCACCCTTACCGTCGAAGCCGATGATGTCTGTGCAAGCAGTTCTGCCTTGACGACCTCTTTCACCATCAGCATCCACAATGCCTACCACGAAGTCCTTCCACTAGAGACTGTTTGCTGGCCTGGCGGCGACAACCCTCAAGTATATAACGAAAACGGCTTCTGGATTGAATACAACGGCCCTGGCAGTTATCCAAGTACAATCAACTGTGAGCCAACTGAATATGGCTGCGAACACACTAAAACCATGACGCTTATCGTCATGGAACCTGGCACCACAACAGACTTCGGCACCGTCAAACTATGCCGCGACAATAATCCGTATTATGTTTGGGAAGTGAATGGGCAAACTTATACGGACAGTGGCCCTCAGGTTTACGAAGACAACACAGGTCCTTGTCCACAAACCTACCTCATTGATATCGAGTTTTATGACAAACCCGAGCCCATCACTATCACTCCGGATCCTCAGTGCTTCCCATACTATTGGGAGGTCACTGACGAAACCTTTACTGAATCGGGTCAATACTATGGCTACATTGAAAGCGATGAAGTGGAAGGTTGCGGACAGGAGTATTTCCTCAACCTCACCATCAATGGGACTGAAAGCGCCACGGTTTATCTTAGCGACAGCTGTGACGCTGCCCACTACCAATGGCAGGAGATCGACACCATTTTCACAGCCAACACCACCTGCACGTTTACGGGCCTTACCGAAGAAGGCTGCTTAAGTGAACGGACCATCATCGTGGAACGCATGGAGTACACCCCTGCCCCTGAAATCAAGTGCGTAAACGTTGGTGTCGACCCCCATTACGTCATCACAGCCACCGAATTCAACGTCAACAGGTACACATACCGTGCCGTCGACACCTTGTCGGAAGACAGTTGGACCGACTGCAAATGGGCCCTTTCAAAAGACAGTTGGCAACTCGTCTCCTCCGAAGAAGACCCACACAGTTGCATTGTTTATCCCATGGAATTGGTGGAAGACACAGTTTGGCTTACTTTCACCGCCCATAACCGATGTGCTCCAGAAGGAATTACGAAAAGCTTTTATCTGATCCCCTCATTCTATGGCCTTGACGAGTCCTCCTCCATTGCCGACTTCACGGTCACACCCAATCCCAACCAAGGAGAAATGACCCTGCAGTTTGGACGAATCGTCGGCAAGACCGACATCAAAGTGTACAACATGAACGGTGCACTCATCGACCGCTTCGAGCACTTTTCCGATGGCAACCCCTTCCCTTACCAAATCGCGCACGATGTCCCCGGAATCTATTTCTTCGTCGTTACGGCACACGACAGCTGCATCGCACGAAAAGTAATTGTCACTCAATGAAATAATTACATTAGCGATAGTTATTTTTCATTATTTTTAGCACCTAACAAGAAAAATATATTGTCACTATGAAAAAACTATTCACGCTATTTTTGCTCCTTTCCTCTACGCTGGTTCCTTTCACCAACACAATAACGGCACAAGAAGTCACCACTGAAGGCACCGAGTTTTGGGTGTCGTTTATGGGAAATGGGTTTGAACACAACGACTATGGTGGTTCCCCCTACCTTATTACACAACTGTTAATCAGCGCCAAACAAGATTGCAGCGGAACCATCACCAATCCAAACGACCCAAGTTGGTCATACGATTTCAGCGTCAGCGCAAACAACATTACTTTCATAGACATTCCGAGATCACAGGGCTACGTGGAACTCAACGAATACACCACGCCTGTCAACAAAGGGCTCTTCATTCAGAGCACGGCACCCATTTCCGTCTTTTGTGCCAACGCAGCCCGATATTCGTTCGATGCCTCGTATGTACTACCTACTCAAGCCTTAGCCGACGACTACATCATTCAAGCCTATAAGCCAAGTTCTATTAGTCATGACGATTTAACGAGTGCTTTTCTCATCATTGCCACAGAGGAAGGAGAAACCCTTGTCGACATCACCCCAAAAACAAAAACACTTGACAACAGGCCCGCAAATGAAGAGTTCACCATTTCTTTGCAACAAGGCCAAGTCTATCAGGTCCGTTCCAATAACAGTTGGGATTCTTCTCGTGATTTGAGCGGGTCACGTGTCACCGCACGCGATTGCAAGAAAATTGCCGTATTCAATGGAGACAACCTGACCAGTGTTCCTTCTCATGAAGACGAATATGACTGCATCTTTGAACAAGCCATGCCTATAAAAGCTTGGGGAAAGAAATTTGTCGCAACAGCTTCAATGGGCAGACAAGAAAACGACCGCATCATAATAACCTCTGCTTATGATGACAATGAAATCATAATAAACGGTCAACCCATTTTCACCTTGAACACCGGTCAATCCGAACAAATCGAATTGTTAAGTGCTTCCTGTTTCATCGAAGCCATGCATAGTTGTGCTGTGTATTTGTACAATCATTCGACGGAGGGCAGCTTCTTTAATAGAATCGGTGCACCAAGCATGGTATGGATAGCCCCAATAGAACAACGCATCAATAGCCTCACCTTCTCGACCTTTAACGATAATACGCCAGGTCATGTCAACGTAAACAACCACTATGTAAACATAATTATCAAATCCGAAGACTCGGGTAACGTGACCTTTGATGACGAATTGATTGATCCCCTTTTGTTTGAAGATGTTATAGGCACAAATGAATACAAGTTTTGCAGAAAAAGCATCAGCCATGGCGTACACAGTCTTTCATGCCCAAACGGCTTCAATGCTCATGTATATGGATTCGGAGAAGCGACAGGCTACGCATACATGGCAGGCTCGAAAGCCACCGACCTAACCACCAAGGTGTTTATCGACGGCATCGAAATCCTCGAAGGCGACACCGTCACCAACTGCTCTTTGGACCCAATCGCCTTTAGCGCTGAAATCAACGCCAATTACGATGAAGTGACATGGGACTTCGGAGACGGGACTCCCCACAACCACGATGCCAATATCGAACATACCTACGAGAGCAATGGCTTATATGAAGCATCGCTTAACGTCCTCATCAACGGTACAGCCTGCCAAGCCTCCTCCGAACAGACCATCCATTTCTATATCGATTCCAGCATAGAATCCCCGGATGAATACTTCGAGGAAATCTGTCAAGGCGAGCTATACGATGGTCATGATTTAGAACCTTTCATCGTTGAACACGACACCATCATCTCAAGTGAAATCATCGACTGCAAAGGGCTTATCGTCAACCTTACCGTACATCCAATCGAATTCGACACCATACACGACACCATCTGTTTCAATGGGGCCGGCATCTATGAGAGTCATGGCTTCCATCTCGAGTTTGATGCCCCCAACCATTACGAAGACCAAATCACCACCACCAGTGAATTCGGCTGTGAGAAGCAGGTCGACCTACGTTTGGTCGTTTCCGAACTCGTCGAAATGGAACCCGACACCATCACGGGCGTGTGCGACAGCTACACCTGGCCGTGGAACCAAGTCACCTACTACAACGACACCATCGTGGCCGACACCCTCCCCAACGCCGAAGGATGCTATACCATCGCCCATCTGGTTCTTGACGTCGACCATAGTGCGAGACCAAAAGAAATACAACCCGTTCATTGGCAAGAAATCTCCCATTGGGTCATCCCCGCCAACAACCTCCAAATCAGAACCTATGAGTACATCCTTGAAGACCATAATCCAGGCATCGACTACGACACGGTAATCTGGGAATTGGAAGGCAACTGCAACTGGAGCATTATTCCGAATGAGAGCAACCCAAAACGCTGCAAGGTATTGGTCCTCAACCATACAGAAGACACCATTTGGCTACGTGCCACCGTCAGTGGCCCTTGCTTCGAAGAAGGCATCACCCGATCCTATTGGCTCGTTTGCTCCTACTATGGCACAGAAGAAAACGATGCCACAATGAAAGTGGACATCGTTCCCAATCCCAACCAAGGCGACATGAGCCTTTGTTTCCATGGCATGGAAGGCATCGTAAACGTTGAAATCTATGACATGAAAGGGCTGCTCATCGACCGATTCGACCTATACAATGATGAAGAAAGCCAATACAACTACACCATAAAAGCACTTTCAAAAGGCCTTTTCCTATTTGTTTTCAGACACAACGGCACCCTGTTCACCCGAAAAGTATTAATAACAGATTGATTCAAAATATTTTAAATATATTTGAAAAGTTTTTAAACAATTTCGGATTGAAGATAATAAATTCCTACCTTTGCAAGTTGTTAAAAACAATAGTAGTTGTTTGTCCATTATGATGAAACCAAGATACAAAATAGCCCTATACCTGTGCGCAGGATTGCTGTTTTTGGCCTCCTGCCTGAAAGACGATCCAGAAAGCAGCCCTATCACCACCATTTACGGTCACCAGAACACGCCGAACATCAATTTCTACATGCCTCAAGAGCTGTTGGAAGCCTTTGGGGGAGAGAACCTTCATTATGGACAAAGTCCAGCTTTTGGCATGTATCCACCTCGTTTGTTGGACACTGCCATCGCTGATTCCAACACCATGTTTCGCATCAGTGTTGTGACCACCCCCGACAGCCATTGGGCGATGCAAAACGCCACTTTCCCGAGTGTCATTGCCGACCAAGAGTTTTATTTCGAATTCATCAACCAATACCTTGGACTGTCAGGCATGAACTATTATAAGCCATTGCCTGGCTACTATACCGAAAAGTCTTCCACTGAAACGACTTTCGAAGCCATCAGTAAAGACAATGACAAGTTGATGAAAGAATTTGTCAATGACACCTTGGCGCCCTTCGCACCCCGTTTCTTCAAGGACACCACTGCTTACACTTCCGATGTGTTTCGCCACGTTTACATCATGGGCTATGACTCTGTTTTCACTGCCTATTATTACGAGATACTGGACATGAAAGAAGGTTATAAGCCCCTGAATGCCGTCATCCTCTCTGGAGAAGTGATCGAAGACAAGCCAGCATATACCGAAACAATTATCACCGAGATCCCCGTCACTGCCGATTCTGTCACCTACGATACCGTAGTCAACCATTACGCAGCCACCAAGGCAGCCATCGCCAATGTCAGATGGGGTATTGAGACCATGAAATACCTCAACCCATCAGATGCTCTGGCCCAACAACTGGAAAACGGCGAATTGCCTTATCCCGGCGACATCATCATCATGAAATGCGACACCCTTCGTCCAGGCAAGTATCATAAACCCTTAAATTCAGGAGGAGGACAACAATGAAAAGACCCGTCATCATAGTGCTCATGTCGCTTCTCCTTGTGAGTGGAAGCCTCAATGCCCAATTCGCCAGACCACTACCATCCAAAAACGATGAAGTCCAATGGGATGCGGACTTTAGCATAGGCTTCTTCGGCGGCATCTCCGCCACACGCTGGTTCCATATCAACGAGGCCTACATGAACTATGGGAAACAACCCTACTCCACCATCGCCTTCGATTCAACGTTTTTCAGAAGCGTGCTCAACAATGCGTTGGCAGGCATCTCCGTAGAAAAAAGACTCGGCGACTACCATGCAATCGGCCTTGACGTGGCTTTTGCCAACCGCAATACCAGGTTGAGTTACAATTATGCCAGACCCGACACGCTCGGCGTCAACAGCAAGGTGTTTGTCGACAACAACATCCAATACAGCGAGCTATTCATTCAAGTTCCCTTTACCCAATACATGGCGGGGCCGAGCAAACCTGTAAGGCCTTATGTCTTCGTGGCGCCACGTGTCACCATCCCTTTGTATGATGGCTTCCAAATGCAGAATCAAACATATCCTATGGAAGACAACACAGGGTATTTGATCGACATGCATGACAATCAAGTGCCCATTCAGGGCGACAATGAGCCGTTTCCTCTCGACAGCATAGAATTCAACGGGAAGAACATGCGCCGCTGGAACATCGGTGCCGTGCTGGGTGCAGGCGTACAATTCCAAATCCCATTTGGCGAGTATTATCACATGACGATGAAACTCGATGCTTCATGCCATTTGGAAATGCTCAACACCTTCTCAAAATACGAACGTGGCAAGGCTTTCAAGAAAGACGAAAACGGAGATTATGTCTTGGATACTGAAGGCAACAAGATTCCTGACCCGGCCATCAATGCGGTTACAGGGCAGACCATCGATCCCAATGTGTTGGGCAAACGTTACATCAGCAATGCCACTGTTAAGCTCACGCTGATGTTCCCCATCAAGAGAGTGCCTAAAGACGCTTGCGTTAGTTGGGGAGAATACGATTGATAGTGAGGAGTGAGAAGTGAGAAGTGGGAAGTGAGAAGTGAGAAGTGAGAAGTGAAATAATGAAGCGGCAGACTTTCAGTCTGCCGCTTCGCGTTTGCAGCGCTTTGCGTATGCGTCGCTTTGCGCCGGACTGCCGCTTCGCCCAGACGGGAACCTCAACTGGATATGACAAACCGCCCCCTTTAGTCGTCATTGCGGACGGTTGGTGAGCCCGTCGAACCATGATCCGCAATCTCCTGATCGGGAGGGTGTCCCTATAGCATAGGAGATTGACTACGTCGAATCTTCGATTTGCGGGTCTTCGCCCGCAATGACTCCTATAGCATGAGAGCAAGAGGTTGAGATTCCCTTCGGGAAATCACCGATTCGACGAAGTCAATGGAGCAATTGTATTAGTTATTCTGCGGCGGCTTGAAGCCGTTACTGACCAGATGCCGCTTCGGCCGCCGCATGATTAATACGACATCAACTCCATTCCCGAAGGGAATCTCCCCCTGTTATAAAACAGAAATGGCCGTGTCATCACAACAGGGCCATTCCGAAATAAGAATACAAATGAATAGGTGCCCCAGGCGGGGCACAGTCAATAAACCAATTGCATGGTTTATTATTCTTCCTTGCGGCGCTTGCCTACGAGGTAGGCGCCAGCCAAGCCTGCCAGCACGAGGAGGCCTTCGCCCACGGGCGTGTACCAGTCCTCACCCGAGTCGTAGATGCCGGGCAGGTCGACCGACAGCTGGCCCGAAGGCGTGTTCTGTCTCTTGCCGTTATAGTCGTCTTCCTCCATGATGAACACCTGGGCCATG
>JBGUNT010000074.1:0-4716 GCA_045117495.1 Candidatus Limimorpha sp. | reverse complement strand
GGACACCGTCGACGGCCATGTGTGCGTCTGCAAGGAAGGTCCGGTATTTAACACAAGGAGGTTGAAATGGTGAACATGAAAATAGACTTAGGCCGCGGCTTGGTGCTACGCAACCCAGTGATGACGGCTTCGGGTACCTTCGGCTACGGCGAAGAATACACCGATTTCGTGGATTTGGCCCAGTTGGGTGGCATCATCGTGAAAGGTACGACGCTCAATCCGCGTGAGGGCAATCCCTATCCGCGTATGGCCGAGACGCCTTCGGGAATGCTGAACTGCGTCGGGCTGCAAAACAAAGGCGTTCAGTATTTCATCGACACGATTTATCCTCGTATCAAGGACTTCGACACCAATGTGCTGCTTAATCTTTCTGGTTCTTGTCTGGATGGCTATGTAAAGGGTGCCGAGATGGTGGATGCCTTGGACAAGATTCCTGCCATCGAGCTGAATGTCTCATGCCCCAACGTGAAGCAAGGCGGCATGGCCTTCGGTGTGACCACGACGGGTATTTCGCAAGTGGTTTCCGAGGTGCGCAAAGTGTATCACAAGCACCTGATGGTCAAGCTGTCGCCGAATGTGACCAACATCGCAGAGATTGCATTGGCAGCCGAGGCGGCTGGTGCCGATTCGGTCTCCCTTATCAACACCTTGATGGGAATGGCCATCGATGCGGAGAGACGCAAGCCAAAACTGTCAGTAATAACTGGTGGTCTTTCGGGTGCCTGCGTGAAGCCTGTGGCATTGCGCATGGTGTGGCAGGTGGCTAAGGCGGTGAAGATCCCCGTAGTGGGCTTGGGCGGCATCTCCAACGCCACCGACGCCGTGGAGTTCATGCTCGCCGGTGCCTCGGCCATCGAAATCGGCACGGCCAATTTCATCGATCCTGCTGTCTCAGCGAAGGTCGCTTGGGGAATCAACGAATACTGCGAACGACACGGATTCCAAAATGTGACGGATTTGATTGGGGCTTTGGAGGCTTAGACGAAATTCACTTCTGGACTGATTCTTATCCCAAACTTTTTCTCCACGGAGTCTTGGATTTTGTGGGCTAGTTCCACTATGTCGCAGCCTTTGCCGCCGCCATAATGTACTAGGACGAGTGCCTGCTTTTCGTACACGCCTACATGTTCGTTGCGCCAGCCTTTCCAACTTGTGGCTTCTTCGGTCCCTGAGCCTGTCGAAGGGCCGCTACGTTCGATCAGCCATCCCGCCGGGACTTTCACCATGCCATTTGGCTCGTCGTAATGCGGCATGGTAGGATACTCCTTTAATAAGGCATCAAATTGTTCTTTCTCAATCACGGGATTCTTGAAGAAGCTGCCAGCGCTGCCAATCAGTTTCACGTCAGGCAACTTAGCATCGCGGATGGCACAGATGGCGTCGTGAAGTTGCTGCAAAGTGGGATGCTCAATACCGTTTTGCTCCAGATAGGCTTTGATGTTGCCATATTCAAGATGGAGCGGTGCGTTTTTTTTCAGCAGGAAGTTCACCGAAGTGATGATATAACGCCCTTTCAGTTCGCCTTTGAAAATGCTTTCTCTATAGCCGAAACGGCATTCCGCTTTGTTGAAAACCTTGGTCTCGCCTGTAGCCATGTCGATGACTTCACACTGCGAAAAGCCGTCCTTTAACTCCATGCCGTAAGCACCAATGTTTTGTATAGGGGCGGCGCCCACCTTGCCAGGAATGTGGGCCAGGTTTTCCACGCCATGCCATCCTTTGCCGACGCAGAAGCGCACGAAGTCGGGCCAGTCTTCGCCAGCTTGGGCACGTACAACGACCTCGTTTTCGTTTTCACGTGTGATTTCGATGCCCTTTGTATTGATGTAGACCACGAGGCCATCAAACACATCTTTTTGGAAAAGAATGTTGTTGCCTCCGCTGAGAATCAAGGTCTTTTGCTGCTGAAAGGCTCCGCTTTTGATGAGGGCTTGCAGGTCGTTGACTTCGTTGATTTCGGCGAATTGTTTCGCCACGGCGTCGAAGCCAAAGCTGTTGTAGGGTTTGAGGCTAACGTTGGTTTTCATGGCTGCAAAAATACACAATAGAAGCGAAATCTCATCGTTTCAATAAAAACATTCGTATCTTTGTCCCATGAAACGCGCCATCGTATCGGTGATCAACGACTTGGTCACGGACCAAAGGGTCAATAAGTCGTGCCTGGCCTTGCGAAAGGCTGGATATGAGGTGCTTTTAGTAGGGCGGAAGCAACGAAAGAGTCCGCCTATGGACGAGCGTCCTTATGCATCCCACCGCATGAAACTGCTCTTCGAGAAAGGACCGTTGTTTTATGCCGAATACAACATTCGATTGTTTCTCTTCCTGCTGTTTCATCGCGCCTATCTGTTGCTGTCCAACGACTTGGATACCATCCTGCCCAATTATTTCATCTCACGCATGAAATGTGTCAAGATGATTTTCGATAGTCACGAGTACTTTACTGAGACACCTGAGTTGGTCCATCGGCCCAAAGTACAGAAGGTGTGGAAACGCATCGAAGGTTTCGTCGTGCCTAAGTTGGACGAGATGATCACCGTTTGCGACAGCATCGCCGACCTGTTTCGCGAGAAATATGGTGTCAAGTGTCATGTTATCCGCAATATTCCGCCTCGCAAGGCCCTGCCTCCCAAAGGTGACAAAACGGAATTGGGCCTGCCTGCTGACAAGCACTTGCTGGTATTGCAAGGCTCGGGCATCAACATCCAGCGTGGAGCTGAGGAATTGGTGCAGGCTATGGCTCAACTTGACGACTGTTTCCTCATGATTATCGGAGGTGGTGATGTGCTGCCTGTTTTGAAGCAGATGGTTGAGGAATTGAAGATTACCGACCGTGTGCGCTTTTTCCCTAGGATGCCTTATCAGCAGATGATGGTCTACACACAACTCGCCGAATTGGGTTTCTGCCTCGACAAAGACACCAACCTTAACTACCGCTTCAGCTTGCCTAACAAACTGTTCGATTTCATCCAAGCAGGCGTGCCGATTGTAGCTTCGCATCTGACTGAGATTGAGAAGATCATCCGACAATATGACTTGGGCATGTTCATCGAAAACCACGAGTCAGCAACTATCGCTTCCACCATCCGTGAGGCATTGGCTGATGACGTGAGAAAGGGACAATGGAAGCAAAACTTGTCCATTGCGGCACGGGATTTGTGCTGGGAAAACGAGGAACAAAAACTGCTTGAAATCTACAAAAATTATGAATGATACTGATTATCACCTACATGTCATAGCTTTCGATGTGCCTTATCCAGCCAACTATGGCGGGGTCATCGATGTGTTTTATCGAGTCAAGGCTCTCGTTGAAGCAGGCGTCAAGGTGCACCTGCATTGCTTTGAGTATGGACGTGGCGAACAGGATGTCTTGAATCGATGCTATGAGGTGAAGTACTATAAGCGGGATATTTCCTTTGGAAAGCAACTAAGTTTTACGCCTTTCATCGTTAATTCACGTCGTTCCGAGGCTTTGGCGCAAGACCTTTTGAAAGACGATTATCCTATTCTTTGTGAGGGTTTGCATTCAACGGCAGTCATGCTAGACAAACGCTTGAAGAACAGGAAGATCTATGTGCGTGCCCATAATGTGGAACATGATTATTACAAAGGATTGGGCGATACGGAACGCTGTGGTTGGAAACGGTTTTTCTATCATGCTGAAGCATGGAAACTAAGACGTTATGAACCTGTATTGAAAAAAGCAGCGGGTATTTTTGCCATCTCTCAGAAAGACGCAGATTATTTCAACCAGCATTATAAAAATGTGTCGGTTGTGCCAGGCTTCAATTCTGCTGATTCAGTGTGCTCCGAGACGGGTAGGGGAGACTATGTGTTATATCACGGCAACCTCTCCGTCCGTGAGAATGAAGATGCAGCTGAGTGGCTGATTGAGAATGTTTTTTCTGAACTCGACCTGCATTGCATCGTTTCGGGCTTGAATCCTTCTGAGAAACTGGTGAAGTTGGCTGAGAAATACAGCAATGTCACTTTGGTGGCCAATCCCGACGATGCCGAGATGATTGACCTCTTGCGACAGGCACAGGTGAATATTTTAGTGACGAACCAGCCTACGGGCCTGAAGCTGAAGCTGTTGAATGCTCTTTACAATGGCCGTTTCTGCTTGGTCAATGCCGACATGGTGAAAGGAACCTCGTTGGAGAATCTATGTGTGGTGGCTGACGAACCTGAGCAGATGATTGCCGAAATCAAGCGGTTAATGGAAGAAGACTTCACCGAGGACGACATTGAGGAACGCGATGCGCAGATGCAGCAGCTGTATGATAATGAAGCTAATGCGCGAAAAATCGTTGACGCCATTTTTTAACTATGGCTATTGGCATCCTCTAAGGTAGGAGATTGCGGATCGAGTCCGCAATGACGACCTTGGGTGTGGCTGCCATAGGTCATAGGCTATTGGCCATAGTTCGTTATTCCATTTCCGAGCAAATCACCGTCCCATTCTTACAATTGGCGATGCGGGAGGGGTATTTCTGCATGAGGGTATAGTTGTGTGTGGCCATCAGCACGGCTTGTCCGTTCTCGCTGATGCGACGCAGCAGTTTCATCACTTCGAGGGTGGTGTCGGGGTCGAGGTTGCCCGTGGGCTCGTCGGCGAGGATGACATCGGGGTCGTTGAGCAGGGCGCGGGCGATGGCGATGCCTTGCTGTTCGCCGCCCGACATCTGGTGCGGCATGCTCTTACGCTTGTCGCTCAAT
>JBGUNT010000073.1:0-21249 GCA_045117495.1 Candidatus Limimorpha sp. | reverse complement strand
GTCGTGTTCTTGTATTCCAACACGGCGGGGATAGCCTCGTTGGGCAGTTGCACTTTGTTCAAAGTAAGGTCGATTTGCGGCTCTTCGATGCGCTTGATGAGGTTTTCGCAGTTTTTCGCACCTTGCGACTTCGGGAACTTGGCGATGGCTTCTTCACACATCGCCTTGGCTTTCTTATAATGGTCGAAATAGGCGCTATCGCTGCTGTTGCTCTCGTATTGGTTCATCATATTTCGCGCAATCAGCGAAGTGATTTCTGCGGAGAGCGGGTTGTCCTTGTGCTGTGCCTTCAAGTCTTCCATCGCGGCTTGGTATTGGTCATCCTTCCCCAGGATGCCGTTGACGAATCCAAAACGTTTGAAATCGTTGTAGATCAGCACATCCTCATTCTTCTCCTTGAGGTTGTAGGCAATGAGGTCTTGATAGATTTTCAGACACTTCGCGAGTGGGTTGTCGGCAGCGCCCAAGTCGGCCTTCACGAAATCCTTGGCGGGCAGCCACCATTTTTCGGTGTCGCCCTCGGCATCGTCGGCATTGGCCTCGCCTTGGTAGTAGTTGGCCACGCGGTGAAACATGAATTCGAAAAGCGAAGCTTCGTATTCAAGGTATTTCTCGTTGTTTTCCTTGTTCTCATACAAGACCATGAAATCCTCGGTCTTGGCCTTTTTCAGTGCCTCGATGGGCATTAAAGCTTCATTATAATGTTGATATATGCGCGTCTTGAAACTCTCCTTGTCCCAATATTTCATCTCCACCTTTGAAAGGTCGCCGTCGATGGGCAGGTTTTCGTTGATCGTCCATTCGTTCGACTCCAGATAATTGGCATAGGCTCGGGCAATTTCCTCGTGCAATAGGGCGTTGCACACCTCGTCCAATTGCCCAATCTTCGACTCGGCATATTGGATGAAATACTGGTCGGGGTCTTCCTCGACGGTGAACTGGAAGATTTTTTGTCGATAGAGATAGGTCTTCAGCAGTTGTATGTCGTTTTTGTCTTTTGCGGCCTGCTGCTCAATGGCATCCAGTTCCTTCTCCGCCGATTCTGGCAAGTTCTTTTCGAGGTTTTCCTTTACTTTTTTCCACATAGTCTCATAATTGTTTTTCGGGGTTTTAGGTTTGTCAGGGCTCTGGTTTGGAGTTGCAAATGCCAGCAAACCGATGGCCACCAAGGCCACTATTGCGAAGATAATTCCGATGCGTTTCATATTGTTGATTGTTTGTTGTTCGTTAATGTAGGAGATTCCCTCCGGGAATGGAAAACCATTTGTGTTGCTTATTGCGGCGGCTTGTGGCGTTTACATTCATAAGGCTCTACAGGCCGCCGCCATTTAAATACATGACCAATTCCATTCCCAACGGGAATCTCTCGTGTCTTATTAAACGCAAAAATAGCAAATATCGTGCAAAATTGTGCTATTTTTGCAGCCGTGAAAGAATTGGCACAAATCATATCCCCCATCGCCACGGAGCTGGCACAGTTTGAGGCCTTCTTCGGGAAGACCTTACATGCCGACACCGAGCCTATGGAGCGCATCATGCGTTATGTGGGCGACACGCGCGGCAAGCGGCTTCGTCCCGTGTTGGTGCTCTTGTGCGCAAAACTCTTTGGTGAAGTCAACGAACGGACGGTGCGTGCCGCTGCTTTTGTGGAGTTGGTTCATAGCGCCACGCTCCTCCACGACGACGTCGTGGACGATGCCAACGAACGTCGTGGCAGAAGCTCCGTGAAGGCCCAGTTCGGCAACCTGTCGGCTGTGCTGGCGGGTGATTTCCTTTTGGCCAAGGCCATGCTGCTGCTCAGTGAGCCTGGCGACCATGCCATCTTGAAGGAGATGCTACGCACCACTGCTACCATGAGCGAAGGGGAACTGATGCAAGGTGCATCGGTTGGGCGCCATCCAACCGATGCCTATATAGACATCATCACCCGCAAAACCGCCATGCTAATGCGCTCCTGCTGTGTGGCAGGCTCCCTTTCGGTCGACGCCACGCCTGAACAAGTCAAACAAATCGCCAATTTTGGGCTTCATTTCGGCATCCTCTTCCAGCTGCGCGACGACCTCCTCGACGGGGAGAATTTGGAACAAGCGCAGGCAATGCTGCCCGTTTATCACGACAAGACTATGAATGCTCTTGAAGGATTCCCTCCTTCAGAAATCACCAAGACGCTGCGTGACTTGACCGAATTTTGCGCGGAGAGAGAAGGGTAAATCCTTGAGATTCCCTTCGGGAATGGAACGTAATTCATAACCAACATGCGGCGGTTTGTAACGTATACGAAAGTAAGCGTTAGATACCGCCGCGGTTAACCTAATTATTAGTTCTCCATTGACTTCGTCGAATCGGTGATTTCCCGAAGGGAATCTCCTAAGCAATATGCTCACCCTTTTCGCTTTAGGAGATCGCGGATCAAGTCCGCGATGACGGACTATAGGGGGTATTATTTAGAATATCTACTAAGGAAAAGAAAAAAATCGTATCTTTGCACCCTAAATTAGGAATCATAGTGTATGAACAACAACTACAAGGAATATAAACAGCTGAATCTCACTGAGACAGCCGATGAAATCCGTCGTTATTGGGAAGAGAACGACACCTTCCAAAAAAGCCTTGACAACCGCGACAAGGACAATGCCTTCGTGTTCTTCGAAGGTCCACCGAGCGCCAACGGCACCCCGGGCATCCACCATGTGATGGCCCGTTCCATCAAAGACGTGGTGTGCCGCTACCAAACCCTGAAAGGCAAACACGTGGTGCGTAAGGCCGGCTGGGACACACACGGCCTGCCCGTCGAACTCGGCGTGGAAAAGAAACTCGGCATCACCAAGGAAGACATTGGCAAGAAAATCAGCGTCGACGACTACAACCGCGCCTGCCGCGAGGAGGTGATGAAATACAAGGACATGTGGGACGACCTCACCCGTAAGATGGGCTACTGGGTCAACCTCAACGATCCTTACATCACCTTCACCAACGACTACATCGAGACCTTGTGGTTCCTGCTGAAAGACCTATACAACAAAGGCCTGCTCTATAAGGGCTATACTATCCAGCCCTACTCGCCCGCTGCCGGCACCGGCCTCAGCTCGCACGAACTGAACATGCCTGGCTGCTATCGCGACGTGAAAGATTTGACTTGCGTGGCGTTATTTAAGTTGAAGGATTCCTCTCTGGATTGCTTCGTGCCTCGCAATGACGCAAAGCGTGACGGACTCACAACCTATGCTATCGCATGGACGACAACGCCGTGGACCTTGCCGAGCAACACCGCCCTCTGCGTGGGCCCGAACATCGACTACGTGTTGCTGAAGACTGTGCATCCCTACACCGAAGAGCCCTGCCAAATCTTGATGGCCAAAGCCTTGGTGGAGACGATATTCAAGGAATCTCCCGAAGTCATTGCCGAATACAAAGGTAATGACCTCGTCGGCATCGAATACGAACAGTTGATTCCTTGGGTCAACCCGGGCGAAGGCGCCTTCCGCATCATCCCTGGCGACTACGTCACCACTGAGGACGGTACCGGTATCGTCCACATCGCACCCACCTTCGGCGCCGACGACAAGCGTGTGGCCGCCGCCGCTGGCATCCCGCCCTTGCAGATGATCGACAAGGACGGCAAGCCACAGCCTATGGTCGACCGCACGGGAAAGTTCTTCCGCATCGAAGACCTCGACCCCGACTTCGTCAAGAACTGCATGGACGTGGAGGCCTATCGCCCCTACGCCGGCCAGTTCGTGAAGAACGCCTACGACCCCACCAAGACCGAGAAGGACAAGAGCCTCGACGTCGACATCGTGATGCTCCTCAAGGAACAAGGCAAGCTCTTCAAGAGCGAGAAACATACACACAACTACCCGCACTGCTGGCGCACTGACAAACCCGTGCTCTACTATCCCCTCGACAGCTGGTTCATCAAGACCACGGCCCTCAAAGACCGCATGATCGAACTCAACAAGACCATCAACTGGAAGCCCGAGGCCACTGGTAGCGGCCGTTTCGGCAACTGGCTGGAGAACCTCGTCGACTGGAACCTGTCGCGTTCGCGCTACTGGGGCACACCACTGCCCATCTGGCGCACCGAAGACGGCAAGGAAGAGATCTGCATCGGAAGCGTGGAAGAACTGCGCAACGAAATCGAGAAATCCATCAAGGCAGGATTCATGACTGAGAATCCGTATGCCTCTGAAGACTATACCAAATTCGACCTGCATAGACCTTATATCGACGGCGTCATCCTCTGCTCAGCAAGCGGCAAGAAGATGATGCGCGAGCCTGACCTCATCGACGTGTGGTTCGACAGCGGCGCCATGCCGTATGCACAATACCACTACATGGGCGACAAGACTGGTCTTCCCTTCCCCGCCGACTTCATCGCCGAAGGCGTCGACCAGACCCGTGGCTGGTTCTTCACCCTGCATGCCATCGCCACGATGTGCTTCGACAGTGTGGCCTATAAGAATGTCATCTCCAACGGCTTGGTGCTTGACAAGAACGGCAACAAGATGTCGAAACGTCTGGGCAATGCCGTTGACCCGTTTGGTGCCATCGAGAAATACGGCGCCGATGCCGTGCGTTGGTATATGATCACCAACTCGCAGCCTTGGGACAACCTGAAGTTTGACGAGGCTGGTGTCGACGAGGTGCGCCGCAAGTTCTTCGGCACCCTCTACAACACCTACGCCTTCTTCGCCTTGTACGCCAACATCGACAAGTTCGACTACAGCCAAGCTGACATCGATATTAAAGAGCGTCCCGAAATCGACCGTTGGATCCTCTCGGAGCTCAACTCCCTCATCCTCGAGGTCGACAACGCCTACCAGAGCTATGAGCCCACCCGCGCAGGTCGCGCCATCGCCGAGTTCGTCGACGCCCACCTCAGCAACTGGTACGTGCGCCTCTCGCGCCGCCGTTTCTGGAAGAGCGAGGACAACACCGACAAGTTGTCGGCCTACCAGACCCTTTACACCTGCCTCGAGACCGTGGCACGCCTCGGCTCACCCATCGCGCCGTTCTTCTGCGAACAGCTTTACCGCGACCTCAACAATGTCACGGGCCGCAACAAGGCAGAGTCGGTCCACCTGACCGACTTCCCCGTCGCCAACACCGCCTTCATCGACAAGGCCTTGGAGGAACGCATGGAAGCCGCTCAGCTCATCTCATCGTTGGTGCTCTCGCTACGTAAGAAAGCCAACATTCGCGTGCGTCAGCCCCTATCGAAGATCATGATCCCCGTCGCCAACGAGGAGATGAAAGCCCAGATCGAGAAGGTGTCGCACCTCATCAAGAGCGAGGTCAACATCAAAGAGATCGAGTTCCTCTCGCCCGACAACAACATCCTGGTAAAGAACGTGAAGCCCAACTTCAAGACCTTGGGCAAGAAGTATGGCAAGCAGATGAAACAGATCCAAGTCTACTTCACCAATATGAGCCAAGATGAAATCCACGCCTACGAGAAGAACAACGGCACCCACCTCAATGTGGACGGCGTCGACGTCGAGCTGACCCTCGAAGACGCCTTGATTTCAACGCAGGACATCCCCGGCTGGGCCGTCACCTCACAGGACGACCTCACCGTGGCTCTCGACATGACCATCACCGATGAGCTGATGCAGGAAGGCCTCGCCCGCGAGATTGTCAACCGTGTGCAGAACCTCCGTAAGACGGGAGGCTTCGAGGTAACCGACCGCATCGTGCTCTTCGTCGAGAATAACGATAAGATTGAACCCGCCCTCGACAAATTTGGGGACTACATTTGCACCGAGACCTTGGCCACCATTAATAAAGTGTCGGCCTTGGATGATGTGGAAGCCGAAGAACTCGTTGACGGCGTAAATGTGAAATTGCTGATAAAAAAGAAATAACACGGACGCGCTTTGCGTCATTGACTCGCTTCGCATTGTCGAATTGCGATTTGCGACGACAAGCCTCCAAAAAACATACGACTATGGACACTAACAAGAAAGAACCTCAGGTGCGCTATTCGGATGAAGATCTTGAGGAATTCAAAGTCTTGATCCTCGAAAAACTAGAACAAGCGCAAGCCAGCTTGGAAACCTTAAAGGCCAACCTCTCTGGCGGCGAACACAGCACCGACGACACCGCCCCCACCTTCAAGATTCTTGAAGAAGGCTATGCCGTGGCCGAGAAAGAAGAAAACGCCCGACTCGTGGCTCGTCAGGAGAAGTACATCCACAACCTTGAACTTGCCCTGATGCGCATCGAGAACAAGACTTATGGCATCTGCTGTGAGACGGGCCGACTGATACCCAAAGAGAGGCTCCGTTGCGTGCCCATCACCACACGCTGCCTTGACGTCAAACTGAAGAAAAAGTGAAGAAACAAAGCAACCACGGCCTCATTTGGTCATTCGTGGTGATTTTTATCGTTTTAGTCCTCGACCAGATCCTCAAGATCTGGGTCAAGACGAATATGACACTCGGCCAGGAGATTCCTATTATCGGGCAGTGGTTTAATTTACTGTTCATCGAGAACAACGGCATGGCCTTTGGCTGGATGGGTGGCGGCGGTTTCCTGAAGTTGGCGCTCAGCCTGTTCCGCATTGTGGCCATCGTGGCCTTGTTCTGGGTGCTGGTGCGGCTGTCGAAAAAAGACACCAAGTTCGGTGTGTTGTTTGGCCTCGCCCTCATCACGGCGGGCGCCATGGGCAACATCATCGACAGCGTGTTCTACGGCCGCATCTTCAGCGAGAGCACCTACACCCAAGTCGCGACCCTCTTTCCCGACGGTGGCGGTTATGCCGGCTGGCTGCACGGGCGCGTGGTCGACATGCTCTATTTCCCCATCATCGACGTGGCCCGCGAAAATGCTACCTGGCTGCCTGAGTTTTTCTTCGGTCCAGATGGCCATTTCATCTTCTTTAGGCCCATATTCAACCTCGCCGACGCTGCCATAACCATCGGCGTGTTTTATATGCTCATCTTCCAATGGAAGTGGCTTAAAACATTGAACTAATGAAAAAGGGATGCCGTTTGGCATCCCTTTTTCATTAACCATCTTTTTTACAGCACCAGGACCATGCCTCCTCCTTTGGCGAGATGCACTTTCACTTTGTTGCCCCACACTTGGGCTGTTTCGCTGACATAGTCTTTGGCCACGCGATTGGCGTTGGGACCGTCGCGGAAGATGTGCCCCGACTTGGCACCGAAGTTGGGCAACACGCCGAGGTCGATTTCGATGTCGCGTTCCTCCCAGTTGGTGATGGCGCCCACATACCAGTGGAAATCCTTGCGGCGGGCGATGACGAGGTATTCGCCCACCTTGCCGTCGAGCACCACGGTCTCATCCCAAGTGGTGGGAACGGAAGCGATGAATCGGGTGCATTCCTCTTCTTTCATGTAGTTGCTCGGGCTGTCGCAGAGCATGTTGAAGGGTGATTCAAAAATCACGTATTCAGCCAGTTGGCGGCAACGCGTGCCCTGACTCATCGGCTCGGTGTAGATGGCGGCGAAGTTGTTCTTGTTGGCGTTCTTCATCGCACCTTGGGTGTAGTCGAGTGGACCAGCCAACATGCGGATGAAGGGAATGGTGACTTCGTTGGTGACGAGGTCGCTCTCGTTGTCCCACTTGGCTTGTTCGAGGCCATACACGCCTTCGTGGTTGAGCACATTGGGATAGGTGCGGTTGAGGCCTGTGGGCTTGTAGGCGCCGTGGAAGTCGATGAAGAGGTGGTGACGGGCGGCGGTTTCGGCCATGCGGTAGTAGAAGTCGACGATCATCTGGTCGTCGCGGTCCATGAAGTCAACCTTGAAGCCCTTCACACCCATCTCGGAATAGATTTTGCACACAGCCTCCATATCCTTGTTGATGGCGGCGTGACCCGCCCAGAGCACGATGCCCACATTACGCTCGGCACCATAGTCCACAAGTTCCTTGATGTCGATTTCGGGCACCACTTGGAAGAGGTCGGCCAGCTTGTTGACGGCCCAGCCTTCGTCAAGGATGACATATTCGATGCCGTATTGGCTGGCGAAGTCGATGTAGTATTTATAAGTGTCGTTGTTGATGCCAGCGGGGAAATCAACGCCATAGATGTTCCAGGCGTTCCACCAGTCCCAAGCCACCTTGCCGGGCTTGATCCATGAAATGTCGTCCAAACGGCAGGGCGAAGCCAAGAGATAAACCAAGTCATTGTTGGCCAGTTCCTTGTCGCTTTCAGAAATGGTAACAATACGCCAGGGGAAGGCGCGTTTGCCATCGGTTCTGGCGATGTAATTTTTGCGTTGCTTCACGATATATTGCAGATTGTTGTGTCCACCTTGCTCCTCCCTGCTTGGACAGGGGGCATGAACGGCGGAGAGGCCGTATTTGCCGTTGGCGTTGCGGAGATACAAGCCGGGGAAGTCCTCCAAGTCAGCCTCGGTGATGACGGCTTTCTTACCATCTTTGAGTTCAACCAGCAAAGGCAGGAAGGCCAACTTCTCGGGGTCCATTTGGCTCAGGTTGGTGCGGGTATAGGTGTTCTCAAACGAGTTGTAGAACTGCTGGCTGATGAGGTCGCCCTCTTGTCCGGCACGCCTCAGGACGTATGGGATAAGTCCTTGATAGTCTGCGTCGAAGTTGAAGTCGGCAGTCTCGTTTTCGATTCTGATGAATTCATCGAAATCCGTTTCGAAACGATAGGCCACGCCAGCGTCATAGGCACGGAAGATGACCTTGTAGTTGCCTTCGAGAGTCAGTGTCAGTTCATTGAAAACCTCGGGAATCTCAGCCTTTTTGTATAAAGGTGAGGGCAACGTCTGGTTGACGGAACGCGTCTTGGCGCTTTTCACGACGGGTTTCGTGCCAAGCATGGTGCCGTCGGCGAGTTTCATGCCAATAGGCGAGGGAGTTAAAACACAAGTGTTGCCGTGCATGACGGAATAAGTGAGTTGTTCGCCCGCCTCAATGGTGACGGTGATGTCTTTGTCGGGCGATTGCAAAGTGTATTGCTTTTGTGCAAAGGCGCTCACTGTAAGCATAAGGAGCGCAGAGAGAAAGAGTTTTTTCATGCTGGTAAAGTTTTATGAAGGCAAAAATAGAAATTTTATCACATTCTACAAAAACAAAGGATTTGTCAAAAAGGCCATTTTTTAGGATGAATAGCAAAATTTGCTGAAAATGTGATTTTTTAATCAGTTTTTTATCAGAAAATGTGATTTTTTGATTATTTTTGCGACTGAAAGTGTGATTTTTAGATATGGAACTGTATGCTATTGTCTAAACAATGTAGAACTGCCTTTGAAAGGCAATTATGAAGCCGATTGCTACAAGATTTATTATCACGACATAGGGTTGCTTATCGCCTCGTTGGATGAGGAGGCTCAGGACGACCTGCGAGTCAACAAGAACTTTGGGACTTACAAAGGAGCCATCTATGAGAATGTGGTTGGCGAGATGCTACGAAAGTCGGGCTACGAGCAATTGTATTTCTATAAGCATGACAATCCTTCGATTGAGATGGATTTCTTTGTCAGAGATGCCGATTCGCTGGTTCCCGTTGAGGTGAAGGCAAAAGATGGTGCTACGGCATCGCTGAACAACTTGATCAAATGGGATTCCTATCCCGAGGTGAAATACGGCATCAAATTCGGGTACAAAAACATCGGCTGGAATGGGTCTTTTTACACATTTCCCTATTTCCTTGCCTTTTTGTTGAAGCGATTCCTGAAAGAGAAATGATATACAAGTTGATGCTTTCTTGGATTGTAAACAAAAAAAGCCACCGAAATCGCTTTCGATGGCTTTAATGATGTTGTAGATTATAGTTTAATCTCAACCCCCACGCTCCTGAACTTGTCCGTCGTGATCCCTGGCTTGTACTCGGGCAGAAGGTTGGTGAAGACCCGAATGCCATGGATGATGCCCAAGTGCTGGGTGTTGAAACTAAGGCCAATTTCCAACTTCCATGGGTTGAAGATGTTGTCGAGATGGTCTTTTGTCCCAGGGAAGAGAACGAGACCAAAGGGCTTGGTTGGGTCTTTGCTGGTGACGAGCGCTTCTCCCAAAAGGCGACCGCAATACAAATCTAAGGAGACGCTTTCTGTCTGCTTTTTACCGAGGTAATAACTAAGTGAAACAGGGATGCCCATGTAAAGGTTATACAGCCGGTTGCGCTGATAGTCACCCTGCCCGTCGATTACTACCAATTCGTTGTTTTCGTATTTCACCTGGTGGCACAGCGACTTCCTGTTTTCGTTCCATAGAAGTCCCGTCTTTAAGCCCCAACGGTTGCCGAGATTGAAATAGGTGCTAAAACCCATGTTGACTGTCAATGTGTTGTATTGCAAGAAGGGGCTGTTGGGATTTGTTGGCGTGTTGCCATGTTGTAGGCCGATTCCTACGTCAAGAATAAGCGCGTCATTCCACACCTTTCTACGATCGGTGGTGACCAGTTCGCCATCCACTTTCTTGGTCTTAATTACCCTACAATCCTTATGCATATTATATGGCCAATCATCAGCTTTTTCAGATTCATAAAGTGTGATTTTGCCTTGCAGGATGTTGGTGCCATGTTGAAAGACGCCTGCATAAGTATTCACCACAGCATCACCTTCACCCGAAATGGTATCGATAGTCAATTGGGCATGGTCCCAAATCTTTATTCCAGGCGAGTTTTCTGGGTTGGGGATGTGATAGTGCCGGACATGAAAATTTGAATTTTTGGATAGGTTGAGGTTGGTCCAGTCCTCCGGTACGGATGCTGCGGAGGCAACGACATAATCCGCTTCGACCGTTGCTCTGTCCAAAAGGTTGATTTGCCCGAAGGTCATGGGACCTTCAATCTCCACCACAGTGCCTCGGGGCAACTGTGTGTTTTCAAGGATGGTCAAGGTTGAGTCTTTGACAATACAGAGTTGCACATTGTAGGCCCGTGCCGCCAAATCATCTTCGGTGATGATGGCCACGCGGTAGCCGCTGTCGGCCTCGTGGTGAATCAGATGGACATCCCATCCTGAATTGATTTCCAGCTTGTTGATGCGCTGGTTGATGTTTTGCTCGATGGCGACTTCTTCCTGGGCGAAGCCTATCTGTGCAGCCAAAAAAATGGCTATTGATAAAATGATGCGTTTCATGGTTTCCAAGTTTTAATTGAGTTTGATTTCCAAGGCCAGCGATCCGTTTTTCATGTTCGGGTCTTGTGGCTGACCGAATAAGGTCCTGTCTTCCGTGACAGGTTTGGTGAAGAATTCGGGGTCCTTCTGACATTCGTAGCACACCAGGTTGAGGCTCCGGATGACTCTCCGCTGGGGCTTTTGAACGGCTGAAGGCGTTTCACTTTCGATGGGTGTATGGTTGGATCCAATGTTTGCGGTATCAGTGGGCTTGGGGGATTCCAAAGGCTCTGTTGTGGTGTTTTCTGCCAACAGTTGCTTTTGAATGGTTTCATTATTGTGTTTTTCTTGTACGTCATTGCGAGGGAGGGACGACCGAAGCAATCCAGATTCGGACTTCCCCGTTTCATTTGTAGTTTCCGCTGCCAAAAGTTCCTCTTCAGCAACAGGCGCTTCCAGAATCACTTCTGGCACCTCGGTCTTGACGGAATCAACGGCTTTCGTTTCTTCGACAAGGATTTCCTGTTCCATCTCGGGTGTCTGTTTCGTGTTCGGTTTGACGAGCAGCCAAAGCAGAAGGCATGCGGCAGCGGCACCCATGGCCCACCAAAGCGGATAAAGCTTGCGTCGCTTTGCGTCATTGCGAGGAACGAAGCAATCCAGGGGATCAACTTGTTTTCTGGATTGCTTCGTCGTGCCTCCTCGCAATGACGTACCCGTCCCTAATTCTTTCTCCGACAATTGGTCAATCAAGTCGCTGAGATCTTGTTGTCGGCGGGCGTTCTTCCCGTGTTCTTCCAAGCTGTCGAGCAGCTGGCGGACTTCTTCGTTCATTTCGTTTTCAGTATTCATCCTTGTTTCTCCTTATATTGTTTTATGGCTTCTCGTAATGACTTGTAGGCGCGCGACAGTGTTGCATAGACATGGGTGCTGCTCATGCCCGTCGCTTTTTCGATTTCCTCCATGCTGAGGCCGTCCTCGTATTTCATCAGGATGGTGTCGCGTTGGCGTTGGGGAAGTTGCTCAACGAGTTTTCGGGCCAGTCGGTAGCGTTCCTCATTATCGTCTTGTGGTGGCTCGGCAAGCATCAGGCTTTCCGTATCGATAGGTATGGTGGGTCGTTGTTTCCTAAGCAGGTCGATGCTGCGCCGCTTGACGATGGTCAGGCTGAGCTTCTCCATGTCCTGGCTTTTCATCGTCGCGCGTTGCTCCCAAAGTGTGATGACGGCTTCTTGGACGGCATCCGCTGCGCTGTCGGCATCGCCGATGATGCTCTCGGCGGTCCGCTGCAATCGGGGTTGCAGTCGCAGGATGTCTCGTTTGAACTCTTCGGTCGTCATTACCTTCGGTCGTTTGCTATTATATCGTGGAAATCGTCGAAATCTTACATTTTTTAGGAAAAAACACCGCAAACTTTGGAAAAGTGTATATTTCGACCTGTAGTTTTTTCGGAAAAGTGTATTTTTTTTGTTGCTATTTATGCGGAAAAGTGTATTTTTGCAGGTGAAAAATTATAGGAAAAGTGCATGTTAAGAAGAAAAGTTCAAACAGAAATCGCTGAATATCTTGATAATGGTTCTGAAAAGATATTGATTCTCGATGGAGCACGACAGATAGGAAAGTCCTATATCATTAGACATGAAGGGAAAAAGCGTTTCAAGAATTACATCGAGATTGATTTGTATGAGGATAAGAAAGGCGACCGGCTTTTTGAAGGTACCCGTAATAAAGAAGACTTTTACCTCCGGCTCAGCACCATTGCCGGCAACCGATTGGGTGAGAAATCAAACACATTGGTGTTTTTGGATGAGATACAAGCCTATCCCGACATGCTCACCCTTTTGAAATTCTTGCGTCAAGATGATAGGTTTACTTATATCGTCAGCGGTTCGCAGTTGGGGATTGCGTTAAACGAGACGCTTTCAAAGCCTGGTGGGAGAATCAAGGTGGTGAAAATGTTTCAGCTTGATTTTGAGGAGTTTCTATGGGCTAACAATGTAGGAGAGGAGTTTATCAATCATGCACGACAGAGTTATATGCAAAGAGTCTCATTGGACGAACCGTTGCATAATCGAATGATGGACTTGTTCAAAAAATATCTATTGGTCGGGGGCCTGCCTGATGCCGTGAACAAGTTCATAGAGACACATAATATTGTCGAAGTGAGATCGGCACAAAAGGATGTCTATGAACTTTACAAGGGCGATGCGAGCCAGTACGACAAAGAACGGAAATTGGTCATTGAGCGCATATATGAGTTGGTGCCCTCCTATCTTGAGAACAAAAAGAAACGGGTTCATTTCAACCAGATAGAGAACAAGAAACAGGCAAGAGCATGGCAGTATCAAGCTGAGTTTGAGTATCTTGTGAAAAGCGGTATCTGCAACGAGGTGAAGGCCGTCTCCAACCCAAGGTTCCCGCTTGTAGAATCGGAGAGCAAGAACCTGCTGAAACTGTATCTGAACGATGTGGGGCTGTTGACGCGGCTTCTTTATCAGTATAGTATTTCCGCCATCATGAATGATGAAAATAGCGTTAATTTGGGTTCGGTATATGAATCGGTGGTGTGCAGCGAACTTGTTGCACACGGCTTCCCGCTGTTCTATTATGACAATAAGAAAAAAGGCGAGGTTGAGTTCCTTGTAAACGACTATGACTTGCTTTCGGTGGTTCCTGTCGAAGTGAAGTCGGGGAAGGATTACAACATACATGCCTCGTTGGATGCTTTTGTCTCTACACCGGACTATCACATCAAGCAGGGCTTTGTGTTATCAAACGAACGAGAAGTCACACAAAACGGGAAAGTGACTTACCTTCCCGTTTATTTTGTCATGTTTTTTATTCCCTCAACGCCACCTGAAAAGATGATAGTGTGATTTTTAGTGCAAGCGCTTTCGATGGCTTAGGAGTAACTATGAAGTATGTTTAGAACCGATGCTCATAACCCATTGTAAGAAAGGTACCGAAGAAACCTCCATAAAAAGAGGATTGGCCTTTTTCGGTTACATGGTTGGCACATAATTGACTTTGCATGCCTATACGGAGACGATCATTTTCGGATAGTCGTATACGACCGCCCAATTCCACTTCTGGGCCTATACCAAAGTTGATAGTCTCGTTGGCATCATAGCGTGTGTTCGTCGCGCGTTCCACAAAAAGTCCTGCATTGACATAAAACCATTTGTGCGTGAACTCGGCGCGAACAGGAATGCGGATGAAATGCCGTAGTCCTTCCCTGTGGTCGTCTGGAATAATATAATCGCCTTCGGAAAAGCCCCATCGGTAATTATACTCAACACCAGCCAGCAACGACCAATGCTCGTTGAAACTGACTTTGGCGTCCACTCCTGCATTCGCGTGATAGACCTCATCTAATAGTCTTACCGAACCATCCAATACATATCCTATTTTTGTATAAGGAATAATCGACCATTCTTTCGTGTCTTGTGCCTTTGCCGTAAAGCAGCAAAGGGAAACGATGGCCATTGTGGCCAAAATCTGCTTATTGAAGCATTTTATCGTTTTCATAGTCGTATGATTTTGAATTGCACTGACAAAAGTATAGCAAAAAAATGCTTGTCAAGGGGTTTTCGGGAGGCCTAAAAATTCTGTCCATGCTTTTTTTGATTGTAAAATCTTATTTCTTTGACAATCAACGATATGAAAATAATATGGACGAAATTTTGTCCCTATGAAAACTAGTAAAGAAAGGATTCAGATGGCTTTAAACTGTATTCCAAGCATCACATTTCAAGGTCTTTGGTGGCTTTATCCATATAATAAAAGCCATCTAACGGTAACATTAGACGGCTTTAAGATCACCAAATAATTACTTCAGATCAGTTGTTGCTAACGGGAGAGCCCTTGCCGGTGTTGTCCGTCTTCTCGGGGAGGACTTCGGTAGGTTGCTCAAGCACTCGGCCTTTGATGCGCAGCACCACGGTAGAGTTCTTGCGGGCGTTGGAGGTCACGGTCACCGTCTTGTTGATGATGCCGGGACGGTTGGTGCGGTAAGTCACCTTGATGATGTCTGACTCACCGGGGAGGATGGGCTCTTGGGGCCATGAAGGGATAGTGCAGCCGCAGCTTGACTTTGGTTTCTGAATCAGCAGGGGCTCGTTGCCTGTGTTTGTGAAACGGAATTCACATTCGCCGTTGCCGTTGTAGGGCACATCTCCATAGTCATGGACGGTTTTCTCAAATTCGATTTCTGGACCGCTCTGGGTCTTTGCGTCTTGCGCCTTGGCCGCTCCTGCCATAAGGAGCATGATGCCAAGCAGATAAATCATTTTCTTCATTTTGCTATGATTATAAAATGTGAATAATGAGTGAATTGTGTTTTAGGGTGATACATTGTTTTACACTTCGTAATGGAAATGATGCTGCGAAACTACCGCCTTTGTCAAGCGGTCGGACAGTCATTCCGAACAATTACGAGTATTACAAAAACCTAAAATCTTGAAAACAAAAGAAATAGTTCAACACCTATTCCAAACATTTTTTGGAAACAGTCCAAAGTTTTTTAGCCTTCTTCCATCTTTTTCCTCCGTCTTCCGCGCAGTTTGTCAATCATATTGACGGTAGTGCCGAGATAATCCGCCTCCTCCTGGCGCGAGAGTTTGAAATAGGAAAGGATGTAGGATTTCTTTTCGTCCTCGTCCAAATCGGGATACTTCTGCTGAAGGGTTGCTGTAAGGTCGGGATAGAGTTGGTCAATCACTTCAAGCATGGCTTCCCAATGGTCTTTGTCGTCATAAACGGAGGTCTCCAAATCCTTGAGAAGATTGGCTTTTTTGTTGCTGTTCAGATAATTGTCCAACAACAACATGATACGCTGTTCCTTCATCAAAGCCTCCGAAAGGCGGTCGGCATAATCCTGCTGGATTTGCTCATGCTCGGCGTGTTTTTGCGCCAAGTCTTTGTTCTGCTGCTTGAAGTGGAACAGCTCGGCATTGATTTCGGCCTCGCGCTTGCGTCGCCTTGCCAAGCGGATTTGCGAAACCAACAACGCAGCTAAGACCAAAGTCGCTACCAAACTGACAATGACGATGATGCGTTGCTTGATAATGATTTTACGATTCAACTCGTTCTGCATCACCTCGCTGTCGTATTTATGGCTGATAAGCGCAAGATTGTTCTCCTGTTGCTCTATTTCTTTTAAATTGTTGCCTTCTTCGTACAAACATCCATATTTGCAAGCGGTTTCATAATCGCCGAGTTCTTCGGCATAATCGGACAAGACACCGTAATAGAACCAAGTATCCGCGTTGGGCTCTGTTTGGGTCACAAGTTCCTCCAAGCGGCTGTAATAATAATCGGCAGAATCCAAGTTGCCGGACTCATAAAAGATGTTCCCCATGTCATGATAATAATACATCAGCAAGTTGTCATCAGCATCTGCAATCGAAGTTTGCCAAAATTGGCTAAGGTAGTTGGCCGACTTTTCGTAATCCCCCGCATTGAAATACATGACATGAAAGGCTGACAAGCAGTCGCGCTTTGCTTCCAATGACCCGCTTTGTTCGGCATACTCTAGGGCCTGATCCAAATAATACGCTGAGCTATCAAATTGTCCATGGTACTGATAGAAATCGCCCAACTCCCTCAATGCCTCGGCTCGGTCGGCATAGTCTTCGCCAAATCCCTCGGCAGCAGCCTTCAACAACGAAACAACTTCTTCTTTGTCAGCATAGTAGCCCAAGCATTGCGCAATATGATACCGTGCATGAGCCACCATCAGAGTTTGATTCGCCAGCAGGCCATAATGCTCCGCTTCTTTAAACAAGCGCATAGCCTCCACCTTATTGCCTGAATCAAACTGAATACGAGCGTTTTCCAAGGCATCTTGGGCAACTTGCTTCACATCACGGGATGTAGGATGGCAAGCAGCCAACATGGTAACAAGGAAAGACAAAACCAGATGATGCAGTTTCATAGGGACAAAAATAAACAAGATCTCGTTTCAGCATCACAAAACTACCTCTTTCAACAAACGGTTGAAAGGGCAGTCCAAACTTTTTCATGGTTTTTGAAATGTAATAATTTGTGAATGAACCAGTTAAAAGTATGATTATTCCAAACTTTTTTCGGTGAAGTCCAAGGATTTAGGAGATTTTTGATCTTAATTCCTCCAAAAACTCCGCGACAGCAGCGTGATCAACGAGAAAAGTTCCACCCTGCCGAGGAGCATGAAGAAGATGAGCAACCACTTGGCAAACAGCGGGAAAAAGACGTACGAGCCGCCTGGGCCTACCTGACCGAGACCTGTGCCTACATTGCTCAGCGTGGCCACCGAAGCACCTAAGGCAGTCTCGATGTCGATGCCCATGGCCAACAGGATGACGGCACCAACGAGAAAGACCAAGAAATAGACAAAGATAAAGGTGACGTGTTTGTAGACACCGCTGGTGGAGATGGCCTTGCCGTTCACTTTCACGGGCAACACGGCATTGGGATGGATGATGCGCTTCAGCTCGAGCACCGAGTTCTTGGTGAAGATGAGATGGCGGAAGATCTTGACACCGCCCGAGGTGGAACCCGAACAGGCGCCGATGAACATCAGCAGGAAGAGGATGACCCAAAGGAAGGTGGGCCAGGCTGTGTAGTCGCTGACGAAGAAGCCCGTGGTGGTGAATGCCGAGATGACGCTGAAGAACGACTCACGGAAAGAGGAACCGAAGCTCTTGTGGCAACCAAAGAACAGCACCAATCCGATGCCCACACCCAAAAAGACGGTATAGAGCAAGTAGGTGCGGAACTCCTGGTTTTTCAGGATGGTGAACGAACGCCAACTCAAGGAGAGCAGAAGCAGGGAGAAGTTGCAGCCCGACAGCACCATAAAAACGGTGATCACGACCTGGGAATAGTTGGAGAATGCCCCGACGTTGGCAGTCCGCGTGGAGAAACCACCCGAGCTGATGGTGCTCAACGAGTGACAGAGGGCGTCATAGAAGTCCATGTCGCCTCGATAGAGCAAAAGTGTCTCCAACAGAGTGAAAAACAGGTAGATAAACCAAATACGCCTCACGGTATGCATGACGCGTGGGTGTAGCTTGTCGTAGGTGATGCCGTTGATCTCTGACACGAAGAGTTGCATGCCGCTCATGCCCAGGTAGGGCAGGATGGCTAACGAGAAGACAATGATGGCCAAGCCGCCAATCCATTGGGTCATGCTGCGCCAAAGGAGGATGTCTTTTGGCACGGACTCGATGTCGGTCAAGATAGTGGCTCCCGTGGTGGTGAAACCCGACAAGGCTTCGAAGAAGCCATCGGTGAAGTTAGGCACGCTCTTGCTGAGCAGGAAGGGCATGGCACCGAACAGCGAGAGCACAAGCCATGAGATGCAGACGACATAGACGCCATCGCGTGAGGTGGTCTTATCGTCTTTGTGGTTGCGGGTGGCGATGAGCAGGATGAAACCGGTCAGCAGGGTGATGAGAGCCGAGAAGGGCATGCTGAAAGCGTAGAGCCCGTGGTAGAGATAGGTCACGGGGAGCACCGTCAGCATGAAGAGGCCTTCGATGAGCAGCAGCTGGCCTTCGATGCGGAGGACTAAAGGATGGTTTATCTTAGTTTTCCACTTCATCGGTTGTATTGTGTCACAAAACCTACAAAACCCTCAAAACCTTTTATTAAAGCTGTGGAAAGCGGCCAACTGGCCCGCTTTCCGGCGGCAACGCGGTTGCGTGCCGCCACACGCTTTTCTTTAGGCTTTATCATTGTTTTGTAAGTTTTGTTTGTTTTGTGATTACTAAAATAACTAATGGAACAAACGTTCAACAGCGGGGATGCCGGCAGGCAGGGCCAGCACCACCACTTGGTCATCGGCCTCGATTTGGAAGTCGTCGGTGGCGATGAAGCTCTCGCCGTCGCGGGTGATGCCACAGATGATGGCATCGTCAGGCATGGCCAACTGTCCGATAGGCTTGCGCGTGACTGCCGAGCCTGCCCTCACTTCAAACTCCACGATGTCGGCGTCAATACCGCTGAGGCTCTTCAACGTGGAAACCTTGGCGCCAAGGGTGTATTTGACCATATAACTAGCAGCGATGAGTTTCTTGTTGATGATGGAATCGATGCCGATGTTTTGCGAGATGTCGATGTAGTCGATGTTCTCCACAAGGGCGATGGTCTTTTTCACGCCGAACGACTTGGCTTGCAGGCAGGTTAGGATGTTGGTCTCGGTGTTGTCGCTGACGGCGATGAAAGCGTCCATGTCCTTGATACCCTCGTCCTCAAGCAAGTCGAGGTTACGAGCATCGGCATTGACGACTAAAGCCTCCGAGAGGTAGTTGGTCAGGTCCATACAGCGGTCTTTGTTGATTTCCAAGATCTTGATGTTCAGGTCTTTCTCAAGGCGTTTTGCTGTGATGCGTCCCACACGACCTCCGCCCACAATCATCACATTGTGGACATTAATCTGCCTTTTGCCGCTCAGTTTGATGATGTCCTTGATGGCGTGCGGCTTGGTAACCACATACACCATGTCGGCCACTTGGAAGACCTCGTCGCCTTGTGGGATAAAAGTGTTTTGGCGGCGGTGGATGGCAGCCACACGGAATTCTATGTGTTCGTATTGGTCGATGACTTCATCGACGGTCTTGCCGAGAATCTCCGCTTCGGGTTCCAGTTTCACCATGAAGAGCTGCAGGTTGCCGCCTGCAAAGTCGTAGGTCTCCGATGAGGCGTTTTTCTTCAGCAGCGAGATGATTTCCTGTGCGGCGATGTCTTCGGGCGACAGCAGTCCATCAATGCCGAGGTCTTGGTACATGCGCCACACCTCGGGGCTGAGGTTCTCCATCGTGTTGACACGGGCGATGACCTTCTTGGCCCCCAGTTTCTTGGCGATGATGCCCGTCAACAGGTTGATATGCTCGTCGTGGAGCACGGCAATCATGAGGTCGGCCTTTTTCACGTTGGCGCGTTGCAGCACCGCAGTTGAAGTGGAGTCGCCTGTGATGGTCATGAGGTCGCTGTGTGATTCCATCATCTTCAGCAACTCCTCGTGGGGATCCACGATGGTGATGTTATGGTTGCTGCGCACCAGGGCCTCCGCCAAGTGCATGCCTACTTCTCCGTCTCCGGCTATTACGATGTTCATTTTTAATCACTTTATAAAAATGCAAAATTAGGTATTAATTTTGAAAATGCCGTATTTTTTTGTTTTTATGGCAAAAAGCGACGACAGGAAGGCTGCTTCGCTTCGCTCGCAATGATGTTTCTCGGAATAAAGCAACAATAGGATTGTCCGTCATTGCGAGCGGAGTGCAACGGAGCGCGGCAAACCAGATAAACAAGCTTCCTTTCTGGATTGCTTCGTTCCTCGCAATGACGCGAAGCGACATTGGGGGCGAAGCCCAGAGTGTGTTATGCTTCGCGTTTGTGTCGCTTTGCGCACGGACAGCCGCTTCGCGTCATTGCGAGGAGGCACGACGAAGCAATCCAGGGGTGGTGCATACATAGGAGTCGCAGCAGACGCCATTTCAAGAGGCTTGTTCTCTGGATTGACTTCGTCGAATCAGCGATTTGCTTCGTGCCTCGCGATGACGCGAAGCGTGTTCGGAGTCGGGTCTTGTGGATTGCTTCGCTACGCTCGCAATGACTCGAAGCGGGCGTGGGGGGGAAGCCCAGTGAATACCGCTTCGCTTCGCTTGCGCTTGCGGGAAAGGTGGGTTTGGGTAGACGGAGATTCCCTTCGGGAAATCAGCGATTAGCTTCGCTGAAATCACAGATTCGACGTTAGTCAATGCAGAGCATTTCGACGAAGTCAATGGAATGCCTTTAATAACGCGAATTGCGGAGGCTTGAAGCCGTTAATGATGGGATGCCGCTTCGGCCGCCGCATGATTAATACGACATCAACTCCATTCCCGAAGGGAATCTCCCCCTGTTACAACAAAGAAATGGCCGTGTCATCACGACAGGGCCATTCCGAAATAAGAATACAAATGAATCAGTGCCCCTGGCGGGGCACCAGTTACAATCCAAATAATTGGATTATTTTTCCTTGCGGCGTTTGCCTACGAGGTAAGCGCCAGCCAAGCCAGCCAGCACGAAGATGCCTTCGCCCACGGGCGTGTACCAGTCCTCACCTGAGTTGTAGATGCCAGGCAGGTCGACCGACAGCTGGCCCGAAGGCGTGTTCTGTCTCTTGCCGTTATAGTCGTCTTCCTCCATGATGAACACCTGGGCCATG
>JBGUNT010000072.1:0-7419 GCA_045117495.1 Candidatus Limimorpha sp. | reverse complement strand
GCCAAAGTGGAAGTCGTTCATTAATGGTTCGGAAATCAGGATGTTACCTTGCCTCGGTTCTAACGAATTGCTATGTATGACAAACTTTTCTGCTAAATCCATAATGCAAAAATAGGATTTTTGGGCGATAATCGCGTGAGTTTTCGTAATTTTGTCGCATAAAACAGACATGTCGTGAAACGTACTGACAATCAAGCCAAGTTCGATGCCTTAAGGCGTGAGTTTTCCACCTTTACCTTTGTGAAACAGACGGTAAAACGTGAGTCAGGCTCTATATCGCTGGCTTTCGAATTCAGCCTTGATGACCGCTATTGTTTCCGCCCGACGCTACAGATACCCGCCAGGCCTTTTTTAGACTGGAATGGCATTCCTGCCGAACAGTTGGATGCTTTGGCCTTCCAAATCGGCATGACGGAATTGGTAAGCTATTGGAAGATTGCCTGCCCGAAAAGAGTGGTGGTGAAGCCCTTTGCGTTGACAGAATCTCAGAAATCATTTTGGAAGAAACTCTATTACAATGGCTTAGGAGAGTTTATGTATCTTAATGGCATCACGGTTTCAGAAGCGGATTTGATGGAGGTGGAATCAGTGGGAGAGAAACCGTTTGCGAGAGCGCTTTTTTCATTTGATGATAAAACCCTTGTGCCGGTTGGAGGAGGCAAAGACTCGGTGGTCACTTTAGAGTGTTTGCGTAACGAAATGCCTGTTATTCCTTTGATTGTGAACCCTCGTGGCGCGACTTTGAATTGCGTGAAGACGGCAGGGTATAAGGAAGACGAATTCATCGTCATAAACCGCACCCTTGATCCGACCATGCTGCAACTCAACGCTGAAGGCTATCTCAATGGCCATACGCCTTTTTCTGCATTGTTGGCATTCATCAGCATTTTGGTGGCTTTCGGTAGTCGTTCAAAGTACATTGCTCTGTCGAACGAAAACAGCGCCAACGAGTCGACGGTGCCAGGAACGAACATCAACCATCAGTACAGCAAATCCATCGAGTTTGAAAGCGACTTCAGAAGCTATGTGGCTGAGAATCTCAATGATGAGGTGCAGTATTTCAGCTTCCTGCGTCCTTTGAGTGAGTTGCAGATCGCAAAGTTGTTTTCCGAGTGCGAGGCTTATCATCCCGTGTTCCGGAGCTGCAATGCCGGCAGCAAGACCGATTCATGGTGCGGCAAGTGCCCCAAGTGTCTCTTCACATGGATTATCCTTTCGCCGTTTTTGACTAAGGACAAGCTGGTGGCCATCTTCGGCAAGGACCTTATGGCCGACGAGAGCCTGCGTCCAATCTTTGAGGAGTTGAATGGCACGGCTGCCGTTAAGCCTTTTGAATGCGTTGGCACTGTAGAGGAAGTGCGAGCTTGTATTAATGCTACCGCAAAGGCATCTGAGTCTGAGGTTGCTGAGCAAAGTCGAAGCATCGAAGGGCCGAGCGTAGAAGAAATCCTCAGCCGTTTTAGCAACGATCATTTTTTACCGCTTCAATTTGAACAAATCCTGAAAAGCCGTCTCCATGTTTGACATTATACTGAATAGATTACGTGGGAAACGCATACTTGTCCTCGGATTTGGGCGTGAGGGTAGGTCGACCTTGCGTTTTCTGAATAAATATTTGCCTGATGTGGAGGTTGCGGTTGCCGACAAGAACGAGATGGATGGTGTGAAACACTACGGAAATCGTTATCTTGAGGCGATGTATGACTACGACATCGTCATCAAGACGCCGGGCATTTCGCTTAAGGACTTTGATACAAAAGGCGTGACAATCACGTCGCAGACCGACTTGTTCTTGAGCCAATTCCGTGGCCAGACCATCGGTATCACGGGTACCAAGGGCAAGAGTACCACCACGACCCTTATCTATCATCTGCTGAAATCCTCGGGTCGCGACGCCATCTTGACGGGCAACATAGGCATTCCATGCTTCGACGTGATAGAAGACATCAAGCCTGAGAGCATCATCGTGTATGAGCTGTCGGCTCATCAATTGGAATACGTGCACAACAGTCCCCATGTTGGTGTGTTGCTCAACGTGTTTGAGGAGCATCTCGACCATTTTGGCACCATGGAATGCTATAAGACCGCAAAGCTTAACCTTATACGCTATATGGGAGATGGGGATATGGCTATCATCCATGATTCCTTGCTGAACGACACTTTGAACCTCTTGGTCAACAGCAAGGTCTTTTCCTTGTTTGACTTTGACGACAACGTTGACCGCACTGCCTTGCCTTTGAAAGGCGAGCACAATTACATGAATGTCAAGGCGGCTCTGTTGGCATGTGATGCCTATGGCGTGGATTATCGGGAACTGATACCATATCTTTACACCTTTAAGCCATTGGAGCATCGTTTAGAGCCAGTAGGTACCTTCGACGGTGTGGCTTTTGTCAACGACAGCATCTCAACTATTCCGCAGGCGGCTATTTCGGCATGCCAGGCTTTGGGACGTGTTGATTTCCTGTTGCTCGGTGGATTCGATCGGGGCATCGATTATCAGCCTTTGGCGGATTATCTTAAGGAGCATCCTGTACCGCACTTGTTGTTCACGGGTAGGGCAGGAGAACGGATGATGCAATTAATTGACAGTGCTTCGACAGACTCGGCGACCTTCACTTATGCCAGCATGGAAGAAGCCTTTGCATATATGGCCTTCCATGCCAATCCGGGCGATGTTTGCCTTTTGTCTCCAGCCGCCTCAAGTTATGATCAGTATAAAAACTTCGAGGAACGAGGGAAAAAATTCAAAACCTTGGCGGAAGCTTTTGCCAGAAAATGAAAAAGCCGAGACGATGCTCGGCTTTTTCTTTGCTTCCCATTTAATTACCCTTTTTTTAGTTTGGGCGTTGTCTTGGGTTTTGTTGTGGTGCCGTTGGATGGTTTTGATCCCGTGTTGGTGTTGCTGGGAGTTGTCATCTTGTATCCGGCAGATTCTGCCATTTCTTTGATGTGGGCGGCGCGTTTGGCAGTGTTGGGATGCGAGGAAAGCAATTCGGCAATCTTGCTTTGCTGGCTGTTTTCACCACTAAGACGGATTAACACATTTAGTGCATGGTACATGGCGTAAGGGTCTACGCCATTGGTGACGCAGAATTGGAAAGCAGTCTCGTCAGCTTGTGTCTCTTGACGACGCGAATAGGCGTTTTGTGCCAACTGCTGGCCAAGGTCGCCAAGGAAACCGGTAGAAAGGGCACCGGCGGTAGTGTTGACTGCTGCAATGCCGTAACGGGCAGCCACCACGAGATAGGCGGCGCGGTAGGCATCGCGAACGTCCTTATTAATAAGGTGACCCAACTCATGGCCGATGACAGCAAACACTTCGTCGTCGTTCATGGCATCCATCAGTCCTGTGTATACGCGTACGCTGCCGTCTCCACTGGCAAAGGCATTGACCGTATTCGACTGATACACCTTGTAGTTAAGGTTCAAGTCCTTGATGTTTTTGAAACGGGCCATGATGCGGTCAAGGCGTTGGGCATAATCGTTGCTGGCAGGCAGCACGGTGTTTTGTCCGTCCGACTCGGTCATGTACTGAGCGCACAATTGTGCAACCTGTGCATCGCTGATAGTCAAGGCTTGGACGGCTGCCGCGCCAGCATTGACCGCCGCATTCGGATCGACCACTTTCATAGTACTGCAGCTCGCCATGGTGATGACCACTGCACAAAGTAATGCTAATTTCTTCATATTGAATAGTTTTTAAATGATTCTCACCATTGTCACCGCAAAAATAGTGCATTAAAAGAAATTTTTTTCAAAAAAAGTGCATTTTTTTTCTTGCATGTTTCAAAATTAATGTATTTTTGCAACATCATAATAATATCAAAATAATATCATCAAAACTAAATACCATGGAAAACAAAGAATTTGAATTCAAGGGTTTTGCGATGAACGGATTCGTCGCATTGTTTATCGAATTTGCCATCATCGGCTTAAGCATCTGGGGCTTGGTCGCCTTTGCCAACGGACAACTGGCCACTCCTGTACTTTCTATCATCGGCATGTTTCTGGCCTGCATCCTGCCTATCGGTTTCCGAAAGTTGGAGCCTAACGAAGCTATGGTGATGTTGTTCTTCGGCAAGTACAAAGGCACTTTCACTAAGACGGGTTTCCACTGGGTCAATCCCTTCATGACCTCCAAGAAGGTTTCGTTGCGTGCCCGCAACCTCAATCCTGACAACATCAAGGTGAACGACAAGACAGGTAACCCCATCATGATCGGACAAATTTTGGTATGGCGTCTGAAGGATACCTACAAAGCCATGTTCGAGATCGACTCGCAGACGATGGCAAGTGGCGGCTCGGGTACGGCTCCCGTGGCAGTCTCTAGCCGCATGAAGGCTTTTGAGAGCTTCATCAAGGTGCAGAGTGATGCCGCCTTGCGCGAGGTGGCAGGTATGTATGCCTACGACGAGAACGAGGCCGAAGCCGATGAGTTGACCCTGCGTTCGGGCGGTGCCGAGATTAATGAGGTGTTGCTCTCCAAACTCAACGAGCGTCTGAGCATGTCGGGTTTGGAAGTGCTTGAGGCACGCATCAACTACCTGGCTTATTCGCCTGAGATTGCCGCTGTGATGTTGCGCCGTCAGCAGGCAGCCGCCATCATCTCGGCACGTGAGAAGATTGTGGAGGGCGCTGTCTCGATGGTCAAGATGGCTTTGGACAAGCTGAAGGACGAAGGCGTCGTCGAACTCGATGAGGAACGCAAGGCCTCCATGGTGAGCAACCTGATGGTGGTGCTTTGCGCCGACGAGTCGGCCCAACCGGTGGTGAATACAGGAAGTCTATACTAAGCCGTAGGTCAAGCCCCCACCCCCTAACCGTCATGGCGGACAAGGATCCGCCATCTCCTTCGCGCGGAGATGACACCTAAGCGCAAAGGAGATTCCGGATCAAGTCCGGAATAACGGATAAGGGGGAAGGAAATAGAACATAAACAAAAACAGAATTAAATGAATACCATTTCAATCATATTATTAATTGCAGGCATCGCCTCCATCGCAATGGCGGTTCTCGGAAAATTCCGCCCCGATATCGTTTATAAAGGAATGGCGTATAAGATTGGTAACAGGGAACTTACGATTCCTGAAAAGCAACGTTGGGGTTTTGTCGTGTTTTTGCTCTTGGGCATTATGTTGCTCATGATGGTAGTGGCGTTAAGCATTCCTCAATGGCAAGCATATCAGAAAGCAATCGTCTTTTCGATTATCATGGTGGTGAGTGTCGTGATGATGCTGCTGTTTTGGAAAATGGTGCTGAGACAAAGGTACAGAGCCAGTTTGGCTATCGTGCTGCTACTCTCATTGTCCTTATTGGCTATTGCAGCCTATTTTTGGTATGTTACTGTTTAATAAAGGAAAAAATGAGCAATCTCATCAGCATAGCAATAGGTCTTATCTTGATACTGAATGCCTTCCGTATCAGGTATGTTCCCGACAGTGTGCGCATTAGGAAACCTTTCCGACTCGTTTCGCTATGGAATCGGGAACCATTCTCTGCGAAAGGATGGAAGTCCAAATACTATGTTGAATTGGCTGACAACCCTGAATTGCAGCGGCTTTACTTCATCAACTATCTCGTGACGGGCGTGTTGTTCGTCATTCCTGGGTTGATGGGATTGGCTTTCGGCATCAATGTTGCTTATTTCATGCTGTTTGCGACATTCGTTTCAGGAGCCATGTTTCTGTATGCCAAGCAAAGAGTTACAGGTAAAATAGATGCATGGAAATGGGTGTTGTTCGCAGTGTTGTTTTTTGGCGTGGTGATTGGAGGTTCCATGTCGTATAAGAGCAGCAAGGTGGAAGTGCTCTCCGAAACCTTCGCCATCGAAGGCGACTATGGCATTGAGATGCCTTACCAAGGCATTGACTCGGTCAAGGTGATTACAGAGTTGCCTAAAACCAAGTATTGTAAAGCTGGATACAGCATTACTCGTAGCAAGAAAGGCGAGTTCCGATTGAAGGATGGCTCCGACGCCAAGTTTTACATATTGGGGAAGGAGGCACCTTATTTACAAATGTATACACATGCTGGCGTCATTTTCGTCAATCGAAAAACGGCTGCGGAGACCGAGCAACTCATCGAGGAATTGAATGATAAGATCAAAATACTATGAATTTGATGGCTAAAACCCTAATAATCATCATCTTTTTGCTTCTCTTGGTTTCCATTCCAGTATGGCTTGCCATTCGTGTGAAACGGCATCCGGAAAAAGACCGAAACATGAGAAGGATTAAGGAATTGCAACGGGGTACTGAATTTGAGGAAGGAATGCAAAAGTTTTATATGGTTGATTATTTGTCTACTGGATTCGGTCTGGTGTTGGCAGCATTGCTTGAACTCGTTTTTGGCATGGACAAATTTCTTGCCATAATGATTCCTACTTTGGGCGTTTGCATAGTTCTGATTATCGCCAAATGGCGTTTTATCGGTGAACTCAACAAGGTAGGACTTGTTGCCTCAGCAATTTGGCTTGTCGTGATGATAACTTATTTAATAATATTCTAAACAACTATGTTTTGGACAGATTTAATAATAGGCGCGATATTGATGCTCACGGGCTGGATGGTCTATAAGTTCCCGATGCTCATTTCGGGCGTGAACACCATGTCGAAGAAACGGCTGGAAAAGGTTAATTTGGAAGGCCTGAAGCACGACTACCGCAATGTCTTCCTCATTTGCGGTGGGGTGTTGTTGCTTTTAGGCGGCATTTCTACCCTTGTGTATATTCCGATGGGCGTTCATCTTATTGTGCTTACAATTGTGATTTTGGCCATTGTGGTGGCTTGTGTACTGCTCGGAAGGAAACACGACTTGGGCTTGCAAGGGGAGGAGGGCAAGAAAGAAAGACGGAAAAACAACATCGGCCTCGTCATTGCCTTTGTGGTGATGGGCGGAGTTTTGTTTTTTTTCTTCAAAGGCAGCAAACCCGCAACGGTTGAAGTGTCAGAGGATTATATCACGGCAAAGGGTGGCGGATATAGTGCTTCGATTGCCCTGAACGACATCGCTGAAGCCAATGTATTGACCGACTGGCCCAGCTTTCCTATACGCACCAACGGCATTGCCACCGATGATGTCGACATTGGGCATTTTCGCAAGAAAGGAGGCGAAAGTTGCATGTTGTTCGTCTGCACCAATGGCGGCCCGCTGCTCGAAGTGCGCACCATGGATGACAAATTGTATTACCTCAACTGCGCCACAGAAGAGGAAACGATGGAGATGATTGCCAAAGTGAAATCGGTAATCCGTTCGAGACAAACCACTGGGTACAACGACAATCATACCTTTTACCCTCATGGCGGAGGAACATCCGCCATCTCCCAAGCGCGGAGACTAATCCCTCATGCTTGGGAGATTGCGGGTCAAGCCCGCAATGAGGGCTATGGGGTGAGAAGTGTGTGTCAGATGAAATCA
>JBGUNT010000071.1:0-41308 GCA_045117495.1 Candidatus Limimorpha sp. | reverse complement strand
CTCTACATCTTGATTCTTGAATTGTTTGATATTCTTTATGAAATCCTGGTAATACAATGTTGGGATATCATTGATACCAATGATGACATCTCCTGCCGCGAGTCCGGCTTCATCACCTGGCGAGCCACCAACCACCTCTGCAACGACAAATGGGATTCGGTAGGTGATGAATCGTGCGTCCTGTGAGCTAAGCAGCTTGGTGACAGCATCAGACGGCAAATGTATGAGGGTGTCCTTACCACCACGTTCCACCTCGATGGTCTGGGCCTTGTCGAGGATAATTTGCATGGCGATGTCGTTGAAGTCTTCGATACTTTGTCCGTCGACGGCAAGGATCTTGTCACCATCGCGCAAGCCAAGTTCATAGCCGAGGCTGTCGACAGAAATCCCGTATTTGTTGACTTGCTCGGTAGGCAAATAACTCTTGCCTTCTTTGGCAAGAAGGCCTATGTAGATGATGAAAGCCAGCAGCACATTCATAAACACACCGGCCACCATGATGATAAAACGCTGCCATGCAGGTTTGGATCGGAACTCCCAAGATTGCGGTGGCTGCTGCATCTGTGACTTGTCCATCGACTCGTCAATCATACCAGCAATCTTATTGTAGCCGCCCAGCGGGAACCATCCTATGCCATATTCTGTCTCGTCGCTACGACGCCAGTCGTCCTCAGGCAAAGAGTTAAGGTCGATGAGGTCGTAGCTTTTTTGCTTCTTCCCAGCTGCATCTTTGTATTCGTTGACAATGTATTTCTCAGGGACGTTTTTCGAAAAGAACTTGAAGCGCCATTTTCCGTTCACTTTCTTGCAACGGAAGAGCGAAAAACCCCAATCGAAGAAGAGGTAGAATTTTTCAACGCGGGTTTTGAAAGCTTTTGCGGCAAGGAAATGGCCCAGCTCATGGACAAAAATCAAAATGGAAAGTGCTAGAATAAACTGCAAAACCTTGATAAGGACGACCATAAATCTCTAATATTTCTGAATTGTTGAAAAAACGTGCAAAGATAGTGTTTTTTAGTTTTTAGCGGCATTATTATCCATCATCATGTAATCAGTAGGATTGATGGCGATGCCATTGCGCCATAATTCAAAGTGAAGATGCTCCTGAGCCTGTTTTTCACCAGAGCCGCCCAAAATGGCAATTGCCTCGCCTGCTTTCACATAATCGCCTTCCTTTTTCAGCAAAGTGGCATTGTGTCCATAGGTGGAGAAATATCCGTTTTCATGTTGAATGCCAATATAATAACCCTTGTTTAGGCTCCATGTGGCGAAAACAACCGTCCCATCGAGTGTGGCTTTGATCACCTGTTCGCCGTTGGAGACAATGTCGACGCCCAAATGTGATTCATCAGGTGCAAACGGTTTTATGATCACGCCATCAAGGGGAACGAAAAAGTTTTTTACTTCCATGCCTGTTTTGGAGATGCCTCCAGGAGGTGCTCCAAAGATATTATACTGGCTTTCAGCTTCAAACTCGGCTCTTAAAAGGCTGTCTTGCGACGATTTCTTTAAGACGATATTTTCTGTCACCGAACTGGGCAAGGGCTCATAGATATTGATTTCCTCATGACAACTGTCAGCAGCAAAATCGTAACCCAAAATGACTTTCTGAAGGTTCTCGAAATAGATGTCTTTCTTGCGCAATTCGTTGGCCAAAGAATCGGCTCTCAAATTGAGCTGATATACTTTTCGATTGAGACTAGTATCCGTGTAGCCAGGTATGTATTCTCTCAACGGAGTAAAAGCTATGATAAAGATCGTGATGATGATGAGCAGCAAAGCAATGCCGATGATGACAAGAATCAGATTCAACAGGTTCAACTTGAAACCCAGTATCTCTTTTTTGGAATCGTCATGCCTCATCATAAAGTCATATTTCCGGTTCAGCTTCTTTAAAGAAACATTACGAAGACCGATTTTTCTAGGCTTTTTATCTTGGGTTTCTTCTGCCATTTCTAATAGAATAGGTTTATTATAACCTGCAAAAATAGTAAAAATTTGCGACATACACGCAAAAAGGCCAACCGCTTTCGCAGTCAGCCTTTTGCTCGTTTCCATTAAGGATGGATTACATCATGCCGTCCATTCCGCCGCCCATGGGCATTGGAGGAGTAGGAGGCGTAGGCTCCTTGTGGTTGCTGATGACGCACTCGGTGGTCAACAGCATGCCAGCGATAGAAGCTGCATTCTCCAAGGCGACTCTCGACACCTTCACGGGGTCGATGACACCCGTCTGCAGGAGATTCTCATACACCTCGGTGCGGGCGTTGAAGCCGAAGTCGTTCTTGCCTTCCTTCACCTTGTTGACGACGACCGAGCCTTCGAGGCCGGCGTTTTCAACGATCTGGCGCAGCGGCTCTTCCAAGGCGCGCTTGATGATGGCGATACCCGTGGTCTCGTCTTCGTTGTCACCCTTCATCTTCTCGATGGCCTTGATGGCACGGATGAAACCGACACCACCGCCAGGGATGATACCCTCTTCGATGGCAGCGCGTGTGGCGTTCAGAGCGTCCTCAACGCGATCTTTCTTTTCCTTCATCTCGACTTCGGAAGCGGCACCCACGTAGATGACTGCCACGCCACCGGCCAACTTAGCCAGACGTTCTTGCAGTTTTTCGCGGTCGTAGTCGCTTGTGGTGGTCTTGATTTGGGCTTTGATCTGGGCGGTACGGGCCTCGATGTCCTTCTTGGCGCCGTGGCCGTTCACGATGGTGGTGTTGTCCTTGTTGATGCTGACCTTGTCGGCCTGACCCAGCATTTGCAGGGTGGCATCTTCAAGCTTGTAGCCCTTCTCTTCACTGATGACGGTGCCACCGGTCAGGATGGCGATGTCTTCCAGCATCTCTTTTCTACGGTCACCGAAGCCAGGAGCCTTGACAGCAGCGACTTTCAGCGAGCCACGCAGACGGTTGACCACCAAAGTAGCCAAGGCTTCGCCGTCGATGTCCTCAGCGATAATGATGAGGGCGCGACCGGTTTGTAAGGTCTTTTCGAGCACGGGCAGCAGGTCCTTCATCACGGAGATCTTCTTGTCGTAGATCAAGATATAAGGATTCTCATACACGGCTTCCATCTTCTCGGTATTGGTGACGAAGTAAGGTGAAATGTAGCCACGGTCGAACTGCATGCCTTCGACAACGTCGACGTAGGTGTTGATGCCCTTGGCATCCTCAACAGTGATAACACCCTCTTGTTTCACCTTGCCCATAGCCTCGGCGATGAGGCCGCCGATTTCGCTATCGTTGTTGGCAGAAATGGTAGCCACTTGTTTGATCTTCTCGTTGTCGCCATCGACCTTCACCGACATCTTCTTCAGCGAAGCGACCACAGCGGCAACAGCTTTGTCGATACCACGCTTCAGGTCGAGCGGGTTGGCACCGGCGGTGACGTTCTTCAGACCCGTGGCAACGATGGCTTGAGCCAACACGGTAGCGGTAGTGGTACCATCACCAGCCAGGTCGTTGGTCTTGGAAGCCACTTCCTTCACGAGTTGGGCACCCATGTTCTCAACGGGGTCGATGAGTTCGATTTCCTTGGCGACCGTCACACCGTCCTTGGTGATTTGGGGAGCGCCATACGATTTTTCGATGACCACGTTACGACCTTTTGGGCCGAGGGTCACCTTCACTGCGTTTGACAATGCGTCGACGCCTTTCTTCAGGCCGTCACGCGATTCAATATTGAAAAGAATGTCTTTTGCCATGATATTTATTGTTTATTTGTTCGTTATTAGATAATTGCGATCACATCCGATTCACGCATGATCATATAGTCTTTGCCATCGAGATGGAACTCGGTGCCAGCGTATTTGCCATAGATGACATTATCGCCGACCTTCAGGGTCATGGCGTTGTCCTTGGTGCCGGGACCTACGGCGACTACTTTACCTTGTTGGGGTTTCTCTTTGGCGGTGTCGGGGATGATGATACCGCTAGCGGTTTTCTGTTCGGCGGCGGCGGGCTCGATGACCACGCGATCGGCCAGAGGTTTAATTGCTAATTTTGCCATAATTATTCTGATTTAAATTTTAATGATTCAAAATTCAAGGATTGAACGGCGGGCATTAGTCACATTTCGTGCCAAAGTGGAAAATGGCAGGGTTTTGTCAGTCGGGGTGACAAAGTGACACAAAAAGGGCTTATCTTTGCGCTCGAATTTGATCATTATGTCCAATATCAACGACGAGCGGAAAATCAACGAGCGGTATAAGATGATGACAGAGCAGCCCGTCAGGCGGCTGATCCTTAGAATGGCCGTGCCTACCATCATCAGCATGCTTGTGACCACCATTTACAACATGGTGGACTCGTTTTATGTGGGTCATTTGAGCACCGAGGCAGTGGCTGGCGTGGGCGTTTCGTTCGCCTATATGGCCTTCATCAACGCCTGCGGGTTCTTCTTCGGGCATGGCTCGGGCAACTACATCTCACGAGCCTTGGGTGCAAAACAGGGACAGAACGCGGGGCGTATGGCAGCCACGGGTTTCTTCTCCCCTTTGATTCTGGGCGCTATTGCAGGCCTCATCTGCATGATCTTCATCTCGCCCTTGTCGCGGGCCATGGGCGCCACCGAGAGCATCCTCCCCTATGCCAACGACTACCTGCAATTCATCCTCATCGCCACGCCTTTCATGATGTCGTCGCTGACGCTCAACAACCAGCTGCGACTGCAGGGCAACGCCCGTTTCGGCATGATTGGCATCGCCTCAGGTGCCATCCTCAACATCATCCTCGACCCCATCTTCATCTTTGTGCTCGACATGGGGGTCAGTGGCGCCTCGTTGGCGACGGCGGTAAGCCAATGTTTCGGTTGGTGCGTGCTTCTTTGGGGCACTTCGCGTCCTGGCAATGTGCACATCAAACCGAAAAATTTCACCCCTACCCTATACTATTATAAGGAAATCACGCGAGGCGGCTTGCCTTCGCTGGCACGACAGGCCCTGTCGGTGGTGGCCACCATCAGCCTCAACCGTATGGCGGTGCATTATGCCTTACCCGGCAACGAAGCCTCCACGGTGGCGGCTTTTACCATCGTGTCGCGCATCACCTTGTTCTGCTTCGCCATCGTCATCGGGTTCGGGCAAGGCTTCCAGCCCGTATGCGGCTACAACTACGGAGCCAAACTCTATGCGCGTGTCAAGGAGAGCTATATGTTTTGCATTACAATCACCACGGCTTTTTTGATTGTCCTAGGAACCGTCGTCTATATCTTCGCGCCCGACATCATCTCTTGGTTCCGTGGCGAAGACCCCGAACTCATCCGCGTGGGCAGTCAGGCCTTGTGTTGGCAGTGCATAGCCTTCCCGTTGATGGGCATGTGCACTGCGACCAACATGCTGTTCCAAAACATCGGCTACACCTGGCAGGCCACCTTGCTCTCGATGTGCCGTCAAGGCTTGTATTTCCTGCCGACGGTCTTTATCATGTCATGGCTTTGGGGCATCACAGGTCTCGAAGCCGCGCAAGCCGTCGCCGACGTTTGCACCTTCTTGACTTCGTTGCCGTTTGCTATCTGGATTAGCAGAGCGCTCACCGCAAAGTCACAGCATAATGCGTGACCTTGCCATTTTTCCAAGTGCATTCCACCATCTTATTGCCTCGGGCGCAAAGTCCTTTGAAATGGCCGTCCTTCCATACCGAAGGCAAGGCGGGAAGCAACTCAATTTCGCCATCATGGCTTTGTAGCAACATCTCGGCAATGCCCGCCGTACCGCCGAAGTTGCCGTCGATTTGGAAAGGCGGATGGGCACAGAAGAGGTTTGGATAGGTACCCGCTGAAAGGCTTCCGTCAAGATGGACTGCTGGTTCGAGTAAGTTCCTTAAAAGCTGATAGGCATGGTCACCGTCATGAAGTCGTGCCCAGAAGCAGATCTTCCATGCCCTCGACCAACCTGTGCCTTCATCGCCACGACGACATAAGGTCTCGCGGCAGGCATCCATCAGTTCGGGTGTCTTTGATTGGGTCAGCATCGTGCCGGGATAAAGACCGAAGAGATGCGACACATGACGGTGTTGCGGCTCCACTTCTTTATAGTCTTTCAGCCATTCCTGCAAATAGCCTTGCTCGCTGACCTGCATAGGCGGAAAATGGGATTTGGCATCGCGAAGGCTGTCGGAAAAAGCCTCATCGACACCCAAAATGTCTGCCGACTGACACACCGCATCGTACAGCTCGCTGACAATCTGAACATCCATAGTGCTGCCCATGCACACACTGACGGCGGTGCTATCGTTGAGCCAGAAAGCGTTCTCGGGCGAGGTGGTCGGTGCGGTAACGAGCCAACCGTGCTCGGGTTCCTCTATCATCGCATCAAGGAAAAACAAGGCCGCCTCTTTCATTAATGGATAGGCCTCTTCCAAGAAACTTGTGTCTTTCGTGAACTCATAATGCTGCCAAGCATGAAGAGCCAACCAGGCTCCGCCGGTGTTGGTGGCGCCCCACGAAGGGTGCTCGCCGGGAGCAGTGAAGCACCATGGGTTGCAGATGACATGGGCGGTCCAACCTCGGGCACCATAAAATGTTTGTGCTGTCTTTCGGCCTGACGGCATCAACCCTTCGGCAAAATGAATTAATGGCAGGTGCAGTTCCGAAAGGTTGCAGACCTCGCAGGGCCAATGGTTCATCTCCACGTTGATATTCAGGTGGTAATCGCCGTTCCATGGCGTCTGGATGGTATTGGCCCACAGCCCTTGCAAGTTGGGTGGCAGCAGGTCCTCGCGGGTAGAGCTGATGAGGAGATAACGCCCGTAGTGGAAATAACAGGTCGGCAGCCAAGGGTCGTCGTTGACAAGGAAGTCTTTCCAATGGTCTTTCAGGGTTAGGTCTTGTTTTTCTTTGGGTTCGCCGATTACTAACTCCACACGGTCAAACAGCTCGTGATGGGCTTTCAGATGGTCGTTCTTCACTGCTTCAAAGCCTTTCGCGATGGCTTTTTGCAGGTGCTCGTTGACGTATTCCTCGGGGTTGTCGCACATGAAATCGGTGGCAGCACAAAAGTAGATAATCGTTTCGTGGTCTGTGGTGACCGTTTGTGCTTTTGCATAGTATTGCACCCCTTCCACGCCTTCAACATTGCTGTCCAACTGGCCGAACAGCACTACGCCATCGGCATCATTGATAACTTCGGCTTTTTCGGGACGGGAGAGGTTTAGTTTTATTGTCGGCCCTTCGACAGGCTCAGGGGCCTTAACTTTTATTACTGCCACATCATCCGTACGGGAGATGAAAGCCTCGCGCTCATAGCGTTGCCCGCCTTTATCAAAAGAAACCTTGTGCACGGCATCAATAAGGCAAAGCGATCGCTTATAATTGGTTATGGAATCGACATTGGGATAATGGTATTCGATGGTCATATTGCCCAAGGTCTGGTAGCAACCAAAAGGCACCTTGGCGCCTTGGCCATGGCCCGAGCCTTGGCCACCGCATACAAAGGTCTCGTACATCAGGTTTTGGGCATCGTCGTTCTTGCCTTCCTTCAAGAGCCGTTGGATTTCGGGCAGCGACTGCAAGGCCAAGGGGTTGCTGTCGTCGCTTGGTGCGCCGCTCCACAAAGTGATGTCGTTCAGTACGATGGTTTCCTTCTCAACGCCGCCATCGGGCATCATACCGAGGTGGCCGTTGCCGATGGGGAAACACTCCTCCCAAAGTTGGGCGGGAGTGGTAGATATGAGATTCCATGATTGGGATTGCTCTTTCGTCTGGCAACCCAACAATCCGGCCAAGAGTAATATGCCAAAACACCGCAGTTTCATGACGCTGAATTAGAATCCCGCCAAGTCCATCGTCACGGTAGGAATCAACAACAAGGCGCCGATGACGACCAACACAAGGATGAATTTCCAGATGAAACGCACCCACTTCTCCCAAGGTATGCGGGCCACGCCGAGGGCGGCCATCAAGACACCGCTGGTGGGGGTAATCATGTTGGTGAAGCCATCACCGAACTGGAAGGCCACCACCGTGGCCTGACGCGAGATACCGATCAGATCGCTGAAAGGTGCCATAATGGGCATGGTGATGGCGGCCTTGGCCGAACCGCTGGGGATAACGATATTAATCAAGGTCTGGATGGCATACATGATCTCCGCCGAGGCGATTTTGCCCATGTTGCCCATCGACTTGGAAAGACCGTAAAGGATGGTGTCAATGATGCCACCATCCTGAAGGATGATGACAATGCCACCGGCCAAACCCACGATGACTGCTGCCGAGAGGATGTCGCCCATGCCTTCGAGGAAGAGCTTCGCGATGTCGCTGGCGCTCTTGTCAACCGCCAAGCCACTGGCGATGCCCAACACCAAAAACAAGGAAGCAATCTCCATAATGTACCACTCGTAACCCAACACACCGACCACCAAGAAATACACTGTGGCAAAGAGCAGCGTGAGCACAAAATAATGCACCGTTTTGCGAAGCGTGATGACGCTCAACAGGACAAATAATGCCGTGCCAATAGGTAGCAGCGGCAGTGTGGTCTCGTTGTTGCCGATTTTCAAAGTGGTCATCGGGTAAAGCACCGAGAACACAATTAATACCGCCGTCAGGAAGGCGAAGACCCACCAGGCCTTGCGAGGCGTGTAGCGCTCCAACTCCTCTTCCTTCACCTCCGCCGACTTGCGCCAATAGGCGTCGTCCTCATACATGATGGACGACTGCGGGTTTTTCTTCACCTTGTTGGCATACCAAAGCACGAAAATGATACCCACCACCGTCAAGATAGCCCAGCAAACGGCACGGTAGCCTATGCCCGTGAAGAGCGGGATGCCGGCGATGCCTTGTGCGATGCCGATGGTGAACGGATTAAGCATGGCGCCAGAAAAACCGATGTGTGCAGCCACATACACCATACAGAGACCCACGATGCTGTCGTAGCCCATCGATACGGCCAAGGGGATGATGATCAACGCAAAGGCGATGGTCTCCTCGCTCATGCCAAACACACTCCCGAAGAGGCTGAACAACAGCATTACCAAGATGATGACGATATTGTTTACTCCGATTTTGCGGATCAACCTCCAGCGTTCTAGCCGTTTGGTGAACTTCAGGAAAGAAATAATACCCATATCGATGGCGCGGCTCTTATTCATAATCCAAAAGGCACCACCTATAATTAATATGAACACGATGATGTTGCCCTGCTTGACGAAGCCTTTGTAAAACGCTGAAAATATCTGCCAAGTCTGAGGCTCCGCATGGAAGGTTGAGGTCCCTGAGCCCGTCGAAGGGCCGACCTCTTTCAACTCATCCAAATAATGAAACGTCATCACCGTGTCCACGCTACCCGTTTCGGGATTCGGCACTGCTTCTTGAATGTATTTCCCTGGCGGGATAATCCACGTAAGCACCGCAGCGATGACAATGATAAAGAAAACGATGACAAAAGTATGTGGAACTTTACGCTTTCTCATGAGCATTCATTTTGAGGCACAAAGGTATTGAAATTATCCTTATTTTTGCGGCAAAATCTCAAAACGCAACAAAAATGAAGAAAATTCTGACCCTTTTATCGCTGGCCATCTTTACGACTTTCGTCACGCCAGCATTGGCACAGGAAAAGAAGATGTTCACTCCAGAAGACGCTTCCTACAACAACCGCAGCATCTATGCCCAACGCCCCAACCAACTGAAATGGATTGGTGGCACCGACATCCTCATGAAGGTAAAAGACAAAGAAATCATCACCATGCTTGCAGGAAGCAAAGGAGAAGCCACTTTCTTGACCCTGGACCAATTGAATGCATACACCAAAAGTGAAGGGGTCAATGACCTGATGCGCATTCCTCAACTGACTTGGATCAACGACTACCAAGCCTATTTCTATGGCTTAAGCGACAGCGGCATGACGCTCAACAAGATGGATATCAAAAAGAAGACCATCGAGGCCATGGCCTCGATTCCGCAAGATGCAGCCAACCGTACTATCGCCAAACCCACCTTGAATGTGGCCTACACCATCGACAATAACCTCTATGTTGCCAAAGGAGACAAACAAATCCAAATCACCGACAACCCTGAGGGCGTAGTAGCAGGTCAGAGTGTCCACCGTAACGAGTTCGCCATCGATGGCGGCATCTTTTGGTCGCCCGATGGCAAGCTTCTTGCCTATTACTCAATGGACGAACGCATGGTGACCGATTATCCATTGGTCGACATCCAAGAGCGTATCGCCACTGCCAAACCCATCAAATACCCCATGGCAGGCATGACGAGCCACGAGGTGACACTGCACGTATACGACATCGCCACAGGCAAGGAAATCGTGGTCAAAACGGGCGAACCCGTTGACCAATACCTCACCGCCATCACTTGGAACCCCGACAACAAGCGCATCTACATTGGCGTGTTGAACCGTCAGCAAAACCACCTTAAATTCAATGAATATAGTGCCATCACAGGCGACTACATCAAAACCATCTTCGAAGACCGCGACGACCAGTATGTAGAGCCCCAAGGTCCTGCCTACTTCCTCCCCGACAACCCCGACCAGTTCATCTGGAAGGCCCAGCGCGACGGTTACTATCACCTCTATCTATATACCATCAGCAAAGGCACAGTGCGTCAGCTCACCCATGGCGACTTCGTCATTACCGACTTCAACGGCTTTTCGAAAGACGGCAGCCAGATCTACTACCGCTCCACCGAAGTCAGCCCGCTGGAGCGCCACTGCTACATGATGGACATCAAGAGCGGCAAGGTGACCCAACTCACCAAGGAACATGGCACCCACAATGTCGTTCCTTGCGGCAACGGCAAGTATTTTTTGGACTCTTACACCAGCACTGACGTGCCCTACAATGTCGACCTAATGGACCGAAACGGCAAGTTCGTCAGCCGTCTGCACCAATCGGAGAATCCTTTGAAGGACTACAACATCGGCAAAACCGAAATCGGCACCTTGAAAGCCGAAGACGGCCAGACGCTCTACACACGTCTTATCAAACCCTACAACTTCGACGCTTCGAAGAAATATCCCGTCATTGTCTATGTGTATGGCGGTCCTCACGCCCAGCTCATCACCGATGAATGGACAGCGGGTGCAGGCATCTACCTCAACTACCTCGCCCAGGAAGGCTTCCTCGTCTTCACCCTTGACAACCGTGGCTCCGCCGACCGTGGCGAGGCCTTCGAGCAGTGCATCCACCGCCAGTGCGGTCAACTTGAGATGCGCGACCAGATGGTGGGCATCGAATGGCTGAAGACCCTGCCCTACGTCGACGCCGACCGCATCGGCAGCGACGGCTGGAGCTATGGCGGCTTCATGTCGACCTCTCTGAAGATCAACCATCCTGAGGTGTTCAAGGTGAGCGTGGCAGGCGGTCCCGTACTGGATTGGAAGTACTACGAAATCATGTATGGCGAGCGTTACATGGACACGCCCCAAGAAAACCCCGAAGGCTACGAACTGACCAGCCTAGAGAACAAGACTGACAAACTCGAAGGGAAACTCTTGATGATCCACTGCACCACCGACCCCGTGGTGATGTGGCAACACAGCCTCGTCTTCGTCGAGAACTGCATCCACAACGGCAAACAGTTAGACTACTTCGTCTATCCCGGCCATGACCACAACGTTGCGGGTCCCGACAGGGCTCATTTGATTACTAAGATTACGCAGTATTTTAAGGATAACCTGTAATGAAAAAAGCCTCAGCGATTGCTGAGGCTTTTTTCATACTGTTTCTATCGCACCACAAATTTCCGCGTCACATCGCCTACGGAAATGAAATACATGCCTTGAGGCAATGACGAAACATTAATTTGTTGGTTTTCAGCCGTGATTTGGCCTGTCAATAGGGTTTGGCCCATCAGGTTGGTGATATGGTATGTCTGGTCTGGTAGAGACGCGATTAATCGCGTCTCTATAAATAAGACATGGTTTGTAGGATTAGGATAAACCGTCAAGGCCCCTGAGCCTGTCGAAAGGCCGTCCTCCTCCACACCGTGTACATCCGAATAAATCGCGTCGCAGTCCTCGTCACCGTATTTGAACACCAATTCGCCTTCATTCCAATAGCAACGCATACCTTCCACACGCACGCCGTCGCGGTTGCCCAGCAGTTTTTCGGGGAAGAAACTGGTGAGGTGGCCGATGCCGCACACGATGTCACCGCTGAAGAGGTCTTCGGGGTCGCTCACACGCAGCATCCGATAGGTCCTGCCCTCGTATTCGATTTCTTCCACCGCGTCCACATGCATGTTGAGGACTCTTGTGCCGACCTTGATTTCCCATGAGTCGCCCACTTCGGCTTCATAGTCATACAACACGGTGAACACTTCCAGAGTCTTGTTCCACCAATACAATTTGCCGTCGCGCTCATAGACATATTCGTGTGTCACCTCATCGCGCAATCCTTTGTCGTAAAGCGTGTTGATTTTCACGAGGATATGCGTTGGTTCATCATTGATGATGGTGTCGCCTGCCTGATACATGTATTGGTAGGTGATGCTGCCATCCTCGTTCTGGATTTCGTAGTACCATTCGAATTGGGGTTGTTGTGGCTGATTACCAGGCTCATAATCGCAATCATAATTGCCTTCGTGATAAAGCAATTCACCGTCTTCAAGGTAGCATCTCATATATTCGTAGTCTGCACCACAGATGATTCCACAAGAACCCCAATTAAAGAACAAACCTTTTTCATACCCTATTCCGTCGATGATTCTGCCCTCAAAGACAACGTTGTCCAAGTTGTCGGCATTACATCCCGCCACATATTGAGTGCGGTAGGTCCGATTATTCCATGTCACACTGTCAACACTTTGAACCGTAACCAAAAACGAACATTCTTCTATATCGCAATACCAGGATTCCCCTGCTTCAGCATTAAAATCATACAACACCGTAAATGCGTCATTGGCTTGATTGTACCAATATACAATATTGTCCTCCTCATACACATAATCATAGAGATCTATTACGCTGCAAGTGTGTCCTTGCACTTCCTCAACGCCACTCACGGTTTTTCTAATGTAAGAGAAAGGCGGTTCCGTAATCGGCCCTTGAGACCAGACATGGAAATACCATTCTGCGCCCAGCGGAGCAAAATGTCCATTGTGCGATGTGATTTCATCTGCATCATTCAAACTCTTCCAATACTCTCCGCCACCGTCGAAATACAAATGGTTGTCATATCCTTTGAAAAGGCGAGGATTTTCGCCGCCTGGAGCGATGTCAACAAGGGGAAGATGCTCTCCTATCTCGGTGAAATGCTCGCCATGGTCGGTGGAATAGGCAAGAACAGCCTGAAGTCCCATGAAGTGAGGCGTGTACACAATGCCGCCATCGCTGATGGCCAAGCTCGTTCCATCAAATAAATAGAAGCCCGGAATATGCTGGAAACCAACACTACTTCCATCGGCATTATAGCCACAAGCCACCACATTTCCCTCAGGGTCGAAGGCCATGTCATTAATGCTAATGCCTTCAAAGGCAACGAGTTCCCAATTTTGTATGTCTGTCAAAGTAGAATGATAAATGCCGACGATATTCATAATGTAGTAGGCGACGCTGACATACACATCGCCGTTTTCATTGACCAAAAGGTCGCTGACGGATTCAGAGTTTTCGAGAAAATCAAGAATCCACCCATCCCAAGTCTCTCCGCCGTCAAGGGAATAAGAGATTTCCCCGTTTTCAGCCCAAACCACCATAATGTCGTTGGTTGGGACGCAAAGACCTGTTTTATCAGGCATTGCACATGAGGAAAATGACGTGGTTTGCTGCCAAGTGTCGCCGTTGTCGTCGGAAAAAACTACCGTCTGCTGGTTGTCGTTAAAAACGCAAATTCTTCCCTCGTTGCTAACGGCAAAGCATGACGAATTAATATGACCGGTAAAGCCCGTTTCCTGGCCTAATACAATCTGCCACGTCTCGCCATCGTCTTGCGAACGCGACAATGTGCCATATTCACCATAGGCAAAGATGCTTCCATCGGGACCGACGCCTAATAATCCGGTGCCATTGATGGGCTTCCAAATGTTCTGCGCCTCAAGGATGCCGAGGCAACCGAGGCAAAGGATGATGATTGATACTAGTTTTTTCATGGTTGTATGTTTTTGATTGTTATCCATTTATTTGATTCGGTTTATAGGGCTGTCGTACCACGGCAACCGCTGTGCCGTTTCAGCGTGCGGCTGCCACGGTGTGACAGCCCTACAAGACCATGATTATCGCACCACAAATTTCCGTGTCATGTCGCCAATGCTGATGAAATACATGCCTTCGGGCAATGACGAAACATTAATCTGCTGGTTTTCAGCGTTGATGTTGCCGGAAAGGATGGTTTGACCCATCAGATTGGTGATACGGTAGGTTTGGTCTGGTAGAGACGCGATTAATCGCGTCTCTACAAACAATACGTCATTGGTAGGATTAGGATAAACCGTGAAGGCCCCTGAGCCTGCCGAAGGACCATCCTCCTCCACACCATGCACCTCTGAATAAACTGCGTCACAATCCTCGTCGCCGGGTTTGAACACCAATTCGTCCTCAATCCAGTAGCAGCGCAGACCTTCCACACTGATACGATCGCCGTTGTCCATCAGCCTTTCGGGGAAGAAACTCGTCAGGTGACCGATGCCGCATACGATGTCGCCGCTGAAAATGTCGTCCGCGTCGCTTACGCGAAGCATTCGATAGGTTTTGCCCTCGTATTCAACGGTTTCCTCGGCATCAACGTGCATAATGAGCGTTTCCGTGCCGACCTTGGTGACCCAAGTGTCGCCTTCTTCGGCACCAAAGTCATACAGCACGGTAAACTCCTCCAAGGTCTTGTTCCACCAATACACCTTGCCGTCGCGCACATAGACATACTCACGCGTCACCTCATCGCGCAAACCTTTGTCGTAAAGCGTGTTAATCTTCACAAGGATATGCGTCGGCTCGTCTTGGACAATGGTGTCGCCAGCCTGATACATGTATTGATAGGTGATGCTGCCGTTCTCGTTCTCGATTTCGTAGTACCATTCAGAAGGGAAAGCAATCACATTGGGAATGTCGTCGGCATTGGGGATGCTCTTCCAGTATTGCTCATTGCCAAAGAAATACAGATGATTGTCATAGCTTTTGGAGAGGAAGCCGTCTTCACCACCAGGGGCAGGTGCCGACACAGGAAGGTTCTCGATGGTGTTGTAGAAATGCTCGCCGTGGTCTAAAGAATAAGCCAAAACCACATTGTCATACATGGTCATAGCGGTCTTGTAAACGATGCCATTGTCGGCAACGGCCACACGATTGGACCAAAAGGCATAAAACCCCGGCACATGCTCGAAGCCCGAAAACTCGCCTCCGAAATTCACGGCACAAATGATATTGCCCTCGGGGTCAAATGCCATGTCCTTTATGCCAACATTCTCAAAAGCAGCAATTTCCCAATTCTGCATATCGGAGAGGGTGGAATGATACACGCCGATGTTAGGCCCGATGTAATACCAAACACTGACATACACATCACCGTTTTCGCTGACGAGGAGGTCGCTGATTTCTTGGTGTTCTTCCATGAATTCAAGGACTGAAAAGCCCCAAGTTTCACCACCGTCAAGCGTCCAAAAGATTTCCCTGTTTTGAGTCCATCCCACAACGATGTCATTGGTTGCAGCATATAGACCTGCTACACCTATCAAACCACACGAGGATATTTGGTTGGTTTGCTGCCATGTGTCGCCGTTGTCGTCGGAATACATGACCGTCACCGTATTATTATTGAAAGCAAAAATCCTTCCTTCATTGCTGACGGCGAGATTTCCAACACTGCCGTCGAACACAGTTTCCCATGTCTCGCCATCGTCTTGCGAACGAACCAACGTTGAAGGATAGACATCTGTATTTCTACAGAACAGGTCTCCTTGCGCATCAGCACCTAAAAAAACTCCAGGTATTTCGATAGGCTTCCAAAGGCTATGCGCCCCATTACCGCCGTTTGAAAGGCCTCCGGCAATAAAAAAGAAATAACCGCTTCCTTCGCCTTCGGAACTGCGACAATAGGCATGTGTCACGGTTTGCTCTTCAGGGAAATTGACAAGTGTGACCGCTACCTCAAGAAATCCACCCGCCGGAATTTCGTAAGGCAGGCTGTGCGAAGGCACCATTTCAAGATAGTTGGTGCCGTATTCGCGAATTTCATAGACCGTGATGCTTTGCAGGGCATTGGTGTTTTGCAGGTAGAAGGATTGTGTCAAAGGGGTGTTTTCATCGAAAGTAATCCCTTGCATAGGTATCCACAATAATCCCTCGTCCCATGCTTCCTCGTTGACCTTGACGATAACATGCCTGTAGCCAATCGAGGTGGCTATGGTGACGTTGTAATTGTTATAGCCTTTGTATCCGATAGTGTTCACTTCCACTGTCACATTCATGGTTTCGTTGGGCTGCAAAGTGCGGGGCAGACCTTCAAAGGAGAGTAGCACCACATTGTCGTCAGGTTGCACATTGATGGATGAAATGGTAACGGCATTGCTGGTTTGGTTGCTAATCGTGAAAACTTGCGGCACGGCAGGCTCGTTAAAAGTCAGCACGGTAGGTGTAACCACCAAATCGTTCTGCTGCCCTGTATTCACGATATAGCACTCATTATACTCTGGAGTGGTATTCTGCCAAATCAAATCGCCGTCCTCGTAATAACAAAGGAGGTCAGTCGAACCTCCCGTCAAGAAAAGCGAACCTGAATTGATGATACCATAAAGACTGCCAATACCTTCAATCCAAATTTCCTGGTCGCCCCACGGATATTCCAATATGATTTGTTTTCTTGGCTCACCACCAATTAGGATTTCATTTATCTCTATGACGAACATTTGGTCAGGGTAAAAGCCGTCGCCATTCATGGTAATGGTATCTCCGACTTCCAATGAAAAATCATAAAGAATCTCATCGTAAGAAGCACCGTCTCGGCGATAGAGAACTTGTTTGTCCTCGGTTTCTCTGATAACGCCACAAACACTCCAACCTGTAAAATCTTCGTTCCTTGTGGTGTACATCACTTTGTACGACACACCATCCACCAGCGTATCACCCTCGATTTTGTAGATGTCGGTGTACTTGTGCTGTGGCTCCGGCGGATTCCAAGGATAGGAAAACAGCACATTCCACTGTTTTCCATCCTCGACGATAGGATGATAGTCTTGTGCTTTCATTGTCATCCCGCCCATCATCATCAGGGCAATCAATGTGATAAAACTAAGGTTCTTCATAAGTCTAATTATTTGATTGTTAATTATTTGATTTCTTTATTCTGCTATTGGCTACTGGCTCTTGGCCTTTGGCAGTTCCTTTATCTTCAGGAGATTGCGGATCAAGTCCGCAATGACACCTTCATGGATGGACTGCCAGAAGCCAGAGGCCAAAAGCCAGAAGCTACACGGCATTCACGATTTCCTCAAAGGTTCGGTTATCATCCCCGAGGTCCATCTTCATCTGTTTTATGCGGGTTTTGCGTTTGTAGTAAGAGTCGGTTTGGGTGTCCAACAGGATGGAAATCACCTGGTTGGAGAAGCCGTTCTTGGAGAGGCAGCAGATGCGCACATCCCACTTGCTGAGTTTGGGGTAGAGTTGCAACAGCCGCTGCGAAAAGCCGTCGAAGACCAAGTCCGTCAGGCTGATGAAGTCGTTCCAGTCGTTGTCGGTCAGCTCGAAGTTGAGAGAGTCGTTGTTCACTTCTTCCGTGAGGGCTTGCGCGGTGGTCATAATCTTGTTTCGCGTCAAGATTTTTTGGATGGCTATCAAATCCTTCGGCGGAAGAGATTGCTGACTACGCCTTAACTCGTCGTTGGTGCGAATCAGATTCTCCATGTCGCTCACCAACTCGTGGATGCGGTTTTGGTCGCGCTCCACCTGCCGCCCAAAGTGCTCCATCTCCAACTTGTGGTCGCTGATTTTCTTCCTCACAATCAGGAGGATGACAAGCAAGGCAATCACCGCCAAGGCGATAATCAGATAGAGTTTCAAGTCGCGGGTGCGGTGCAGGCTCTCCAATTCGCTCTGCTGGGCTTTCAACTCGTATTCCGCCTTGATTCTTTGCATGGTCTCACTGGAGTGCTCCGCGTCGGCTTGCACCAGGTGATCAGAAAAAAGCGTGTGGTATTTCACGGCCTGCTGGTAGTCGCCCTCGCTGTAGGCGATAGCGTAAAGCGTTTGATATACAGACATTTTCAGTCCGGCGCGCTCGCTGCGGAGGGCTTGGTTCAAGTAGGACTTCGCCTTCTCGTTTTCGCGTGTGTAATAATAAAGGATGCCCAAGGTCATGTGGGCGATGTCGGTGTCGTTATCATTGAGGCCGATTTCCAAGGCTTGGTTGACGCTCTCGATGCCTTTGGCAAAGTTGCCCGTCTCCATGTAGTAGTCGCGACCCATCTCGAGATAGAGGTCAGCGAGCATGGCTTGGTCGTTGATGAAGGTGGCAACACGAAAAGCCGAGTCGTAGTATTGCTTGGCTTGGGTGTATTGCTCCTGTGCTCGCACCGCCCTACCGCTGTTGCGGTAGGCGTTCATCATGCCAGTGGAGTCGGCGGTCTGCTTAAAACAATTCAGCGCCTGTTGGTGTTGCTTGAAGGCATCCTCGAAAAGGCCGTGTTTGAGGTACATGGCGCCGAGGTTGTCGCAGAGTTGGCCTTCCAATTGGATGGCCTCGGCAGTCTTGTCGGAACGCTGCACGATTGCCAGCCCTTGCAGGAGCTTCTCGGCGGCCTCTTCGGAGCGGCGTTGCTCGCGCAGCTGCGCGCCTTCATTATAGAGGGCTTGGGCTTGCTCAAGGCGCTTGGTTGGGCTGTCGCAGGAAGCCAGCGCGAGGAATGCGGTGATTAGGATGAGTGGTTTCAAGTATGTTTTCATAGGTTTTCTACTTTTTTACGCGGGACTATTGAACGGGTCGCACTGTCTTTTCCCTTTACCGTCATGGCGGAGGAACATCCGCCATCCCCTGTGCACGAAGACGTATCCCTTTCGCTCAGGGGATTGCGGGTCAAGCCCGCAATGACGGTTTCAATGGGGATTTCGTAAACCCAAGTCCCATGTCCGTCATTGCAAAAATATAGCAAAAAAACGTTTGTCAAGAGGCATGAGGCTCCCCAGGGGTCTATGTCCCTACTTTTTTGGATTGTCCTTATCGGATTATACTGAAAATCAATAAAATAATAGTCAACCTCAAAAACTAATGTCCTTACTTTTTTTGGCAATTATTGAGCGAAAATGAGGTCAAACAAAGAAAAAACCCCTGCCATAAGCAGAGGCTTTTTCACTATCTAATAATCTTAATTGGAGTCTTTATCTATGAACGACATCCTTTCCCTTTTTCCCGTCATTGCGGACCTGATCCGCTATCTCCTATGTAGAAGGGGCATCCCATCCCGCTTAGGAGATTGCGGGTCTGCGCCCGCAATGATGGCTTAAGGTTCAGGGATAGTCGTTCTGGACAATGGAGGAACCTTAGAAATACAGGTCTCTCTCACCCTTCTTGATGCGCTCGATGCGGCTCTTCAGCTCGTCCAAGAACTTCGGATCGACGTTCTTGAAGTTGTTCTCGATGCACTTCCAGCCCTTGGCAGCGACTTCGGGAGTGGCGTAGTCCACCAAGTACTCGCTCAAAGTGAGGATGGCATTCGGGGTGCAGTAGCGCTTGATGAAGCCCGGCACACTGAATTCCATGAAGTGTTCGCCCGTGCGACCCAGACGGTAACAGGCCGTGCAGAAGCTCGGGATGAAGTCGTGGTCGAGCAGCTTGTCGATGATGTCGCCCAACGAGCGGTCGTCGCCGATCTTGAACTGCTCGCGGTCGAGGTTCTGGTCTTCCTGCTTATCGCTGTTCTTCTCTTCCTCCTCGTGGTGGTATTTGTAGTCGCCAATCTGCAGGTTGGTGCCACCGTCGATTTGCGAGATGCCGTATTCGATGGCCTTGGCGCGGAAGGCGGCGTCCTCGCGGGCGGTCAGGATCATGCCCGTGTAAGGCACGGCCAAGCGGAAGATGGCGATGATCTTCTCGAAGGTCTCGTCGTCAACGAAATACTTCGTGTCGATGTTGAGGCCCGAAGCGTCCTTGATACGGGGGAACGAGATGGTGTGCGGACCCACGTTGAAGCAAGCCTCAAGGTGGTTGGTGTGACGAATCATGGCCAGCACCTCGTAACGCCAGTCGTAAAGGCCGAACAAAATACCCAAACCGTTGTCGTCGATACCAGCCTGCTGGGCGCGGTCCATCGAGGTGAGGCGGTAATTGTAGTCGCCCTTCTTGGTATTAATCGGATGGTATTCGTTGTAGATTTCAGGGCAGTAAGTCTCCTGGAAGATCTGATAGGTGCCAATGCCCGCCTCTTTCACGATGCGGAAACCTTCCACATCCAAAGGAGCGGCGTTGATGTTGACACGACGGATGCTGCCCTTACCTTTCTTGGTGGCGTAGGTCACCTTCACGGTGTGGGCGATGTACTCCGGAGAGTATTTCGGCGACTCACCATAAACGAGGATAAGGCGCTTCTGGCCGTCGTCCTCCAAAGCCTCCACGTTGTGGATGAGTTCTTCGTCGGTCAAAGTGGTGCGCACCTGTTCCTTGTTCGACGAACGGAAACCGCAGTACTTGCAGTTGTTGATGCAGTAGTTGCCCACATACAACGGGGCGAACAGCACGATGCGGTTGCCGTAGATGCGGCGTTTAAGCTCGCGCGCGCCTTCCTTGATTTCTTCCACCAACGCGGGGTCAGTAGTGTTGACGAGGACGGCGGTCTCTTCCATCGTCAGGCGGTTCTTGTCCAATGACTTCTGGATGATTTCGTGCACACGTTCAGGCGTACTCTTCGTGTTGTTGATGTAGTCCCAAATCTCTTCCGAGGAGATAAACGGGCGGTTGGGCTCGTCGGGAATGCGGCATTTTTCTGGATGGAATTGCATATCTATGTCGTTTTGTTGTTAATGAATCTGGTTAATAGGCCTTCTGACCTCGATTCCGACAAAATATGCAATCGATTCGTCTTGAAAAGTGACTCCTTACAAGCCTAAATCTCAACTGTCTCGTCTTGATCTCAGATCGTAATGGCCTCATTAAATGGGTTGCAAAAATAGTAAAAAAAACAGAATCATCGTGTTTTTTGCCATTTTTAGCGGCATTATGACATTTTTCATAATTAATTTAGGTCAATTCCTTATTTTTGCAGCCGTTTTACTAAATATCACAACACTATGGAATCAACGAACAAACACTTCAAGCGTTACATGGTAACCACGGCCTTGCCTTATGCCAACGGTCCCGTCCACATCGGTCACCTTGCCGGCGTCTATATCCCTGCCGACACTTATGTCCGCTACCTGCGAATGCGTGGCGAGGAGGTCTTGTTTGTCGGTGGTTCCGACGAACATGGCGTGCCGATTACCATCAAAGCCGAAAAGGAAGGCTGTACGCCACAAGATATCGTGGATCGTTACCACGAAATCATCAAGAAGTCGTTCGAGGAGCTAGGCATCAGCTACGACATCTACTCGCGCACCTCTTCGAAGATGCATCGTGCCACGGCCCAGGAGTTCTTCAAGAAACTGTATGACGAAGGGAAGTTCATCGAGAAGGAGACCGAGCAATACTTCGATCCCGAAAGACAGAAGTTCCTTTCCGACCGTTATATCGTGGGTACCTGCCCAAAATGCGGTGCCGAAGGTGCATATGGCGACCAATGCGAGAAATGCGGCTCTTCCTTGAGCCCTGACGAGCTCATCAACCCACACTCGCAGCTCAGCGGCGCAGCATTGGTGAAGAAGCCGACCAAACACTGGTACCTGCCTCTTGACCAATACGAACCATGGCTCCGCGAGTGGATCCTCGAAGGCCATAAGGAATGGAAGAGCAATGTCTATGGTCAAGTGAAAAGCTGGCTCGACGGTGGCTTGCAGCCCCGTGCCGTCACCCGTGACCTCGATTGGGGCGTTCCCGTTCCGATTGAAGGTGCCGACGGCAAGGTCCTGTATGTGTGGTTCGATGCCCCCATCGGATATATCAGCAACACCAAAGAGATTTGCGAGAAACGCGGCGAAGACTGGGAGAAATGGTGGAAAGACCCCGAGACCAAGCTGGTGCACTTCATCGGCAAGGACAACATCGTGTTCCACTGCATCATCTTCCCCTGCATGATGAAGGCTTACGGCGATTACATCATGCCCGACAATGTGCCCGCCAACGAGTTCCTCAATCTTGAGAACGACAAGATTTCGACCTCTCGCAACTGGGCCGTGTGGCTGCACGAATACCTGCAAGAGTTCCCTGGCAAACAGGATGTGCTGCGTTATGTCCTCACTGCCAATGCTCCAGAGACCAAGGATAACAACTTCACCTGGAAGGACTATCAAGACCGCAACAACAACGAGTTATTGGCCATCTTCGGCAACTTCGTCAACCGTACCTTGGTGTTGACGCATAAATACTATGAGGGTGCTGTGCCCGCCTTAGGCAACCTCGATGACACCGACAAGGCCGTCATCGAAGAGATGAATGCCTATCCAAAAAAGATTGGTCACCTCATCGACAACTATAAGTTCCGCGAAGCTTTGTCGGAGCTGATGAACTTGGCCCGTCTCGGCAATAAATACCTCACTGACAACGAGCCTTGGAAGCAAATCAAGACTGACCCCGAACGTGTGAAGACCGTGATGGCGATGAGTTTGCAAATTGTGGCACATCTTGCCATTTTGAGCGAACCTTTCCTGCCATTCAGTGCTCATAAACTGCAAAAGATGATCGACTTAAAAGTCAACGGATGGAACGATGCCGAGAACACCATTCTGCTGCCTGAAGGCCATGTCATCGGTCAGCCCGAGTTGCTCTTCGAAAAAGTGGAAGACAGCGTGGTCGCCGCCCAGTTGCAAAAACTGGAAGACACCAAGAAAGCCAACCAACTCAATGCATGGAAACCTGCCGAGGTGAAACCCGTGGTCAGCTTCGATGACTACATGAAGGTAGATGTCCGCGTAGGTACCATTCTCGAATGCCAGAAAGTGCCGAAAGCCGACAAGTTGTTGCAGTTCCTCATCGACGACGGCATGCAGAAGCGCACTATTGTGAGCGGCATCGCCAAATATTATACCGAACCTGAGAAGCTGGTCGGCAAACAGGTTTGCTTCGTCGCCAACTTCGAGCCACTCAAGCTCAAAGGCGTGGTCAGCGAGGGCATGATCCTCTCCGCCGAGGACAAGGACGGCCGTCTCGTACTGCTCACCCCGAGCGATTTGGTCGCTCCCGGCTGCAGCGTGGGATAAGCAACCTGTAAACACTTTAAAGATTTAAGGCGAGGAACGGTTCCTCGCCTTTTTTCTTGACTAAAGGAAAAGACTTGGAGGCAAAAACTTGCTTAATTGTGTTTTTCCTTTGTCTTGAAAGCTTTTATTTGTAACTTTGCGGCAATATTTAGTACTAAATTATATCTACGATATGGAAATCAGAAAATTAGAACAAATGTTCGAGGTTTTGCGCAGCAAACCCAAGAAACGCCTTGTGGCCGCTTACGCCAATGACGACCACACCATCTGTGCAGTGAATGCTGCCGTCAAGGAAGGTCTCATCGAAGCTACTCTTCTTGGTGATGAAAATGTCATCAAAGAAGTATGCAAAGCCGAAAACATCGACCCCAACAACTTCAAAATCATCCATGAGCCTGTCGACGTGAAAGCTGCTGCCATGGCTTGCGACCTCATCAACGCCGGCGAAGCCGACATCCTGATGAAGGGTCTGCTGCCCACCGACAAGTACATGCGTGCCATCCTCAACAAGGAACGCGGCCTCTGCCCACCCAACGTGACGCTGGCCCACGTCGCCGTCATTGAGAACCCCAACTACCACAAGTTGATGGTTGCCTCCGATTGCGCTATCATTCCCCTGCCTGATATCAAGCAGAAACAGCAATTGCTTAAATATGTGACCACAGTAGCCACCAAACTGGGCGTCAGCTGCCCGAAGGTCGCCATGGTGACCGCCACCGAGCAGATGAGCGCTGGCATCCCTGCCTGTGTCGATGCCGCCATCATCTCCAAGATGAACGAGCGTGGCCAGATCAAGGGTTGTATTGTGGAAGGCCCCATTAGCCTCGACCTCGCTACCGACGCCGAGACGGCTGCCATCAAAGGCATGAAGAGCCCTGTGGCTGGCGACGCCGACTGCCTGGTGTTCCCCAACCTTGAAAGCTCCAATGTGTTCTACAAATGCTGCACCAAGTTCGACAAGAGCGAAGTGGGTGCCATGCTCATGGGCGCCAAGGTGCCTTGCGTGCTCAGCTCTCGCGGCGACACTTCTAAGACGAAGTTGTATTCCATCGCTTTGGCCGCTATGATGGCATAAACAATTCAAAAACAAAATATTATGGCATACAAAATCTTAACGATAAACCCTGGTTCCACCTCGACTAAGATTGCTGTGTTCGAAGGTGAGGAACAAGTCTTCAAGAAGAACCTCAAGCACAGCGCTGAGGAAGTCGCTAGATTCGAACATATCTCCGACCAGAAGCCCTTCCGCACCGAAGCCATCATGCGCGAGCTGAAAGATGCTGGCATTGATGTCCATGGAATGGACTGCATCGTGGGTCGTGGCGGTTTGCTCCGTCCGCTTGTTTCAGGTGTCTATGAGGTGAACGACCTTATGATCAAGGACCTTACCGATGGCTATAGCGGCGAGCACGCCTCCAACCTCGGTGGCTTGATTGCCAACGACATCGCCAAGGAAATCGGCGTGAAGGCTTACATCGCCGACCCAGTCGTGGTCGACGAGATGGACGAAGTGGCACGCTACTCGGGTCACCCGCTCTTCCCACGCATTTCCATCTTCCATGCCTTGAACCAAAAGATCATCGCCCGTCAGCTGGCCAAAGACCTCGGCCGCAAGTATGAGGACATGAACATCATCGCCATCCACCTCGGTGGTGGTATCTCGGTCAGCGCCCACAAGAAAGGCCGCGTGGTCGACACCAACAACGCCTTGAACGGCGACGGTCCCTTCACGCCTGAACGTGCTGGCTCACTGCCCGCTGGCTTCCTTGTCGACGCCTGCTTCAGCGGCAAATACACCAAGAAAGAGATCGGCCAGATGCTGAAAGGTAAAGGCGGTTTCGTCGCTTACCTCGGCACCAACGATGCCCTCGAAGTGGAAAACGCCGTGAAGGCCGGCAACAAGGAATGGGAGAAGGTCTACAAAGCCATGGCCTATCAAGTGGCCAAGGAAGTCGGTGGTCTTGCAGCTTCGGCTTTCAGCATGGATGTGGATGCCATCTTCCTCACGGGAGGTATGGCCTACGACAAGGAGTTCTGCGCCTTGGTGAAGAGCCATGTCGAGAAAATTGCCCCCGTCTATGTCTATCCTGGCGAAGACGAGATGAAGGCCTTGGCATTAAATGGCTTGCGCGTCCTCAACGGCGAGGATTCCCCGAAGGTCTACCAAGCTTAATTCCCAGCACAGGCGGCAGTGGCCGCACTGATGGTAATACCTGGGATATTTCCCAATTGGTGCGCACACGATTCAAGAGTGGCACCTGTGGTAAGCACGTCGTCGACAAGGAGGACGTGCTTATCTTTTAGTTCCTCCGCGAAACGCACTTCAAAGATGTCTTTTACGTTCTTGAATCGCTCTTCCGCCGTTTTGTGGGTCTGCGTCTCCGTATAGACCGCCCTGACTAGATACTTGTCGCCAATTGGGATACCCGTTACTTCTTGGATGCCCTGGCATATCATCAAGCTTTGGTTGTAGCCACGCTGTTTCTCACGTTTGGGATGCAATGGCACGGGTATCAGATAGTCGATGCCTTGAAACAAAGGCGCATGTTTTAGGGTCTCGCCCAACTGTTGTCCAAGAAAAACACCCGCTTCCTTGTTGCCCTTGTATTTCAGCTCATGGATGAGGTGCTGTACTTTACCGTCCTTGGAGAAGAAAAAGCAAGAAGACACAGCATGGAAAGGGACGCGGCCGTAAAAACTCTGTGCCAAAGGATTGTCAGGGTTTTGTTCATAACCAGTCTTGGGCAAGAGGTAACGGCATTTCAAGCAAACCGTTGTCTCGTCTTTGAGCAATGTCTCGCCACAAGCGGCGCAGACGCGAGGATAAAACAGGTTAAGGATACTATTGAACCAATCGCGGAAGGTCATGTCTTGTCTTATTGCCCAAAGCGGAAATACTTCTTTTTTCGAGGCACCATGGCATTGGGATTGAGCGTTTCCTGAACCTCTTCCATTTCATACGTCCTGTACTCGACAGTAAAGTCCAAAGAATCGGGTAAAAGCTCATCGGTTCGGCCCTGTTCACGAAGTACTTCATTATACATGCGACGGTTACGAAGCAGCTTGGACTGCCGGCGAGCCGACTTGTTATATTTGTCGTAAAGGTATTGGATGGGGTTGGCAGTGATGGTGACCATGCCATTGCCTTGAGGTGTCTTGCTCAGCCAAAGGTCGTTCAAATCCTCCTCAAGGAGCTGCAGCTCGCGCGGCGTCTTAACGGAAGGCATGGTGATGAGCATCTCCTTGAAGGTCTCATAATTGTTGAATGGCAAGACCGTCACCTCCCTCAGGGTGATGGTATCGCTACGAAGGCGGATGAGAAGCGTGTCATGCTCTGCAAGGGTGGAGTCAATGGGAATCAGCCGTCGCGAATAGCCCAGACAACTCACCCATAGGGTGTCGACACCTCTAGCGGGAATGATAAAGGATCCCTGTCGGTTGGTGATGGTACCACAATGTGCCATCTTGCTGATGACATGCGTATTGCGAATCGGCCTAAGGCTATCGGCTGTGACTACATACCCATAATAATGATAACGGTTGGGCCGTTCGCTGCTTTGTGCCCATACGATGGCGCAACACGACAGTAAGAACCCTATACAAAGTAACCGTTTTATCATTTACAGGTTGTTTAAAGAATACTACAACAAACTATGAACGACAATTTGTTTCGTTTAGTCTATTTTTTCTGAATCAATTTCTCCAAACGATCATACCAGTCCTCACCGAACTTGCGCACCATCGGCCCTTTAAGGAACTTCCAAAGCGGTATGCCTTCTTTTTCGCCCTTGCGTTTGGCAGGCACACACACGCTCCATTCGTGGTAAAGGATGTGTGTGAAGCCGTCCTTCTCCACCAAGCGGATAGGGTAAAGATGGCATGAAATGGGTTTCCAGAAGTCGCATTTGCCTTCTAGATAGGCTTTTTCGATGGCGCAGAGGGCCGTGCCGTTCTCGTGGAAATAGACAAAAGCGCACTCCTCGCCGTTCACCAAAGGGGTGACAAGCTCGCCTGTTTCGTCGTAATCGTAGACATCGTTTTCTTCTATCACTTTGATGCCTTCGGGTCTCATATAAGGCTTAATGGCTTCGAGGTTGTCTTCAATCTGCTCAATTTCAGAGGCTTCGAGAGGTGCACCGGCATCGCCAGCCACACAGCACCAGCCTTTGCATTTCGGCAGGCAGCAGCAGAATTGGGCATTCAGGAATTCGTCGGTGACGACTACGTTGTCGAGGATAATCATGCTGCAAAATTAATTTTTTTCTAAAAACGCTTGCCATGTAAAACAAAAGTTGTAACTTTGCAGCGCAAAGTACTTTAAAAACCATGGAAAACAAGGAAGCTCTCAATACGCTGAACGACATCAAGGATATGATGGAGCGTTCATCCAAATTCAAGGCTATCAGTGGATTATCAATCGTCATTGTGGGGATTTTGGCCTCACTGGTGTCGGCCTACATCTATTTCTTCTTGGGCGATTATCACATCAATACCCCTTCCAAGTGGCGCACTACTATTGTTGTGGCTCTTGTCCTTTTGGTTGTGGCCTTCATGACGGTGTTCCTCATGGCCTATTTGAAGGCCAAGCGTCATCAGCTTCGCTTCACCATGGACGTGACGATGCATCGCCTGCTGGTCAATTTCTTTGTGCCGATGCTTGCTGGTGGGTTGCTTTGCACGGCCTTGTTGCTGCAGCAACACTATGGCCTCATCTCGTCGATAACGCTGATATTCTATGGCTTGGCACTCATCAGCGCCAGCCATTTCAGCTATCCCGCTTTGCGTTATTTGGGTTATGCCGAGTTGGCCTTGGGCCTTATCGATTGCTTCCTGGTCGATTACGCCCTGCTGACTTGGTTCCTCGGTTTCGGGGTGCTGCACATCGTTTTCGGAATCGTCTTTATGCTGAAATATGAAAGGAGCAAGTGAGCCATGATTGCCAATTTGGACGGTTTGAACAAGGCCTTTGAGAGCAAGATACGGCTCGGTATCATGTCGGTGCTGATGGCCAACGAGTCGGTCGACTTTACCACGATGAAGTCGCTGCTCGAACTCACCGACGGCAACCTGGCCAGCCACGCCCGCAGCCTTGAGGAGTTGGGCTACATCCGCTGCGAAAAGCGCTTCATAGGGCGCAAACCCAATACGAGTTATGCCATCACTGATTTGGGAAGGGCTGCGTTTTCGGCACATATTCAAGCACTTGCCTCATTTGTCAATAGCCAACAATAACAGACTCTATTTTTTTTGATATATTAACTTTGAAATTCAAAGTACTTTATAAGATAAACAAATCATTAAAACTAAACAACATGACAACAGAAGAAAACATGGAAGTCTTGGGAACCCAAAACGAGGAGCCCAAAAGCAAGGAAAACAAGAGACAAAACGAAAAAAAAGCCCGTCCCGGGTTGAAACTCTTGCTCATCGCAGGCATGTGCGTGGCGTTTCTCATCCCACAACTCCTTTTGAAGAATCTGGTTTCCGAGCGCAAAAGCACGGAAAGCCTCGCCGAAAGCGAAGTCTTCGAGAAATGGGCTGAGTCGCAAACGGTCATAGGACCAGTAATCAAGATCTATTATTCTGAAGAGAAAAACAACAAAAAAGAAACCTATGCCAAGATTGTGTTGCCTGAGCAACTGGATTTGAAAGGCGACGTGGAGACCAAACTCTTGAAACGCGGCATCTACGACTTCACCGTATACGAAACAGCTCTTGACCTTACGGGGCAGTTCAAGTTACCCAAGGACTTCGAGAAAATGCAGGATGGACATGAATGGTGTTTCGAGAAAGCCAAAATCGTTGTTGGCTTGCCCAACCTGCGCGGCTTGACCGACAATGTGACGCTCAAATTTGGTGGAATAACCTACGACATGGTTGCTGAAACAGGTAACTTGAAGGGCCTGTCTTGCGAGGTGGACCTTTCGCGAGTCTTGGAAGGCGAAACCGTCGATTTTTCGTTGGTTTTGCCTTTCAAAGGGGCAGGAGATCTTATGTTTGCGCCTTTCGGACAAACTACTACGGTCAGCCTGACCTCGGATTGCGCAACGCCGAGTTTCACGGGCTATTATCTGCCCGACGAACGTCAGGTGACCGACACAGGCTTCCAAGCCGAATGGAAAGTGTTGGCCATCAACCGAGACTATCCACAAGTTCTCAATGATTCATTCTTTGAGTATAGAACGGAATTCGGCTATTCTTCTTTCGGTGTGGAACTGAAAGTGCCAGTGGAACAATACCTCCAAACCGATCGCGCTATCAAGTATGCCTTTCTTATTATCCTCCTCACTTTTGCTGCGGTATTTTTCGTAGAGATGCGCAAGGCCAAGCCTATCCACCCCGTACAATACCTGCTCATCGGCATCGCGCTCATTGTGTTTTACACCTTGCTGCTGTCGTTCTCCGAGCATATCAATTTCGGCCTTTCCTACCTCATTGCCTGTGTGATGACCATCGCGATGATTGTGGTATTTATGGCTTCAATTACGAAGGACAAAAAGACCGCCTTGGGCATCGGCCTTTTGCTGGCTGTGCTTTATACTTTTGTCTATGTTTTGCTACAGTTGGAGAGCTATGCCCTGCTTGTGGGAAGTGTCGGCCTCTTCATAATTCTGGGAATTGCCATGTTTGCAACACAAAAGATTGATTGGTACAAGAAAAAATAGAGAATCATGAAACACTTCTTTTTAAAATACTGGTGGATTTTTCCCATGGCGTTAGGTGTCTTTATGTTTTCGCTGGCAGCGTTATTTACCACCTGGCTTCCTGTTCTTGAAGACATCGTCGCTATTTTGCTTATGGTAACAATCATTGCTCTTGTCGTTTCGTGGGTAATCTTGCTCATTAACAAGAAATGGTGGCAATGTCTTACATCCATAACGGGTTCTATCATGGTGGTATGCCTGCTTTGGTTTCCACTCGTAATTGGAGCCATGCATGGACCATACCATGACGGTTTCGGCAAAAAGCATAAAATACCCGAAGGTTTGGAATATCATCTCCCTTTGGGTTATACCGATGAGAACGGGCGCAAAGACCTGTTCAATTTCCCTGGTGACACGCTTGATGTTGCCGAGATAGATAGCCTAAATCCAGATACATATCTTCAAATCTGGAATGATTTCCAAGGTGGGAGGTACATATATAGCTTCTATTATGGCCCATTGCCTCAAGGCGAGATATTTCTTCGTTGTTATGAGGTGACCAAGAATGTTCCTTTGTCAGAAAATGAGATTGCTGAAAGAAGCAATGTTAAAATTGGTACAACGCATACATTCCGCCAACTTGTGTATAAGAAAGGCTTTACGATTTACGAAGGCGATTGGGAAGATTATTATGCGGCTCGTATCGAAGTATGGCACAAAAATGCGAGTAGTGGAGAAGAAACCAAACTGTTGGAAAAGATTTATCGTGTTGAAGGTTGGATGAGATAAGAAAATGAGTAATTTTGCAGCCGAAAAGGAGTTGAGATTCCCCTACGGGGAATGGAGTAGAGCAATTAATCGTATAACGCGGCGGCAGATAGAACCTACGAATCGTAAGCGCCAAAAGCCGCCGCAATATAGCAAAACAAATCTCCATTCCCGAAGGGAAACTCAATTTTGAATATTGAATCTTCAAATCTTTAAATCTTTAAATAAACAAAAACATGGCATTTAACCTCAGAAACAGAAACTTCCTGAAGTTGTTGGACTTCACTCCGGAAGAGATTAAGTTCTTACTGAAACTTGCTGCCGACCTCAAGGCCGCCAAGTATGCAGGCACCGAACAACCCCACCTCACGGGCAAGAACATTGCCCTCATTTTCGAAAAGACCTCGACCCGCACCCGCTGCGCCTTCGAGGTTGGCGCCAAGGACCAAGGTGCCCATGTCACCTATCTCGGCCCTACTGGCTCACAGATCGGCATCAAGGAATCGATGGCTGACACCGCCCGCGTCTTGGGTCGTATGTTCGACGGCATCGAGTACCGTGGCTTCGACCAGGCCACTGTCGAGGAACTGGCCAAATATGCCGGCGTTCCCGTGTGGAACGGTCTTACCGCCGAAGCTCACCCCACTCAGATTCTGGCTGACTTCCTCACCATTCAGGAGCATACCGACAAGCCCCTCAACCAAGTGAAGTTCGCTTATATCGGCGATGCCCGTTACAATATGGGCAACAGCCTGATGGTCGGTGGCGTGAAGATGGGTATGGACATCCGCATTGTCGCCCCCAAGAAACTGCAGCCGGCCAAAGATCTTGTCAAGAAGTGCCAGGAAATCGCCAAGGAAACCGGTGCCAAGCTCACCGTCACCGACGACGTGGAGAAGGGCGTGAAGGGTCTTGACTTCATCTACACCGACATCTGGGTATCGATGGGCGAGCCCGACAGCGTGTGGAAAGAGCGCATCAATATGCTGATGCCCTACCAGGTCAACGCAGAACTGATGAAAAAGACAGGCAACCCCAAGTGCAAGTTTATGCACTGCCTTCCTTCGTATCACAATCTGGAGACCAAGGCTGGCCGCGACGTTTATGAGAAGTTCGGCTTGAACGGCATCGAGGTCACCGAGGACATATTCGAAAGCGAGAACAGCATCGTCTTCGACGAAGCCGAGAACCGCATGCACACCATCAAGGCCGTCATGGTGGCCACATTGGGCGACTAATTAAAGAGTCCTATATTGTAAAAAAGAAAGGCCCTGCTTTTGCAAGGCCTTTCTTTTTATTACCATGCCTCATCAGAGGCTCTTGTTCATTCATACACTTCGTAATGGCCAATCTCATATTGGATCGGGTGACCCGCCTCGTAATAATCCACATCCTTCAACAATTTGTCGAAAATATAGTATTGGATCAGTACCAGGTCTTGACCATCGTTGATGAGACCATACATGCGGTCACGGTCGACACCACCCACTTCGGAAGGATCGCTGTAGCCGCCCAGCTGCACCAGCTTGGTAAAGGTTTTAATCTCTTGGCTCTTGCCATCCTTGGTGGTCAATGAAATCTTATGCAGCCATGGTGAGTTGACGATGGAATCGATACGTTTCTGAGGTAACGAGTTGGTGAACAATGCCTCGAAACGCACATCGCTAAACGACGACAGGAAATTGATCACTTTCAGCGTATCCAATGGAAGGTCAGCATTGTCGTAGAGACGTGTCAGTTTGTACTGATGGCGCCCCACATTGTCGATACGGAACCCACCTTGAGGTTTTTCCTGGAATTCGACCGATACCGATTGTATGTCACCCAACGATTCATGGAAGATGGTGTGGTCGCGCCAATCGTCAGGATTAGCGGTGAATCGGGTGGAAACAAAGCCGCGGAAGCCACGGATATAGACGATATAGGCCTTGTCGGCACCTTCTTTTAGCATAAACGTACCGCTGCCGTCTTTGGTGGCATCGCCTACGTAGAACACCTTGGTGCGCTTCTCGTGGTTGAAGAGCTTGATGCGGTTAAACAGGTTGATACGTGGCACTATCTGATATACCTCCACCTTGGTGCCTTTCACGGCCAATTGTTTGACGACGTTATCGTGGCTCGCCACCGAAACAGGCATCTTGATACGCACTTTGTATAAAGTGGTCAGCAGGTTTTCGACTTGCTTAGGATGGGCCTTATAGGTTTTGTTAAGTGTCCAGCCGTCTTCATGGCGTTCCAACAACGTCTCGAAATCATCGCGGTCGGCCAAATAGATTTTGGTAACAGAAGCGGTATCCCAGACCTGGAAGTCGGCGGAATCGCCTTGTATCGTGGTAAGGTAACGGTTGTTCCAAATCAAAACGCCTGCGATGATTAGCAGTAAAGCAGCAATGATGATGGTGATTCTATTGTTTTTCTTCATAACAGTTATTTTTTGCTGTATTTTCTCTTTTTAATCCACGCCAAGACCAAACCCAAGATGATGATGAGTCCAATTGGCACAACAGTGTTAACCACCTGCCACAAAGTCCTTTGTTGGTCGACTTTGGTAGTGTCGAGCAGGCGTATCTTCAGCTCACGAGAGCGGATGTCGATAAGACCTTCGCCGTCAACAAGATAGCTGATGGCGTTCTCGATAAATTCCTTGTTGGCATAGGTGTTACCAGTATATTGGTCATAGCCCAGTTGTAAGGGGGTTTTGCGTTTGACATCGATTTGATTGCGAATAATGTCGCCATCAGCCACCACAATCATGGCAGTAGGAACGCTTTCTTCCCTGAAATGCATGCCCTTGTCATCCATAATCTCTTGTGGGATGCGGTTGGCATACAACGAAGGGAAGGTTCCTTTGAGCAGGTAAGCCACATTTTGTCCTTTGGAGGTGAACATGCGTTTGTCGGGAGTCTGACGCAACATGGCGAGAGTGACAAACACGGGAGCGCCCGACACCTTGGTATAGTCAGAGGTCTTAAGCAACGGTATTTGGTCGATGCCATCGGCCGAGGTGGTAGCGTCGATGGAACTGACGAAGTCGGCCTTGATGGCGTTCATGTTGCGCACCATGGGATGGTTGGAAGCTGCCTGCAGCAAGGGGAAATAGAACCAACGGAAATACTCAAGCTGTGCCTGTCCTGCCATCTGTCCAGTGCGGATGGGAAGCGCAGCACAAGTCAAATCGAGCAACAGGTTGCGATTGAGACGCACGCCATATTTGAACAACATGTCATCCAACTTAAGATCCTGCTCGATGCCAATGGTCGACTCCTGACTTTGCAAGCTATCCATGGTGACATACACAGGCTCAACCAACCACAGCACTTTACCGCCGTGCATAATGTACTGGTCGATCAAGAACTTGTCTTTTTCACTAAATGGCTCCGTGGGCTTGGCGATGATGATGGCGTCGTAAGAAGGGAAGGCCTTGATGTCTTCCTCTTCGTTTTGGGTGCGGTGCATCAAGGCATCAATGCGGCCATCGATGGTAATGCGACCTACCGAATAGTTTTGGGAAAGCGTCTGGGTGATGTCGTAGACATCCTCCTCGGGCAATTCGCCATGGCCTTCAACGAAGGCGATGACGGGCTTCTTGAAACGCGTCACCTTTTTCACCGCATCGATCAACTTGAACTCAAGGTTCTGCATCGAAGCGTTCAAAGCGCCCTCTGATGACTGGCCGATTTGGTTTTCGAGCAAGTCGACGGCCAACTCCGTGTCGTTACGGTAACTCACCAAGGCGCCTGGCCAGATAATCATCTGCTGGGAAGATCCGTCGGGCTTTTTATCGACCAAGTTAGTGGGGTTCAACCCCGACTGATAAAGCAACTTATACGTCTCATTACGTTCAGCGGGGTCGGTGCTTTCCGAAGGATTGATGAACTCATAGTCGATGAACTTGGAATAAGCGCGGAACTCGTCCAACATCTCCTTGGTCTCGCGGCGCAACTTCTTGAAACCGGCAGGAAAATCGCCCTCAAGATAGACCTTGAAATAGACATAATCTTCCAGATTCCCCAAGATTTCTTTTGTCGTATTCGAAAGGGTATACCGTTTTTCGCTTGTCAAGTCGAAACGGGTGAAGACAAAGGAACCTATAATATTGACCACCACCACAATCACCAAGGTGACCAGGAAGGTAATGATTTGATTCTTCTTCAAACTCTTACGTTGGTTGTCCATAGTCACGCCTCCTTACCATTTACGACTTGCCAGCACCAGTTTGGTGGCACTGAGAAAGATGATGATAACACTCAAGAAATACAATACGTCGCGCGTATCGACCACACCACGGCTCAACGAGCTGTAGTGCGCACTCATGCCCAACTGTTGGATGAACAGGTCGACAGGGCCAAACAAAGACAAGGAATAAATGAACTCGAATCCCATCATTAGGAAACCACACAAAAATACAGTGATGATGAAGGCGAGGATCTGATTGTTGGTCAGAGAGCTGCAAAACACGCCAATACTGACGAAGCTGGCACTCAGCAAGAAAAGCCCGATATAGGATCCCCAAATGCCGCCGCTGTCGAGGTTGCCCATAGGCAGCCCCAAGCGGTAAATGGAAAAGTAATAGACAAAAGTCGGAATCAAAGCCAAGAGGACGAGGGTCACGCCTGCCAAAAACTTGGCCATGATGATTTGCCAATCCGACAAAGGCTTGGTGAGAAGCATCTCGATGGTGCCTGTACGGTTTTCCTCGGCAAAACTGCGCATCGTCACCGCAGGAACGAGAAACAAGAACACCCAAGGAGCAAGGATAAACAAGCTATCCATGTTGGCATAACCAAAGTTCAACAGGTTGAAATCGTTCTGGAACACCCATAGGAACAGCCCCGTGATCAACAAAAACACGACGATGACCATAATCCCCATTAGCGAGGTCAGGAAGTTGCTGATTTCTTTTTTATATAATGCGTACATCTCGTCTTGATTTAACCTGCAAAAATACAAGTTTTTTTCCGATTCCACGAAAACAATCCCCCACTTTCTTGATTTGATAATAAACGCTCATTATTTGAAATCTTTTCTTATATTTGCAAAACATTTTACACCAACCATCCTTCGTTAGTATTTTAAATGATAAAAACCTATGTATCAAATTTTTAAAGACCAACTCGAAAAAACGAAACTGATCATCACCGGGGTAAAGAGGAACCAGCGTCTTGGGCGTGACGCCGGCGTGGAAGAGGGCGTCATCCACAAACTGGAAGACGACTGCAAGCGTTTGGAGGAATTGTCGGCCGAAGTCGATAAAATACAAGAAATGGCCCGCAAGAAGACCTTGGAGGCACACGCAGCCTTAAAAACCTTGAAAGACCGCACCAAGACCGTCAAAAAGGCCATCAAGACCAAATACGACTCTACTTGGTGGACCAAATTTGGCATCCCCGACAAAAGATAATGTAATTCTATCCTTATTTATCCAGCCGCTTCAAATCGAAGCGGCTTTTTTTGTCTTGATTAGTACTTTCTTCTCCCCTTTCAGCGTGGTGGCAAACAAATAAGTCGAATCGCCATCAGCCAGCTTAAAGGACTTACGGAGTTCGGCCACCGACAAAGGAAAGTTGCGTACGGAGATGCTGGCTTTTGCCACGTCAGACAGCAAAGTTTGCCCCACCTTTTTATTGAAAGGTGCCCAGTCTTCCACTTCGAAAATGCGGCCTGGAAAGTTTGCGACGAGGTGGTCTGAAGTGTATAGGTTGCTGTTTTTGTGTAGTTTCTCGACACCATAACGCTGAGCCAAAACCTTAAAGCAGCCTGCTTTCATGAGCGCAGCATTGGGTTCATAGAGGTATTTCCCAATGGTGTCGGCCAGGCATAAGGGGGTGGCATCCTCTTCTTCTTTGGTAAACTCAACAGCTTCTTGGCCTGTCAACAGATTCACGCAATGGATGGACACGGGACCCACTGCATCACGCTGTTGCAACAACAGTAATTCCTTGCATTCATTGGTGACGGCCACCACATGTACTTCCCTCACCCCGTGCAATACCGACAGCGCTTGATGCAGGTCAAGCATGGGCGACAGTTTGACCATCACTGTCTTGGCTTTTTCAAGCATTATGTCTTGCAACTGCACCACGTCGGGCGTACAATCGCTGACGGCTACCGTCTTGCGGCCATAAAGGTCGCGCCGGGCGGGGTCGATATAAATCAAATCAAGGACTGGGCAATGACCTAGGTAATCTTCGGCGCTCTCGTTATGCACTTCGATGTCGGCACTGAGTACGCTGAAGTTATGCTGAGCCAAGTCGCAGAGCTCGGGACGCAGCTCCACATAATGTCCATGCTTGAAGCATTTTGACAAATACCAGCTGTCGATGCCCAAGCCTCCCGTCAGGTCGGCAAAGGAATCACCGCCGACAAGAGCTGCTTTGTATAATGCTGTCGCTTCAGAAGAACATTGTTCGAGCGAGAGCCGTGGCGGAAACCACAGTTCGGCGTTGGCGGACCACGATGGCACTTTCTTCTGCAACAACTGTCGGGCTTCTATCTGCCGCAAGGCAAAAGCCTTGTCGACACCGGTCGTGACTTTCCCTAAGGCCAAAAGGCTGACATCTTCGTTGAGATGCGCTTCTATATAGGCTCGTGTGGCTTCGTTCATACCGCAAAAATAAAAAAAGCCACCAGAATACTGATGGCTTTTGGATCACCTCGTTGGGATATTTTAGAATTTCTTCAAATTGACCACTTCCAAATCGGTGAGGAAACGCCATTCACCACGGGGAAGTTTGTATTTGTCGAGACCGGCGAACATGACGCGGTCGAGCTTGATCACCTCGTAGCCGAGGTGTTCGAAGATGCGGCGCACGATGCGGTTGCGGCCCGAATGCAGCTCGATGCCGATTTCCTTTTTGCTATCGTCGCCTTCCACGTAGGAGATGGCGTCGGCAGCGATAGGGCCGTCGTCAAGTTCGATGCCATCTGCGATGCGAAGCATGTCGTTCTTCCTCAAGGCCTTGTCGAGGGTCACTTGATAAAGCTTCGGAATCTCGCTGCTCGGATGGGTGAGCTTCTTGGTCAGGTCGCCGTCGTTGGTAAACAGCAATAGGCCAGTGGTTTGTTTGTCGAGACGACCCACGGGGAAGATACGCTCGGGGCAGGCGTCTTTGACCAGCTCCATGACCGTATCGCGTTCATACGGATCGTCGGCGGTGGTGATATAGCCTTTAGGCTTATTCAGAAGGATATAACGGAGCTTCTCGCGGTTGAGAGTCTGGCCTCCATACACCACTTTATCATTCGTTTTCACCTTATAGCCCATGGTGGTGATGACTTCGTCGTTCACCATCACGCAGCCGGCCTTGATCAGGTCGTCGGCTTCGCGCCGCGAGCAGATGCCACAGTCGGCCAGGTATTTGTTGAGGCGGATTTCGCCAGTGGCTTTCGGGCGGTCATACATGGGATCCTTTTCGCGGACATAGCCTTTGCGGCCACGGCGTGGAGCTTCTTCATCGTCGAAACGGCGTTCGCGGCGGTCGTCGAAGCGGCGGCCACGGCGGTCGTCGTCGAAGCGGCGACGCGGACGGTCGTCGTCGTGGAAACGGCGTTCGCCACGGGGTTTGTCGTCATCGAAACGGCGGCGGGGACGGTCGTCATCATGGAAACGGCGCTCACGCGGTTTGTCATCGTCGAAACGGCGGCGCGGACGGTCGTCATCATGGAAGCGGCGTTCGCCACGAGGCTTGTCGTCATCGAAGCGGCGGCGGGGACGCTCATCGTTGAAGCGGCGTTCGCCACGGCTCTCGTCATCAAATCTGCGGCGTGGGCGGTCGTCGTCATGGAAACGGCGCTCACGCGGTTTGTCATCGTCGAAACGACGGCGCGGACGGTCGTCGCCGAAGCGGCGGTCGCCACGGCTCTCATCGTCGAAGCGGCGGCGTGGGCGGTCGCCAAACTTGCGGTCGCCACGATTGTCATCAAATCGGCGTTCACCTCTCGGCTTATCGCCAAACTTTCTCTCTTCTTTTCCTTCTTCGTCACCGTCACGGTGATAAAACTTGAAGGTTCTCCCCTGTTGGAAATCGTCTGAGAAGTCAACAGGCTTTCTGGTGCGCGGACGCTTACCAGATCTTTCGTTTTCTGTCATTAAAGTATGTATTAGGTGTTTTATTTGGGGCGGCAAAGATACAAAGATTCCTTCACATGGAAAGGAAAAAACGAAAAGTTTACTTTGAGGCCCTATTCTTTCACCACCTTATCCACGAACGTCTTGCCGTCTTCGAGGGTGACGCGCATCATGTAGGTGCCTGCGGGCAGGCGGCTCATGTCGACGTTACCCAAGCCGTCGCGTTGCGTGCCGACGAGGCGGCCTTGCAGGTCGTAGAGTTCGATTTGCACGGGTTGCACATCAGGCGAGAACTCCATGCGGAGCAGGTCTTTTACGGGGTTGGGGGCAAACGTGTAGGGTCTGTGACCTGCACCTATGATTTCCTTAGTGCCCAGTGTTCCGTCTGGGTTGACCTTGCAGGCAAACAGGTCTGCTTCATCCTCATAAATGTCGTAAAACACGCGGCCCACAATCATGCAGCCGCCGTCGCGGGTGGCAAACATGTATCTCGGCTCATAGTGCTCCACGCCGAGGACGAGAGACTTCTCCCAAATGATGTCCAAGTCGCCATTCACTTTCTTGAGAAAGATTGTATTTCCCATAACCAAAGGGCCGAAAGAATTATTCTCACGGCTTTGGTAGCCGCACAAATAGATCGTGTCGGGGTCAACATAGTCGATTGCCTGGAAATAGGGTATCAGGTCATACGTTTCTCGCGAACCCTCAACGATAACTTTCTGTATGGATCCATCTGGCTCGCGCCTGAAGAAAGCCACTTGATAGTAGTTATGGTCAATCGGGTAACCACTGTGATTATGCCAATCTTCACTGGCTTCTTCAGCGAACAGCATGGAGGAATCGGGCAGGGCAACAGCTGTTGGATACATAGCATGATTAATACTAATAGAATACGTACCTGTCTCAGTAGGCTCTTCATGGAGTATGTCGAAGCTCTGAACCTGTTCAAGGCGCAAACTGTCGTCGAAACGCGACAGCACTCCCCTATTGTAGCACCAGCGACTCCCATCAGTTTGCTCGAACGGATGTCCGATTACCTTCGGAATATCTGTTATTGAGTGTTGTTCGATTGTCCCATCAAAGGCAAAAAGAAGGTAATATTGATGACAATCCCTTACCGCTTCAATCACCGTTAAAACTGCAAGTAATACCTTGTCATCGTGACCCAACATGGATTTCCAATCCGCACAATATGTGGAACTTCCGTTGGTATAGCCTTCGGGCAGTTCCACATAATTATGGTTTATGTTGTTCAATCCATCGTCAAAGCTTACAATGCAAGGTGTGGAGTCGTCGCCCCTGAGGCAAATGGCATGGAACAGCCGCTTATCGTCAGGATCGGCATATAGCCCCGCTATCTCTAGCTTGCTGTCAAGGGAAGCCGTTGCCAACAGTTCGCCGTCAGACGATATTTTCATCAGCATGGCTTCCGTAAGCCCTGGAAACTCAGAAGACGGATATGTTTCAGACAAGATGAAGCATCCATCAAGGGTCTCAACGGCGTATTTCCCGTTTTTTGAGAACGTATCCGGATTCTTGTCGATAAACAAGCCTTCCTGCTGCTGGGAAAAAGCGATTGGGGCTGAAAACAGGACCGCAAGTGACAATAGAAATTTACGCATGGTTTTCATATTTATTGATTGATTTGTTTGACTATGTTTCTACAATCGTAACTTCCTATCTTAACGGTTTATTGTACAAAACATAGTATTCACCGTGAATTGTTTGAAACAAAACACGGTGAATATCGAATTGTCGAAATCGAATTGTCGCAATTAATAATCCGGTATTATAGGTGAACAATTTAACTTAGCGTGTTCAACATCTAGTTTCCACCATCCAATATATCCATTAATGGTGTGTTGGTATCTGAGATCTTTATACTCAATTATTACGTGGTCGCTAGGAAAAGGTCCAGGCGTGAAATAGTTGGCACATGTAGTTGGCAATGTCAATATTTGGTTGTAATAGTAAACCTGCTCATCATGGGGTATACATGTTAATGAAAGATCATTACCGGAAAAGTCTTTTTCATAAAACAACCTGCAATGACGGGGAGCATTTGCATCATACAAGTTTGTGTTATCAATGTCAGGTTCAATATAAGCCAAAGTGTTCTCTGTGAAATAAACCCTCCCGTTGAGACAACCATATTGGGGCATATTATAGCTCAGCATTGCCATGACCCTTTCCGGAGCACCATAGATCCCCGCCATATAGCCATCGCAACGTCCCTTTTTGTTACCGGCGCGCCAATCGTCCGTGTTCCAGGAAATTGATTCGTCATAGGACCTTGTCGTCAAAACTGTTACGACTTCCGTATCGGAATCCCTATTATTGCCTTCAATGCTGCAATAAATGGCATAAATGGTTTTGTCAGGTAAATCCACTTGCCTAAATGCATCCTTTATTTGTTCGTAAACAACCTGATAAGCCATGGCCAATTGAGAAAGATCCACTTGCCCATCGGTGAGCTGGAGCCTTGTATAAAGCGTGTCATGGTGGAATACATTGGAGGCGTAATTGGCATCGCCGAAGTCGAAGTTGAGCAAGTTGCCAAGATCACTTTGGGCTTGCTCGATAGAGAGAGTTTCATCTCCCTTTTGG
>JBGUNT010000070.1:0-116344 GCA_045117495.1 Candidatus Limimorpha sp. | reverse complement strand
ACAACGTTTTATGTTCAAAACCTTTGCCATTTACAAAAAAACGTATCTTTGTCGCACATAAAGTCAGCCAAACTAATCAAACTAACCGACAAAAAGCAGATAAAATGAAACGTATAATCAACACCTTATTTATTTGCGCATTTGCTATGGGTTCTTCTTTTGCTAGTTCACTTGTCGACAGCATCGCCCAACCCAGTCATATTATATTGACCAGACACGATGCCTCTGGAAACATGCTAAGTTCGTCATATGCAGACTTCGGCTATTATGGCAACGGAAAACTCAAGACTTTCAATTATGCCTATGGTGATCCCGGCAAGACTTATTCTTATGACGGAGATTTTCTCACGAAAATACGAATCAAGAATGGTACCGAGCATCCGGTCTATTTTGAAACCTTCAGATATTATTATGAGAACAACAAAGTAAGCAACATCTACCATGATGGAGACGAGTATGGGATAACACACTCCTACAGAATTGGGTTTACATACGATGCATACGGCAGGCTTGAAAAGAAAGAGCTCTTCGACTATTACAATTATTATTTCAACGAAACAGATTCTCTCTGGAGTTACTGGACTTACGAATATTTTGACAATGGGAAGACGAGAAAGGAAACGATGTATGAACATCCGTACTCCAAAGAATATGAGGTGATTTCCATTGAAGCCTATCGTTATGATGACGATTACCGATTGATTTCCATCCAAAAGGACTCGGAAACATCGCCCCTGACTTTGACGACCTACACCTACACCGACAATGGCGAATTGGAGTCCGAAACCAAGCAAAACTGGGAAGACGGACGATGGGTCAATGCGAGCAAGTTTGTGAATGTTTTCGATTTTGAAGGTCGCATCGAAGAGCATCGGATGGGCGAATGGTCGGGCAACGAATGGAATCTCAACAAGAAAGCTTTGTACGTAAATGATGCAAATGGCCTATGCAAGAACATTTCGATTTTTAGAGAAACCGAGGAAACTATGTTGGCTTGGGATTATGAAGACGACACTCTCTTTTATGACTATCAGCCGTTCAAAAACAGCATTTCCATTTTCAACAATCCTTTGCTGTCCATGCAGGAAAAGGATTTGCATGAATGTTGCGGTTCCTACAACGAAATGGAGATTGAGTATGTTTATACCGAAATCCCAACCTATAATTCCGTTGAAGAGAAAGACAACGAGGCCTGTAAGGTGTATCCCAATCCCGGCAACGGTTCCGTGACTATTACCGCTCCCTTCGAGCGTTCGGTCATCCGTTTCTACGACCTTCAAGGACGTTTGGTTCACGCACAACTTTTCGACTTCCAAACCAATATCGACACCGCCGACTGGAAATCAGGGCTTTATCTTTGGGAAATCTGGCAAGACACCCAAAAAATCGCCTCGGGGAAGTGGGTTAAGCAGTAATCAGAGTTTTACAATCTTTCCAAACGTCTGTTGCCGTCGACGTCAATGGTTTAGCACTCATCGAAGGCCCTAAGTTCAATTTAAAAATGCGAAAGTAACGATGAAGGCCTTGCCGTTCCACCGGCTCCCGAATTATCGCTTTAATTATAGAATTTGTATAATTGAAGAACTTCGCAAACGGGCGGAAAACGCCAAATTCATTTCAAAAACCGACCAGCTTTTTTGAAGCCATTATCTTCAATTCCCTCAACGAAATACATCCCAGCAACCCATTCGGAAATATCCAATTTAATCTCCGAAGCGCCATTGACTGAAATCAACTTGACCAGCTGTCCTAAAGCATTGTAAATGTTGATAGTCTTCATCCCTGCCGCTTCAATCGTGACAAAGGACGATGCAGGCACAGGATAAACCTTCAATGATTCCGTTTGTATTTGATTCTCTGCAACTCCCGTCGGGTCAAAAGTGTCGTTACCATCAGTGAGCCATTCGAGGCTGAAGTTGTAGAACACCGTCGAATAGCCAGAAGCACCAGCGTAGGCTTCTTCGACATAGAGTCCAATGGTACCATCGGGCAAGACACAGAGCGAGGAATAGGCAGAACTGTAGGGCACAATGCATTTCTTCACCGGCCAAGTTTCACCCTCATCGTAACTCACATAGACCGTTACATCGGTACGTGAGTTACCGTAAGGCACTGAATGCAGCAGGCGGTTCTTGTCGTGACCTTGGTTCACAGAAGTATAACGGATCATGTCGCCATTGCAAGCTGGCGCGGTGATGTCGTACCAAGTGGAGGTGGTGGGCTGCCAAGTCTCGCCGCCGTCCTCAGAGATGTTGTACCAGCGGTTGCCACCATGTCGGATGCTCATCAGGATACGGCCATCAACCAACTCGGTGACCTTGGCCTCGTCGCCCGATGAAGATGCACGACCTGACACATGCCATGTCTGACCGTTGTCGTCGGAATAGACGGCATGGTTGTAAAGCACTTGCGCTGTAGTCTCACGGATAGCAGCCACGAACATAATGCGGCCCGTAGAGGTGCGTAAGCCATTGCCTGAACCGAAGAACGAGGCGCGCCATGTGCGCTGCTCAGGCACGATGCAGTTGTCTCCAAAGATGAAGTGGGTGATGTCTTCAGGTTCGGTCCAGGTCTGACCGTTGTCATAACTCTTACAGATATAGGTGCGGATTGGATTTGACGGGGTGGAATACCACAAGCCGGGGCCGCCCACGAAGCCTGCGATGAGGCCGTTGTCGTCGTTGCTCCATGCCAAGGCGCAATCACCGAAGCCATGGTTGACGCCCGTGCCTAAGGCAATGGTGTAAGGCTCGCTCCAGGTGTGACCGCCATCGGTGCTGCGGTTGCACACGATGTCGATGTCCTCGGGCAGGTCGCCTTCGTTGTATTTGCGCTTGTCGGTAACCGCCACAATACTACCGTCTTTCGCCGTGATGATGGCAGGGATACGATAATTTGTTGAATTATGATCACCTGGCTGCAACAACAAAGTATGTGCAAGGATGATTTCGCGGCTACCAGCGGGCGAAGGATTAGCCAACTCATAAGTCTCCTCCGCAGTCGTAATCGACTTTAGCGAAGCATCGATGAAATTACCTTCTGTAGCATGGTCGGCTACATGTGCCACGACCCAAAGGTAGTTGGTGCCATAGACAAGGTTGCCACCCAAGTTGCAGGTTATGTCACCCGAGGCTGGGACAACACTTCCAAGCAAAGTGGCGTTTTGAGGATGGCGTTCATCGAAACTATTGGCCAAACCCGTAGAATAGACCTTGATTTCTTCAATATCATTCAAATCCGTTGTCCCCTCAAGATTCAAGGTTATGGATTGGAGTTCAACCTCGGCACTAACGTCAGTACCGTCCACAGCCACCGCTGCCTTGAGTAGCACATCATTTTCATTGCCACGCCCCGTCTTACGCGTGTCTTGCGTCAAGGTAACATTCCATATCCCAGAACCGCCAAAATTGAAATTAACCAGTTGTGCATCGTGACCATGACCCGAGATATCGGGCAAAATGTTGTCAGTGACCCAGGTTGCAGAGAATTCATAAGCGGCTCTTAAATGATCTGCCATGTAAAAACTTATATCATATAAATCATCAGCGCTTAAATCCCTTTGTATCTCATCAGCATCCAATGCCAATTGGTAGAACCTCACATTGCCGAACGAGCCATTGCAAAAATTAGTTGGCTGTCCACCGCTGTTGCCTGCACCTATGAAAACATCGTGCGTGTTGGTCACCGCCCAGTCGTTCACTGGTGCTACCCAACTGCTGTTGGTCTCGCCGTTGTGATAAATCCGAATTTCGTTGTTGGTGCGGTCCACGACAAGGGCAAAATGCATCCACTCCCCTGCCGGCACCGTGACACCAGTATATACCGAAAGGGCATGACCCGAAGTCGCGGTGGGCGTATTGAGGCCCAAAGACTGTCCTGCACTTCCGGTTCCAAAAAACTCGTAACCAGTGCGTTCGTTACCCGACTGTACCGACATGTCGCGCTTGCAGACATAACGCGGAAGACTGGAATAGGTCTCGTTGCGCACCCATCCCGTGACCGTGAAGCTTTGGTCGGCAGCAATATTGAAGTCTTCGTTATGCGGTATGACCATGTATTGGTCTGTTCCATTGAATGTGATGTGATGGGCAGGTTGGGCAAAAGCCGTCGTCAAGGCCGTCAGCAGAACAGCGAGAACAAGGAGCTTCTTCATGGCGATAGGTGTTATGCGGTTAAACGTCAGTGTATTGCGGGACAAAAATAATGATTATTCTACACAATCACAATTTTTTCCATTTCAACTTCCCCAGTTCTCCCTGTCCAAGCTCCTATAATTTATTGCCTCTGCCAAGTGCCCCGTCTGGATGTTCTCACAATCATCGAGGTCGGCAATCGTGCGAGACACTTTGAGTATTCTATCGTATGCGCGAGCCGAGAGCCCGAGGCGGTTCATGGCATTCTTGAGCATTTTACGGCAATCTTCATCCAAATCACAATATTTCTGGATGAGTTGCGTGGTCATTTGTGCATTGGCATGGATGGTCGGATATGCTGTATAACGTTCTTCCTGAATCTTTCTCGCCTTGATGACGCGTTCGCGCACCTTCGCACTTGGCTCACCATTACTTTTTGAAGACAAATCTTTATAGGCAACAGGAACAACTTCAACATGCAAATCTATTCGGTCCATTAACGGACCACTGATACGGTTGAGATACTGCTGAACCACACCTGGCTTGCAAGTGCACTCCTTGTCGGGATGGTTATAATAGCCGCAAGGACACGGATTCATCGCCGCAACCATCATAAAGTTGGCGGGGAAGTCGACCGTCATCTTAGCGCGAGAGATAGTCACGACTCTGTCTTCCATTGGCTGTCGCATCACCTCTAAGACCGTGCGTTTGAACTCGGGTAGTTCGTCAAGAAAGAGCACACCATTGTGAGCAAGCGAGATCTCACCAGGCTGCGGATAGGTGCCACCGCCAACTAAACCCGCATCGCTGATGGTGTGGTGCGGACTGCGGAAAGGGCGTGTCCTTACCAGCGAGGCATTACGCCCTACCAAACCCGCCACAGAATGGATCTTAGTGGTCTCCAAGGCTTCAGCCATGGTCAACGGTGGCAAGATGGTCGGCATCCGTTTGGCCAACATGGTCTTGCCACTGCCGGGCGGGCCAATGAGAATGACATTGTGGCCACCTGCAGCAGCAATTTCCAATGCGCGTTTGATGTTCTCTTGCCCCTTGACGTCGCTGAAGTCGAGCTCAGATTCGACATCTCGCCACGAGTCAATGGCATCAATACTTATAGGCTTAATTTCTTTTTCGCCATTTAAAATGGAAATGACATCATGGATGTTATCTACGCCATACACCTCCAAACCTTCCACCACTGCAGCTTCGCGCGCGTTTGCCTTAGGAATAATAAGCCCCTTAAAACCATCCTGTTTTGCCTTGATGGCAATTGGCAAGGTGCCTTTGATAGGTTTAAGCGTTCCGTCCAACGACAACTCACCCATGATGATAAATTGCTCCAACAAATCCGCATTAACCTGTTCTGAAGCCGCCAAAATACCCATGGCAATTGGCAGGTCATATGCCGAACCTTCCTTGCGAATGTCAGCAGGCGCCATGTTAATGACAATTTTCTTGTGAGGATAGTAATACCCTAAATTAATAATTGCAGCTTGAATACGCTGTTGGCTCTCCTTGACCGCATTGTCGGGCAGTCCTACCAAATAGAAATTAATGCCTCTGTCAATGTTTACTTCAATGGTGACCTGAATCGCTTCTATGCCGAAAAGGGCACATCCAAATGTCTTTACTAGCATAATTCTTCTTTTTAAAGTTTCACGCTGCAAAGATGCACACCTTGTCAAGAAAAAGCCGCTGAACAAACGTTTGTAGTCGACTGTAATCGTTTGTTGTCGTTTGTTGTCGGATATATTACTGATTATTATTTCTTTGGCTTATAACCAGAATCCTGGAATAAATCCTGCAAATCTTTCCGTTTCATCAGCGTTTGAAGGTCAAAGTCGTGATTGGAGGCATATGAACGTATGATGTTTAGTCCGAAAAACTCGCCTAAACGTGAAGGGGCATCATTGCTATAGGCCTGTGTGAAAGGACCGTCGCCAAAAAACATCATGTAGCTATCTAGACCAGCATCGTAAAGACGGCGGTTGCCAACGATATCGGCCCAAACTTGCCCTTCGTTCTCCTTAGCCCAACGCCATTGTTTGTCAGAATAGCCAAGCAAAACGCTGTCGGGCATGGCAGGGCACATCGCTTCGACAAAGAAATTACGGCGACCGTAAAACACCATCTCGCCAACTACTTGGCCCTGCTTACGCCACTCGTATAAGTACTGCATATAAAGCTGTTCAGCAACATTCTTGGCCAAAGTGGCTTTATCTGTCCTAACCTGCATGTATTTTGGCATCCCAATCTGGTCGTATATTTCATCGCCATCAAGGTACCAATCCAATGAAATCACCAACTGGTTGTCGATAATCTGAACAGGAGGTTCATCAGGATGAATGCCAGTAATACATGTAAAGGCTTTCTTGGGGATTTCGATATCGGGATAATAATAGTGAAAATGAGCAAACACGTCTTCCACCACCGGTTCCACCTCTTTCAAACTGGGGAAAGCTTCTTTCACCTTTTGATAAAGGTTAGTGCTGAACGGATCAGTGGCAAAGTCTTTGAGATATTGTATGGCATCGGGATTGCTGAGGTCGCCACCGAGGAACACCCCATAATGGTCTTGTATTCTCTTAAGTTCGTTTTGGAAGTCGGCGGTGTCAAGGTTAAAAAGCACCTCTTCATATCGACAGAATTCCAAATCATAGGGTTGGGGATCGATATTCAATTTTGATTTATAAGCGGCCTCTTGTGGCTGGCAAGAAGCCAACGCAATGAAGAGGCAAGTTAAAACAAAGGCCTGAATTGTTATTCTCATATTCATAATAATTGTTGTCTTAGCATTTCATAGGCCGCGATGGTAGCGCGATTAATGACATTTTCTCTGTCCTTGCCGAAATTGAAGCGTTTCGAAACCACACCCGAAGGCGATGCCACGCCAATCCATACTGTGCCCACTGGCGTCTCCTCAGTACCTCCACTTGGGCCAGCGACACCAGTAGTGGCAACACCGAAATCAGCCTCCATCAAGCCACGAACTCCCTCTGCCATACGTTCTACCACTTCCTTACTTACCACCCCATGTTCCTCAATCGTCGCAGCCGGCACTCCCAATACCTTGGTTTTCATCGGTGTTGCATAGGTAACCGCTGTTCCTTTAAACACATCGGAACTGCCGGGAATCAAGGTGATGACATGGGCAATATTGCCGCCCGTGCAGCTCTCCGCCGAAGCGAAAGTCTTCCTTTTATTAATTAATAGGTCGAAAACCGTCCGCTCTATGGGTTGGTCTTGCACGGCAAAGACATACTCGGGAATCAGGTCTATCAATTTGGCGATTTCCTTATCTAGGGTCTCATGAAGAAACGCTTCATCATCATGCCTGCCGCTCAACCTCAAACGAACCATGCCATATTGGGGCAAATAGGCCAAGGAAAGGAACTCGGGCAAATTTTCTTCCCAGTTCTTGATACGGTCGGCCAAAAAAGATTCTCCGATACCCGTAGTCATAATGACACGCTTTTCGTATGGCTTCGATTGAAAACGTTGCTTGATTCGCGGCAGCAGTTCGTCGGTAAAGATTCCTTTCATCTCAAACGGTACACCTGGCATGAAAGCAAACACCACGCCTTTTTTCTCCAGCCACATACAAGGAGCCGTACCATAGGTGTTCGGAATGTACTCACACAATTTCGGTAACATGGCTTGACTGCGATTGCGCTCACTCATCTGGAAGCCACGACGTTTGAATAAGGAAACCACATTATCGTAGGCAGTCTGACAAAATTCGAGCTCGGTCCCAAAAAACTTGCATACCGTAGGCTTCGTGATATCATCGGAAGTAGGCCCCAAACCGCCAGTGACCAGAACCAAATCAGAATCCATGCAAGCATTAAAGGCGTCAAGAATAGCCTTTTCTGAATCACCTATGGTCAATGCGGAATCCAACTGATATCCTGCTTCCGACAACTGAGCTCCAAGCCATGCCGCATTCGTATTAATGACCTGACCTATAAGCAACTCGTCACCAATTGATATGTTTTTAATGACCACATCTTTCATACTCATACATTTTTTGCAAAGATAGCCCATTTTCTTTACCGCTATGAAAAAAACGACATTTCAATTTATTTCGTATCTTTGCACACACAAACTGAAAAAGTTATGAATCAACCTATACCAGAATCACAGCTCGTCCTTAATAGTGAAGGTGCGGTCTATCATTTGAACCTGCATCCAGACCAACTCGCAGATGATGTCCTTTTGGTGGGCGACCCAGGACGAGTTGAACTGATTGCTTCTTTTTTCGACAAGATAGAGGTGAAACGACAAAACCGCGAACTAGTCACCCGAACGGGTTATTACAACGGCAAACGCATCACAGTTATGTCGACAGGCATGGGCACCGACAATTTGGACATCGTGATGAACGAGCTCGACGCCCTAGCCAATATCGATTTGAAGACAAGAATGCCCAAGGAAGGGCATCGTTCTCTCAACCTCATCCGAATCGGCACCTGTGGGGCTCTTCAGCCCGAAATTGAGGTTGAAGACAGTTATGTGGCCACACGCTACGCCATCGGCTTGGACGGTTTGCTTTATTTCTATGGAAAAAACGAGGAAGTGAACAATGTCGCCATGCGAGATGCCTTTATCAAACAAATGGATTACCCGAAAGACCTTCCTCTGCCCTATGTAGTGGAATGTTCCAAGGATTTGTTTGATCGTTTGGCGCAAGGCTACTATCAAGGTGTGACAGCAACGGCTCCGGGTTTTTATGGTCCCCAAGGCCGCACTCTTAGAATGAACCTTGCCTACCCAGAGCACAACCGCAAAATCGAATCCTTCAACTATCAAGGATGGCGCGTGTGCAACTTCGAGATGGAGTCCTCTGCTCTCTATGGCCTCGGAAAGATGATGGGCCATAATTGCTTGACCATCTGTGTCGCCATCGCCAACCGCGTGACTGAAAAATTCGCTTCTGACTACCATCCATATGTTAAAAAACTAGTTATTAATACATTGGAAAGGCTCTCATCCAAGCCATAGTTTTGCCTGTTTTTCAAAAAAACACATTAATTTTTCGATTTATTTGTTGTATTTGGGAAAAAATGCCTATTTTTGCCGCTCAAATCTCTAGGATTAAACAACAAACAGTAATAAAATTAAAAATGAAAAAAGTATTTATCGCAATCGTTGCTTTTTTAACATTGTCCTCTTCCGTGATGGCTGCCGGACAAGTTGATTCCGTTCGTTACTTGACCACCAAGTTCGGTCAGAACTGGTTCATCGGAGCTAACGCCTCTGCTAACTGGTGGCAAGGCAGTATGAGAACTCCTGAGAATTTGAACTATGCCAATAGTTACACTGCAGTGGAATGGGGAAAACCTACTTTCGGTTTCTCGGCCAATGTCGGTAAGTGGATCAATCACAAAACTGCTGTCAGACTGAGATACAGCAACAACAAGATTAACAGCTACATCCGCGGCAGACATATCGGTTTGGAAAGCCTCCAATTCCTTTATGGCGACAACCCGCAACCTGTTGAAGGCGTTGGCAATAATGAGATTTATGCCACTTCCATGCGTTACCACAACTTGATGGCTGACTTCATGGTGAGTCCCATTGACTTCTTCCAAGGTTACTACAATCCCAAGAGAGTTTGGACTCCCGTCTTGTACGTTGGTGCTGGCACTGGTTTCACTTCTGAAGACATCCTTGCTCTGAAGTCGATCATCAATAACCTGTCAAAAGACAAATCTCAAGTAGCTGCTAATTTCGAGTTGGCCGTTACCACTGGTTTGAACAACTGCTTCAGATTGGGTGAACATCTCGACCTCAACCTCGACCTCAACTGGACCTTCCAAAGATGGACCATCGACTCCTGGACCTATGAATTCGACGAAGGCGGCGTGAGACCTAAGAGATTTGACAACCTTTACCAGGCACAACTCGGTCTTACCTATTACTTCAGCAGACAGTATGACCTTCCTTACAACTGCTGCGAGGAAATGGAAAACCTCAAAAAGAGACTGGATGAATTTGTCAACATGCCCGCTCCGGAACCGGAACCCTGCGACACTATCGTTAAGTTCGTCAATGTTCAGACCGAAGATATCATCAGCTATCCTTTCTCCATCTTCTTCAACCGCGACTCTTATCAGCTGATGTCGAGAAGAGACCTCGTCAACCTGAGAGAGATTGCCCAAGTGGCCAAGGATAACAACTTCAAGATTCGCCTGAGAGGTTCTGCCGACAGCGCTACCGCTACCCCGGCTTACAACCAGACCCTTTCAGAGAACCGTTGCCGCAAGATCATGATGGAACTCATGGAAATGGGTATTCCGGAGAGCCAAATCATCCTCGCTCCCGTGGGTGGTGTTAAGGAACTCGACCCGACCGAATTTGACCGCCGCGTGTTGGTTGAACTCGTCAAGGAAGCTCAGAACTAATCAGCCATCATTAACTATAATAAAAAAGCCAGGCAAAAGCCTGGCTTTTTTTGTTTACACAATTAAAACGTCTCCTAGAATTTAGCGACAATAGGGATTTGGCGTTCAGCGCCAAAAGCACGTGGAGAAACACGCAAGATGGGAGCTACCTGTTGACGCTTGAATTCGTTGCGGTTAACCATCTTGATTGTCCGCTCAACAACTGCACTATCAAAACCCATCGCTATAATCTCTACAGCCGATTTTGAGCATTCATTATACTGGAAAAGGATGGCGTCAAGAAGACCATAATCAGGCAGACTGTCACTATCCTTCTGATCAGGGCGCAACTCGGCAGAAGGAGCTTTCTCTATGGTGTGCCATGGGATGATTTCCTCCTCCTTATTAATAAAGCGCGCCAATTCATATGCTTCTGACTTATAGACGTCACCAATCACCGATAGGCCACCACACATGTCACCATACAAGGTTCCATAGCCTACGGAAGCCTCAGATTTATTGCTGGTATTCAACAAAATATTACCAAACTTATTGCTGAAAGCCATAAGGATGACTCCCCTAATACGCGCCTGAAGGTTTTCTTCTGTCACGTCAAAGGGGCGGCCCTCAAAGAAAGGCTGAAGCTCCTTCTCAAACACATCATAAATAGGCTTTATTGCAACGGTATCATAATGGATTTGCAACTTTTTGGCAAGCGCCTCGGCATCCGACACAGAATGATCAGTAGAAAACTGCGAAGGGAGCAATACTACCCGTACATTCTCAGCACCAATTGCTTTAGCAGCAAAATAAGTCACCAAAGCGGAATCCAAACCACCAGAAAGGCCTACGATGGCATTCTTGAAGCCCATCTTATGGAAATAGTCACGGACACCTAATACCAAGGCATCGTGTATCAACGACATCTTCTCAGGGATGACTAGGTTGTCTTCTGCCGTACGATGGAAATACAAGCTATCCGTATCAACGACGACAACTGCCTCCTTAAAGAAAGGCAAGGCCGTGTCGACGTGTCCGTTGTTGGCAAAAGCCATAGAACCTCCGTCAAAGATAAGATGCGTTTGTGCCCCTATTTGATTAACCATAACGAGAGGCATTTCATGTTTCAGCACGGTCTGACGTAAGGTATCACTACGGTAACGCGGCATGGTATAATCAAATGCCGACGCCGCAAGGGCAATAACCATATCTGGAGATAGTCTCTTTAAGTCGTCTATGCGATTTTCCATGAAGATGGGATCTGAACCCCTGTTCGACAGATCGTCGCCGATGGCAATGGCAATTCGATGACCCCCGAAATCCAACAATTGCTCCTCATCATGAGATGGTTCAAAATACTTTCGCTCGTCAAACAAAGGATTGGAACCAATCTGCTTTTTCTTGAAAACATGTCGCTTGCCTTGATACATAAATACAGCTGCGTTAAAAAGCGGCTTCTGGCCTTCTTCTCCATTCACTACAGGTGCACCTACAATAACCGCTATATCATGACAGTGTTTTGAAATATCATCCAAGGATTTCTGGCATTTGCAGATAAAATCTGAAAACTCCAAACAATCGTATGGAAAACACCCACAAACCGAAAGCTCCGAAAAAACCACAAGATCGGCACCTTTAGTCTTGGCTTCTGATGCAGCATCGATTATTTTTTTTGTGTTTTGCTCAAAATTGCCTACACAATAATTGAGTTGTGCTATTGCTATTTTCATCTGTTTATAAATTTGTATTAAGCCACAAAGGTAATTTATTTTATCGAGAAACACATAGATTGAAAAATGATTCTTAATTTTGTAGTCAAATAACTTAGTATTCATTAAAACATCATTCAAATGAAAAAAACATCTCTTCTTCTCGCTGCATTACTCATGATGGGTAGCGCTGCTTTTGCCGGTGGCGGTTTCGACCTTTCCATCGGCCCTAAGGTCGGTTACCAAACCACGAAGCTTTCCTACCAGAAAGAAGATATCAAAACTGGTTTCATGAACAGCTTTACCATTGGAGTGTTTGGCCGTGTGGAAATTGGCCACTTCTATGTACAGCCTGAAGTGCTTTGGTTCAAAACCTCCAACGCCTTCGACATGACGATCGACACTTCCAATGCCTCAGTCCAAAACATCGAGATCCCTAATGGCTTACAGTTTACCATGACGAGAAAGGCCATGAACATCCAAGTTCCTTTGTTGTTTGGCTACAAACTAGAACTTACTGACAACATCGCCCTTCGTGCCCAGATTGGTCCCACTGCCAACTTCATCATCCCCGAGAAAACCGTGGTGCAAAAGTCGGCTTCAGTCGGAGAAGCTGATTTCCCAGAACAACTTCAAAATGCCGAATTCGATACCAAGGATATTGCATGGGGCCTTCAGATGGGCGTTGGCGTCGACATCCTTCGCTTCACACTCGACATCAACTACAATAAAGGTATCACCAAAGTCTTTGGTGCCGATGTGATCAACAACACTGAATGGGGCCAATACATCAACACCAACAACATTGACAACACGAAACAAAACATGTTCATGGTTACGGTTGGTTACAAACTGTTGTGATCTTCAAACATGTCCATAAAAAAAGAGCAGCTCGACATGAGCCGCTCTTTTTTTGTTTTAGATAAACGAATCGGATCAGAAGAGAACACCCACTTCAATACCAATGCGATTTTGAAGGACGTTCAACTTCAGATCGCGGGCTGCAATCTTATTACCCTCAACATCAATATAATTACCACAATAATCAGGTTTGATGTAATTGATCATATTGATGAAGTCGTGTGAGAAATAGACGCCAGCAAAGAGACGGGTTGATTCATCAAGAGCATACTGTGCGCCAGCGCCAATCTTCAAAGCAGCGCGAAGGTTGCTGAATTCTTTATTGGTAGTAACCCAATTGTCAGCATGAGGAGCGCCATCAATAGCATCCTTAACCTTGACTTTCTTGGCAGCTAAGCCAATACCTCCACCAACTTCTGCATAAACGCGAAGAGGCAAATTGCCAAGTTCATTGGTCACCATCTTAAGCATCAACGGGATTTCGTAAATCGTCGTCTTGTAATACCTGTCAACAGGGAAGGTCTCAAGGCCTGTAATGGTATCCATTCTGCCATTTGTAAAGCTATAGTGACCACCAAGGAAGCCAACATTTACACCAGTGACAATAGCATAGTTTTCGGCAAAATAATACTCTGCCACAACACCCATATCGAAACCAGTGCGTGCACCTTCACTAACAGCAGCACCCGTAGTCGAGCCAGTCCAGCCAAAGTTGGGGCCCAATTTAAAACCAAAGGCAAAACCATTGTTCTGTGCTGAAACAGTCAGCGACATGGCCATCAGAAGGCCAATGATAAGTAAATTTTTCTTCATTTGATTATAGATTTAGGTTAGTATTTAACTTCGTTTAATCTTCGATTTGGGGACAAAAGTAGACTTTTTTTTCCGATTAGGAAGAGTTTTTCGGCAAAAAAGTCAACATGTATCATATATATGTCAACTTTTTCAATTCATCATCTCACATTCTCTTTCAAGCGGTCGGCAATCTTTTTCTTCAATTCAAAATACATCTGTTCGCGGTCGTTGCGCTTGTTTGGCTTATAAAGGTTCGGGTACTTGCATTCTTCAAGTTTGTACTCCAACTTGTTGAGGGGTCCGGAGATTTTCAAGCCCATACGCAATGGCAAAGGAGACTTCGTTACCGAAAGATGGTATTCGCCGGTCTTGTCGAGTTGCATTCGGCCATCAACGGTGACCTTGTATTTCCCTATGGCAATCTGCGAAGGCCACAAATCAATTTCATCCTTAAACGCTGTGAGTTGCACGTCAAGGCTGTCAACACGATATTCACCATTTGTACTGACATTCAACATATCAGTGATTTTCGTAAAGGTGAATTTGTCTTTCACCGTCAGGTTTTTGCCTTCGATGTCGGCAGCAGCACGCAAGGTGGAAATCTTAGGCTGATAATTTGACTTGAGGTAGGTTTCAGCACCAATATGGAACTCACCTTGCCCGTCAAAGGTTCTCAGCATAGGAACTAGCGTATCAATGTACGGCACCATGTGCAACAAATCATTGATTTGAACATCTAGGAGGTGGAAATCCATGGCAAGGAAAAGATTGTTCTTCCTTGGTGATTGATAGAGGGCGGTAAGCTGCATTTCGGCGGCTTTATTGGTGAAGCCAATTTCCTGCAAAATCAGGGTGCCATCTTTAACCGTCATGGTGCCACTAAGGTTGTTTAAGTCGAAGTTATCGTACAAAGCTTTTTTCGTGTTAAGAATAAAGCTGAAATCAATACCTTCAGGAACCATGAAAGGATCGCCTTCCTGGCTTTCACCCTTACTCTCTTCTCCAGAACGACCCAAGCCGCTAGTCAAGTCCAAGATTTCATTGATATCAACAAAATTGGAAGTAAGCTGCATCTCGCCTTTCATCAAATTCTTATGGTCTTCGATCCATTCCTTGATGCCGATGACGCTACCTTGCAGGCTCATATCAGATTTGCCAATACGGAAAGTGCTTTTCTTGAAATCCAATTCACTGGAGTTGAACAAGAAGTCGATGTTATTGATTCGGATATCCTCCCCTAAGCCTGCAATTTGCACCGTAGCATCATTGAGCATAAAATCAGCTGTCGGATTCCATCGGTTCAAGAAATCAGATTTGTTCTTGTTTTGGTTTACCGATGCATTGATTTTCAATGTATTGCTATTCACTGCATAAGCACGGCCCATCTTTGCATCAATTCTTTTGCCATCGAGAGTAACACGAGCGTTCAGACGCTTTGAGTTCTTGTCAGGCGTAGTCACAAAAGTGATGGCGGGCGTGTTGATGTGGGCATCAATGGTATCATAAACAATGTCCAATTTGCTGCAATTGATGGCGGCATCCATCAGCATCTTTTCTATTCCACCCTTAAAACTATCGGCAGATAGTTTGATATCGGGGCTCCTCAAATCCGCAGTAATACCTTTCCCGACCTTGGCGTTCAATGCATTGGTAGCAAGTGAAACAAACGCGCCCTTGCGGCCTTTTTCCTTCGCCCCAGCAGGCAAGGTAAGCCCCACATTCAATAATGGAGAAATGGCATGGATAGTGTCCATGTCAAAAGCGAAATCTTTGATTCTCATGTTGGCCTTTGCCACCAAACGATTGAAGTCATAGTCCTTGAGCGACTTCAGCAGCTGCTTCAAGGTAAAGTTAGCATCCAGATTAAGGTCTGTACGGCCGGCTAATTTCATGTTTTTCGGCAAGAAACCTTTCAGATCTGCCATAGGCACATCGCCTTTAACATTCAACTTGAAGCCCAAATTGCCCATAAGGTCGTCGACAATACCTTTGACTTTCAAATCGCTACGATTGAATCTCGCATCGAGGCTGTTGACCTCTACCTTACCCATTTTGTTGGTCAAATCGAGGCTAAGCAAACCATCAAGATCCAGCACCTGGAATGGATAGGGCAAGTCGTGCACGTCAACAAGCAAATCGTTGCTAATGACCTTAGCCGTAATCTCTGGGACAAGGCTGTCGTTGATGACACCTTTAACTGTAGCATCAGAGATGGTCAACCTTCCGGAATATGCCACATCGCTGAGAGTCTGCTGCAAATCGTGGGGTAAAAACGAAATCACATCCTCCACAACTAACGGGTTGGTATTCACATCCAAATCCAAATTAATGTCACTATTATCAGCCACAGCCATGTCGCCATCGATATTGAACAGGAAGTCGTTCAAACCTATTTGAGCATGGTCCAGATGACCTGACAAGTCTTTTATGCCAAAATTGACTGGCAGCGTCAGATTCAAGGTGTCATTTTTAAGATAAGGTTCTCCTATATTCAAGCAAACATCGGGGGTCTTTAGTTGGAGCCTTCCGTCAATCCGATCAAGTTGAAAGATATTGCCTTCGAAGTCAAGGTCTAACGGCTGAAGCGACAAATCCACGTTTTTGATTCGCAAACCAACGTTATCGGCCAACAAGGCCAAATCAGCATCGATGTCGTTGTCACGCATCTTGCCTTTCATGTCTAGATCAAGGCCTCTGGCGCTCCCAGTCATTTGTGTACGGGCATCTGTGTATAGCAAGTCTGTATTAACCAGTTTCACCTCCTCAATGTCCACTAAATAGTCAAAAGTAGCGGTTGTATCACTTTTTTCCTTTGTGTTAAACACATCAAGGTTGCTATGACCTTCATGATTCGTATAAAGGTTGACTAAAGCGTCTTCAAGGATGCACTTCCTGATGACGATTTCCTTTTCCCTCAATAGTTTCTTGACATCCAAAACCACAATTAGGTTGTCGATATTGGCTAAAGTGTCGGAAGGCGATCCTTCCATCGGGTTGAGAAGTGCGACATTCTCGATATTGACACCCACGTTGGGAAAAGTCTTGAAAAGTGTTAGGTCTGCTTTACCCAGTTGCATTTCACAATTGATGTAACGTGGAGCATATTTCTTGACCATCTTGGTCAACCGGCCAGAGGAAGTGAACATGGCCACGGCAATACCTGCAACAATCAACACCAACCCGACAAGGGAAGCCAAGGTAATGCCTGTTATCTTTAATGCCTTTTTCATGCGTTATTCCACTTTCGTATAATGATGAGTTTTTCCATAGTCGTCGCTATATGAAAGTTCCGACTGGGTAAGCATTGTGATGGTATATACCTTGGGGACGGTCACGAAAGTTCCCAAATGTTCGTGAATCAGCGTGCTACCTTCCAACGTCCATTTGAAAAGTTGGGCTTCTTCCTCGCCAATATCGTCGTCCACATCCCATGTGGCGCCCAACCCCGTTTCGTCATACCGCTCATAAACAGAGCCTTCCTGCCACTTGCCATAGAGCAAGTTCACGTCAGGGTCGTTGGAACCCATCGGATCGCCACATGAGCTCATGAGAAGTGTCACGACTGACAAGAATGCTATATAAAAGACTTTTTTCATGTATTATTAATCACTCCAATAATCATACCAATATTCATAACTTGACAACGCCTCTTTTTATTTTGTCGTTGACAATCCACTTGGCTTCTAAAAGCGTTTGTTTTTCGACAGTTTGTCCTCTCTCTTCGGCTTTCTTTCGTATTTTTTCCATGAGATCCGGTTTATTGCGTATCTCATCCTCCACTTCTCGCACAAGTTTCTCCACCCGATCGCGTTTAGCCACAACCTCTGGCATATCGCGCATTAATGGCTTGCCCTCCATGCTATTGTGTGCTTCCATCAGCAAAACCTGCTCCAGTGAGGCATTCTGAATAATGGTCTGGCAGTTCGCCAAATTCCACATCCACACAGAGTCCTTCTTGATTTCTTTAATAGCCAACACTTCTTTTATTCGAGGATTCCGTGCTTGGGGAAGACTATCGGATGCCAAGTCAGGGAAGTATCGCTCAGCATGGCTATAAACCTCTTGTTCTGCCTTGCTCCATAAGAGACGCCTGTAATTGCTATCAGCAAGAGGTTCGTCCATAGTCAACAACGTAAGGCTGTCATATCTCAGGCTATCTATTACGACGTTTTTATATCGATCCGTTTCCTTTTTGCTGTAACATAAATTGGTTATGACTTTTTCAGCAAAGTCCGACGTTCCTTTGTTCATTTGATTGCCAGTCGTAAACCATACCACACAATCAAAATCCAACAGTTTTTCCACCAAGTCCATTCGGTTCACACTAGCCGTTTCGGTCAAACTATCGCCATAATAGGCAGTCGAAAAATAATACCAATATTCTGTTGTTTCGAACATTTGTGTTAGAGGAACAAACAAATTCATGGCCCAGAAATAGGAATTCCCGATAAACAGAACCTTGGGGTTCACTGTTGTTGAGTCTTGTTCGACGCTAACCCTGTGCCTCGGGCAATAACCAAATTGGTGCCTAAGCGGGAAAGCCAAATTAAGATGAAGCTCAAGATCGTTGTCATAATCGTGGTCTTTATTAGATACAGGGTAGGCTTCTCCGATTCTGATTTTTGGCAACGAGAAACCTTTCAGCTCCTCCATAAGTCGTGAAAGAGAATCGGCTGCATAAACGGAAGGGAAAATCCAATGCGCTCCCGCCTGTGGAATCAACGGATAGTCAACCGTATCTTTCATTTTCTGGAACCAACGAGTCATCTCGATATAAGGAAAACCTGTTTCTTCAAAACGTTGTGCAAAATAATCACAAGCGTTAAAATTAACAGTAGTCGTGTCAAATACATCATCGGGAAGAAATTCGGGATACAGAAAACTCTTTTCAGGTGCCATGAAAACCAAGAACTCAACGCCGTTCTCTTGTAAAATGCTACGAATCCAATTCAGATACTTGACTTCTCGGTCAAATTTTTCGCGCGCCGCTTCGACAGAAGGGTGCCATCGCAGCAGCTCTTGTCCATAATAATCCCTTACGCTTTGTGGGTAATATAGCCATCCCTTTTTCCCTGCTACCACATCGTTTGCGTATGTCTTATGATAGAAACTCCAAAGATATTGATTATAGAAACGGATGAAGGGCTCTCGAAAACCGACATGTTGACTGACATAGGCTTCTGCTTGTTTGGCATAATCTCCTGACACGTATGAACCCGGTTTGATGCTGGGTTTTTCCACCTCTTCAACAACTCCTTTAAGTGGCTTAAATGGAATTATGTGAAACCAACCCTGTAGCATGGGTGAAAGCCCAAGTACCATCAGTAGGATGAACAAGATTTGGTCGTATGTTAGTTTTCGCTTCATACGTCAGAATCTGAAATAGATGAACGGGCTAAAACCACTTGCATTCAATGCACCAAGGCAGAAGATGAAGGCAATGATGCTTACTACAAAAGCGATGATATGTTGACGACGGTTGTATTCGGTAAAATAAACCTTGTCTTGTATCTTGAGGCCAACTTTCGATAAGGTGAAGAACGAGAAGAAGGCAGCTACAAGCATTGTCACATAGAGATGAGGATTATCGCTGAAATGGAATGGGGTAAAGTCAAAGGCGAACAAGCGTTTGATAAACATCCACGACAAGTCGATGCGCTCGATACGGAAGAAGCAGCGAGTCAAAACAATGACAAGGAAGGTGAAGAATACCGAAGGGATGCGCCCTAGTCTCTCATTGAATTTTTTCAAAAACAGTTTGTCGGCACAGATGAATATACCCTGCAAGGCGCCATAAACCACGAAGTTCCATGCCGCACCATGCCATAAGCCGCTGAGGAGGAAGCAGAACCACAGGTTGAAATACTTCCTTGCTTCGGTCTTTACGCGGCTACCGCCCAAAGGGAAATAGAGGTAGTTCTTAATGAACACGCTGAAAGTCTGATGCCAACGGCGCCAAAACTCAGAGATGGTTGTGGAAACATAAGGATTATCGAAGTTCTCCGGAAACTTAAAGCCCATCATACGGCCCAAGCCAATGGCCATGTCGCTGTAACCCGCAAAGTCGAAGTAGATTTGGAAAGTGAAGGCGAAGATAGCAATCCAAGCACTTGTGGAGTCGATGTTGGCAATCTTATTGGCAATGTCGGCAAGTTGTTCGGTGGTAAGCACATCGTAATTTGAGGGACCTAAAAGTTGATCGACTTGGAATCCTATGACATCGGCAATAAGAACCTTTTTGCATAAACCTATGACGAAACGGTAAAAGCCCTGCAACCTGTCAGTATAAAGCGACTCACGGTTGCGAATTTGATCAGCAATGTCGCAGTAGCGCACAATGGGACCAGCAATGAGCTGTGGGAACATGACAATATAGAGCATGTAGTCGCTCAACTTGTCCATTGGCTCGTTCACCTTGCGGTAGGTATCCAAGGTGTAGGTCACGCTTTGGAACGAGAAGAACGAAATGCCGATAGGAAGCAGTATTTTGGTCCACTTCAACGGCTCGGCATGGAACCAGCCCAACACGGAGTTGATATTGTTCATCGTGAAATTGCCATACTTAAAATAGAACAACAACCCAATGCTGATGGCAATGGAAATGCCGCATAGCAGTTTCTTCAGACCCGGTTTTTCCGTCTTGTTCATCCATCGTACCAGATAAAAGTTGGCGATGACCGACACAATCAGGTGAATGATGAACTCTGGGGCACCCCAAGCATAGAACACAAGTGAAGCGAGTAGTAGGAAATAGTTGCGAACCTTCCTCGGTAATATAAAATAAACCAGGAAGAACACCGGCATGAAGTATAGGAGAAATATGTTGCTACTGAATACCATGGTTTTCTGTTTTTGTGTTTATATCTTTTGTTGTTCCAGGCCATATTAAGGTGCCCTGTTGGATTTTGTAGTTGACCACCCAATGGGCATCGTCGCGAAGGGCTTTTTCGACAGTCTTGCTGTATTTAGCTGCCTTCTCACGTATCGACTCCATGGCTTCAGGTTTCGCCGATAGCGCTTTTATGGTGCGTTGGATTTCAAGCTCGATGAAAGTGGTCGAGTCCATAGAGGTGTGGTTATCTTCACTAGGCCATTTCAGGATGCCCTCCTGAATTTGGTAGTTGACAATCCATTTTGCGTCGTCGCGCACGGCTTTCTCTACGGTCTTGTGATTTAGAGCCGCCTTCTCGCGTATGTTTTCCATCGAGCTGGGCGTGGCCAATATTTTTCCGATGTTACGTTGTATTTCGCGCTCGACAAAATCAGTCGAGTCCATGACCGCGACACTGTCCTTAACGCATAGAGCTTTCAATGCCTTTTGGGTGAAGCCGTCATTCATGCGGTATTGTTGCGTGGCACAGTAAAACAAGACGACGAAATCTGAAGAGACCAGTTCCTCCGCAAGGTTCAACTCATCCACGGAATGATAGCGGTTGTCATAATAGACGGTGCTGTTGTTATACCAGTAGGGCACTCTTGAAAAGACTTCTTTCAATGGGATTTGGGCGGCTATGACCCACCAGAATGAATCGCCGATGACAATCATTTTCGGTTGAGAGGCTGTGGGGTCGCCATCTGTTGTGCCTTCGGCGTAATAGTATTTGGGTTTTGAAATGGGGCGTAGCAAATTGAGCAGGCTTTCGAGGTCATCGTCAGGGTTGCGGGCATTGTCGAGTTCCTTGGGGCCGATGACGAGGTTTTTCATGTTGATGTCGCCTAAGTTTTCCATATAGCGGACAAGCGTGTCGGCGGCCTGAAGGGCGGCATATCTCGACCAGTGCATGCCTGTTTTTGGGAACAATGCGAAGTTGGCAGTGTCTTTGATTCGCAGAAACCATTGCTCCAAATTCAAGTGGTTGACACCGAGTCGTGTGAATTCTTCTTCGTTGAAGAATCGCGCCGAAATCTTAGGCTCTCCTTCGTAGATTGTGTCTTTGTCATCAGGGAGAAACTCGGGATAAATCAGGTCCTTGGCGGGCACAAGGCAAACAAAAAGGTGCGTGCCGTAGCTTTCAAGGACTTGTTGGAGCAGCAATAAGCGGTGCGCCTCTTTTGATAACATCGAGGCCATCTGCGCAGAGTCGGCGGCATAATACCGGAATTGCTTCTGGTAATAGTCAGATATCGCTCCAGGCTGGTAAAGCCAACCGTCTTTGCCATACACGATTTGTTCTTTGCTGACGTGCGTTTTGTGGAAGAAGTCCCAAAGATACTGGTTGTAGAGCTTGATGACGGTTTCTCTCAGACCGAAGTTCTCACTGGTGTATTTGTCGATTTGAGTTTGATATGCATTTGTCTTGTATGTCTCGAAGGAAAACTCGGGTTTCGGGGTAGGCACAAAAACGCCTTTCATGGGCTTCACGGGAAAGATGCCTGTCCACTCTTGAATGATAGGTACAAAGAGAAAGACCATCAACAAGGCAAATAGTATCCAGTCATATTTTATCTTGAATTTTCTCATGATGTCATTCTTCCAATACAATAGTCCCTTTCTTAATCTGTTCATTTATCAACCAACGCGCATCGCCACGAAGTTGATCTTCAAATGACTTACCGTTTTCCAAAGCTTTTTTATTGATTTTTTCCAACAGCTCTGGTTTACCACTAATTTCCTCTATCATTTCACGCACAAGGTATTCTATATATACTTCACGCGAAATAGATTCTTTCATGTCACGCATCAAAAGACCATTACACAAAATGTTTTTTGCCTCGATTTTTAAAATATCGTCTAATGGGAGATCCTGTATGATTGACTGACAGCATAATGCCATCATCCATTTTGGGTCTTTTTTGATTCTCTTTATCACAAGAGCCTCAGTGACTCTGGAGTTTCTGACAACAGGAATGCTGTTGCCCGCAAGATCTGGGAAGTAATACTCTAAGTTCTTTTTAAGAAGCTTGTCAGCTTGACTCCATAACAAACTGCCTCGTTCTTTCTCATTCATATTGGCGGTATTCAACAAGGTCAGACTATCTCTGCCCAGGCTATCCAAGATGTAATCTCGAGTTTCTTGTACTAGGTCGTCGTCAATACAGAGATTGAGTAAAGCGGTTTCAACAAACATATAGCTTGTCTTATACATCTGGTTACCATCGGTAAACCAAACCACATAATCCGCGTCCAATATTTTTTGTAGAATGTCCAAACTAAACACATTGGCATTTTTACTGTATTTTTTGCCATAGTACGCCGTTGAATTGTAGTACCAATACTCGGAATAGGAAAACACATCGTCGAAAGGCACGTAGTAATGCATTCGTCGCAGAAAGGAGTTCCCGACAAACAACACATTAGGCTTTATTGTGGTGGGGTCGGTCACAACAGTCACCTCAGCATCATAGAGCCTGTCATAATCGTGGGGCACCGGCCGCATCAAATTGACAGTGTTTTCCAAGTCGTGATCACCTTTAAGGGTTGCTTCCGAGCTTTCACGCAAAGGTCCGAAATGCAGTCTGGGCAACTGCTCGCCTTTCAGGTTTTCCATGAAACGGAGCAAGGAGTCGGTTGCCAAGGCTGCTGAAAAACCCCAATGGGCGCCTGATTGTGAAAACAGGGAATATGGCAGCGTGTCGGCTTTTTTCAATTCAATAAACCATTTCGTCATCTCAATGTAGGGGAAGCCATAATCATCGAACTTGGCGGAGTAGTATTCGCGAGCATTGACGGTGGTGGTATCGTGTTTACGGTAGGGCATGTGTTCGGGATAAAGGAAGCCTTTATCAGGCGCCATAAACATGAGGAACTCGATGCCGTACTCTTTCAACACGCCACGAAGTTTCCACATCAGTCTGGCCTCGCGATCGAAATCGGCGCAAGCTTCCTCGCTAGAACCATACCAACGGTACATTTCTGTACCATAGTATTCGTTGACATGCTGTTTGAAATAGAACCAATGGTCTTTGCCGACGACGACTTCTTCGTTATAGGTGGTGTGGAAGAAATCATACAAAAACTGGTCGAAGAATCTGATGAGAGGCTCTCGAAATCCAAAGCTTTCTCGGATATGGCTTTCGGTTTGTGATTGATATTCTGTAGAACGATACGATTCATAGGTTAGCTGGGGTTGTGGGGTTGGCACAAACACCCCGTTCAACGGAGCAAAGGAAAAAAAACGAAAATGCTGTTGAATGGTGAAAGAGACCAACAAAAGCATTGTCAACCCAAACAATAATGTTTTCGTTATGTTGTTCTTTTTCATAGCTCAAAACCTAAAATAAATGAAGGGGCTGAAGTTGGAGGCGTTCAGGGCTGCTACACAAAACACGAAAGCAAATGCAGCGATAATCCATACTGCAATGTGCTGGCCATTGGTGAAATCTGTGAAAAAGACCTTTTTCTGGACCTTTTGCCCAAACTTCGACAATGTGAAGAAGGAGAAGAAGGCGGCTATAATCATGGTGACGTAGAGTTGTGCATTGCCGCTGAAAGGCAGCAGGGTAAAATCGAAGGCGAACATGCGCTTGATAAGCATCCAGGCCAAGCCAAAGTCCTCGACACGGAAGAACACCCAGATGATGTTGACCGTGAGGAAAGTGAGGATAACACTCGGCACCATGCCGATTTTCTTCATCACTTTTCCGAGGAAGAGTTTGTCGGCACATATGAGGAGACCGTGAAGAGCACCCCAAACGACGAAGTTCCATGAGGCGCCGTGCCACAATCCCGAAAGCAGAAAACAAATCCATAGATTAAGATACATGCGAGCCTTACCCTTACGATTACCACCTAATGGGATGTAGAGATAGTTCATGATGAACGCTCCTAACGTCATGTGCCAACGACGCCAGAACTCAGTAATGGAGCGTGAGGTATATGGATTGTCGAAGTTCTCGGGAAATCTGAAACCCATGATGCGACCCAAGCCGATGGCCATGTCGCTGTAACCCGCAAAGTCGAAATAAATCTGGAAGGTATATGCCAACGACACAATCCAAGCCGTGGTGCTGTCAAGGTTGGCCACACGTGAGAAGATGTCCGAGATTTGTCCTGCGTCCAGAAGGGAGTAATTGGCAGGACCCAGTATAGCATCCACTTGGGCACCTATCACGTCGGCGATAAGGATTTTCTTGCACAAGCCGATGACGAAGCGGTAGAAGCCCTGTAAGCGGTCGTCCATGGTCGACTCGCGGCTGCGGATTTGGTCGGCCACGTCGCAATAACGGATGATCGGACCGGCAATCAGCTGTGGGAACATGATGATGTACAACACAAAATCGGTAAGTTTTTCCATCGGCTTATTGACGCCACGGTAAGTGTCCAAGGTGTATGTGACGCTTTGGAACGAGAAGAAAGAAATGCCGATGGGTAGCATGATACGTTTCCATGTGAGCGGGGCATGTCCCGTAAGGCCTATAATGGCGTTAAGGTTTTCCATCGTGAAGTTGCCGTACTTGTAAAACAGAAGCAACCCGATAGGGATGATAATGGAAATGCCGCAAAGCAGCTTTTTCAGTCCTTTTTTCTCGGTCTTACACATCCATTGGACCAGGTAGAAGTTGGCCACGGTTGAGGCGACGAGCTGGATGATAAACTCCGGCGCGCCCCAGGCGTAGAAGACGAGCGATGCCAGCAAGAGCACATAGTTTCTGGCTTTCCTCGGTGTGAGGAAATAGACCAGGAAGAAGGCTGGCATGAAGTATAGGAGGAAGACGTTACTACTGAATACCATGGTTGTTTGTTTCTTTGATTAATGTTTTGTTGTTCCATGCCATTTCAAGACACCCCGCTGGATTTTGTTGTTGACGACCCAATGTGCGTCATCGCGAAGCGCCTTATCAATGGTTTTGTTATGTTTAGTCGCCTTTTCGCGTATGGAGACCATCTTTTGCTCGCTGGCTTTGAGTTCAAGGATGACTTTTTCAATCTCTTGCTCGATGAAAGACAGGGAGTCTAGTGTATAATAAGCTTCTACGCGCTTAGCGCGTTTGGTGGGAATGCTGTCTTTTAGTGCGGGGAAATACTTTTCCGGGAACTTGTTGACAAGCCATTTCCTCTCATTGCTGACAACTTCGTCAATGGTTTTTCCCTGCGTTGAGGCCCTTTCCTCCAGTCTTTCCATCCATTTCGAGTCACAACGGATGCTCTGCTCGATGTCATCGTTGATGGATTCAATTTCTTCAGGATCGTAGCAAAGGGCTATCAAGGCCTTCTTCGTGAAGTCGTTGTTCATTCTGTAGAGCTGCGTCGAGCTGTAGAACAGATTGAAGAAATCCGTGGACAGTATTTCGTCTACTAGGTCGACTTCATCCACCGAATGGTGGTTTTTATCGTAATAGATGGTGCTATTGTAGTACCAATAGGGGAAAGCCGAAAAGATTTCCTTCATCGGCAGTTGCTGGACAATGTTCCACCAGAACGAGTCGCCGATGGTGATCATTTTGGGCTTCACGGCTGTGCTATCATTGTCGGTAGTCGCCGTTGCATAGTAATATTGTGGTCGAGGGAGTGCCCTGATCAAGTTGAGGAGATTCTCAAGGTCTTTATCCTGATCTTCGGCATCTGCTAAAGTCCGAGGTCCAATAACCAGATTCCTCATATTGATGTCACCCAAATATTCCATGTAACGGATAAGAGTGTCGGCGGCAAACAGCGAGGCGTATCTCGACCAGTGTGTTCCGGTTGTCGGGAACAACATAAAGTCGGCAGTGTCCTTCATCAACAGGAAATCTTGCCCCAAATCCAGAAAGTTTACACCCAGTCGGGCATATTCATCCTTGACAAAAAAGCGAGCAGACATTTTTTCTTCTCCTTCATGCCTTGTGTCATGGTTTTCAGGAAGGTATTCCGGATAGATCATATCCTTTGAAGGGGGCATGCACACAAAGAGATATTTACCATAAGGCTCTAAGATATGTTGCAACTGGTACAAGCGTTTGGCTTCTCCTTTCAACAGCCGGGTCATTTCCTCGGCATTATCGGCATGGGTGAAAAAGAGGGTTTGATAATAGTCTCTCACCACCCATGGCTCATAGATCCAGCCGTCTTTCCCAAATACGATTTGTCCCTCAGAAACAGGCGTTTTACCATAAAAATCCCAAAGATATTGATTATGGAGTCGAATCAGTGGCTCGCGGTAACCAAAATGCTGCTTGAGATACTGCTCGGTCTGGGTTTGGAAACTGCCATTACTGTAACTCTTAAAGTTGAGTTGAGGCTTGGCCTGTTCCACAACCACTCCTTTCAACCCCCTGAATCTAGGCAAGTTGAAACAGTTTCGAAGCATAGAAGCAAAAAGCAGTACCCCCGTCAGTGCAAACAATATTGTTTTTATTCGTGTTTTCATAAATACAAAACGCGCAAAATTATGAAAAAAATCCTATTTCGAGCTGAAAAACGTATTTTTGCGCCATGAAAACAACAAGAATCGAGCTTCTCTCTCCCGCCAAGGATTGCGAAGTAGGCATGGCTGCCATCAACCATGGGGCGGATGCCGTCTATATCGGTGGCCCCGACTTTGGCGCTCGCGAAAAGGCGTCCAACAATATGGAGGATATCGAACGCCTGTGCCGCCATGCGGCCTTGTTTGACGCCAAAGTCTACGTGACGTTGAATACCTTGCTGTATGATAATGAATTGGAACGTGCCCGCAAGATGGCGTATGATTGCTGGAATGTTGGCGTCGATGCGTTGATTGTCCAGGACATGCAACTGCTCCAGCTTGATTTACCTCCCATTCCACTTCATGCCAGCACACAATGCGACAACCTGACAGTGGAAAAAGTGCAAATGCTGGAACAATTAGGCTTCAGTCAAGTGGTCCTAGGTCGTGAGCTAAGCATAAAACAAATACAGGAAATCCGAGAGAAAACTTCTGTGCCTTTGGAGTTTTTCGTGCATGGGGCTCTCTGCGTCAGTCATAGTGGACAATGCTATCTAAGCCAGTATATTGGTAACCGTAGCGCCAATCGCGGCGCCTGCGCTCAGCCCTGCCGCTTGCCTTGGGATTTGCTTGATGCCGACGGCAAGGAGCTCTTCAAGAACCGTCATCTGCTCTGTTTGAAAGACCTCAACAACAGTGCTCATCTGGAGGAACTCATTGATGCCGGCATCACAAGCTTCAAGATTGAAGGCCGCATGAAAGATGCCGATTACGTGAAAAACGTAACCGCCTTCTATCGCCAAAAACTAGATGAAATCATCAGCCACCGTTCCGATCTGGAGCAGGCTTCGCTAGGACATTGCAACTATAACTTCGAGGTCAACCCGGAGAAATCCTTCAACCGTGGTTTCACCGATTTCTTCATCCATGGCAGGCAAAAAGGCATCGACGCCCCTTTTACCCCGAAATCGATGGGCGAATACATCGGAGTAGTACGTTGGTGCAATCCTCTCCGCATGGAAATCGAAACCGGCAAGACTTTGCACAACGGTGACGGCCTTTGTTTCTTGAATGAAAACAACGAACTGCAGGGGTTGCGGGCTGATGTGGTGAATGGCCAAACAGTATCGTGCAACCGCCCCCATGGCGCCCAACGTGGCACAAAGATCTATCGCAATTACGACATTGAATGGCAAAAACAGGTGGATGCCTCCAATGGCAACCGAAAAATCGACATTAATCTAACCTTGGCCGAGACAGAAACCGGCTATGAACTATCCGCCCAACACATCTCCCAACCCAAATTATCAATTCTCAATTCTCAATTCTCAATTGACAAAATCTCTGCCAACAACCCTGAGAAAGCCACCGAAAACATCCGCAAAAAGGCCCTGCAATGGGGCGACACGGTGTTCAATCCAGTAAGTCTGGAGCTTCGTTTCACCGAACCGCGTCTTATTCCCGCCTCGGTTATCGGAGATATGAAACGGAATCTGGTGGAAAAGATGATGTCCGAATTGATAGAAAACCATCGGAATAACCGCATGCATAGAATCGTTTCAGGGAAAGTCTCAACAACAACCATCGACCCTGACGCCTTTCCTGACCACCTTATGACCTGCCACCATTGCATACGCTTTGCCAATGGCATGTGCAGCAAGGAAACGGGGCAAAAGGCAACACCTTTATGGATCCGTAACGGTTCCAATGTCTTCCGACTCGAGTTCGATTGTCGCAATTGCTTGATGTACGTTCTCTTCGAAAACAATTAAACAATCATAAAATACTATGAATCTCTTCCAACTCTTCAAGAACATCCGACCCTTTGTAAAGCCATACAAATGGCTGGTCTTCATCACTTTAATACTAACTCTCGTCGGCTCTCTGATGGCCCAGGTCAACGCCATCGTCTTGGATAGGACCGTCGACGCCATCAATGCGCTCATCGGGACTGACTTCAGCTGGAGCCGGGCCGCCCGCATCATGACCATCATCACCATCGTGTTGCTGGGCAAGGAAATCCTTTCGGCCCTCATCACCTTTGCCCAAAACTACTACGGCGAGCGGATGCGCATCTTCGTCAGCCGCGACCTAGCCCAAAGCGTCATCGAGAAGGTGTTGACCTTCAAGATGGCCTTTTTCAACTCGGGAGACAATGCCACAGGCAAACTCCAGGCCCGTATCGACCAAGGTGTGAGCAGCCTATCGCGCACAGTGCAGAACTTCTTCATCGACCTCTTGCCTTTGTTCACGAGTGCATTGCTGGCTTTGATACTGATGTTTGCCGCCAATGTGTATGTCGGCTTGGTAGCTTTGGGCATCGTACCCATCTATTTTTGGATCACTTACCGTCAGGCCAAGCGTCTCAAAGGCTGGCGCCGTGAAATGCGTTCCCATCTCGAGACCAAGAGCCAGGGCATCAAGAACATCATAGACTCCATCAACGTCATCAAGAGTTTCAACCGAGAGCAGATTGAGGCTCAGAAGCAGCTTGATATTCAGAATCAAGTGACTGAAAACCAAATGAAGACCCGTCGTGTGGCCTTCTATTACAACGGTGTGAAGAGCTTCGTGAGGCAGGTCGGCACCGTATTGGTCATCATCCTCACCGCCTACCTCGTACTGAAAGGTTATCCAGGAATGACCATCGGTAAGATCATGTACCATGTGATGCTGTTCAGCAATGTCATAGCCCCCATCACGCAGTTGCAGCGCATCTTCGATGACGTGAACGACGCCTTGATCTATGCTGAGGGCTTTTTCGGCATCCTCAACTCCGAGAAAGAAATCGAGCCTTCGGGCAGCTACCGTCCCGAGAAGATTCACGGCAAGTTCGAAATCAAGCATGTCGACTTCACCTATCCCAATGGCAACCAAGCCCTTTTCGATGTGAATATGACCATCGACCCGGGCAAGATTACCGCCTTGGTCGGACTCTCCGGTGCGGGTAAGAGTACCATCGTCAACCTATTGGACAAGTTCTATGAGCCTCAAGTGGGCCAGATTTTCTTGGATGGTGTGGATTTGCGCGAATACGACACGCAATACCTTCGTGAGAACATCGGTCTCGTGCTGCAAAAGAACCACATCTTCGATGGCACCATCGAGGAGAATATCCTTTACGGCAATCCCAAGGCTACGCACGAAGACGTGGTGGAGGCTGCCAAGAAGTCGCATCTCTACGACCAGGTCATGGAGTTGCCGAAGCAATTCAACAACAATGCCGCCGACCTTTCAGGTGGTCAACAGCAACGTGTTGCCATCGCACGCATGTTCCTCAAAAACCCGCCCATCATCTTCCTTGACGAGCCAACGGCTAGCCTTGATGCTATCGCGACTGAGCAAATCAAGAACAGCATCGATGCCATCAAGAAAGACCGCACCGTCATCATCATCTCGCATAGCATCTCGCAGATCATTGATGCCGACTATATCTATGCCTTACAGCAAGGTCGCGTTGAAGAAGACGGTGACCCCGACACCATATACAAGAAAGGTGGCATCTATAAAGACATCATCGACGCTTCGGCGAGAAGTTTGAATATCGAAAAGATTGCGAGGACTGTTACATCCTGAACACGCCAAACTGTTGCTGTGGGAAGGGCTGGTTCAACGAGGCAGCAATGCCTAAAGCCAAAATCTTCCTTGTGTCTATTGGATCGATGATGCCATCGTCCCATAGCCGTGCAGTGCTATAAAACGCCGAGCCTTCATAGTCATATTTGGCCAGAATCTCTTTCTTCAACTGGGCGATTTCGTCTTTAGGCACTTCAAGGCCTTTATATTTGTATTGGTCTTCCTTGACAGTGGCCAACACGCTGGCAGCCTGCTCGCCACCCATAACGGAAATCTTGGCGTTGGGCCACATGAAGAGCAACCTCGGGCTGTAGGCACGTCCTGCCATACCGTAGTTACCGGCACCGAACGAGCCACCAAAGATAACCGTAAACTTAGGCACATTGGCATTAGAGACAGCATGCACCATTTTGGCGCCGTCTTTGGCGATACCCCCCTGCTCGTATTGCTTGCCCACCATGAAGCCTGTTATGTTTTGCAAGAACACCAAGGGAATGTTACGTTGGCAGCATAACTCGATGAAATGGGTAGCTTTTAAGGCTGATTCCGAGAACAACACACCGTAGTTGGCGATGATTCCAACAGGAAATCCCATCAAGTGGGCAAAGCCGCAAACGATGGTAGTTGCATAGCGTGACTTGAACTCCTGGAAACGGCTGCCATCGACAAGGCGAGCGATGATTTCCCTTGGGTCGACGAGCTTGTGGAAGTCGATAGGCGCGAGACCGTACAGGTCGTGCGGGTCATACAAAGGAGCTTCCACAGGTAATATATCCAGTTTCTGGCGGTGGGACTTCTCCAGAGTCTTGAATATGTTGCGGCAAATCTGCAAGGCATGCTGGTCGTTTTCGGCCAAGTGATCGGCCACACCCGACACGGAGGTGTGCATCTCGCCACCACCTAGTTCTTCAGCAGTAACCACCTCGCCCGTAGCAGCCTTTACCAAGGGCGGTCCACCAAGGTAAATCGTGCCTTGGTTGCGCACGATAATGGTCTCATCACTCATGGCAGGAACGTAAGCGCCACCAGCTGTACACATACCCATCACGATGGCAATCTGCGGGATGCCCATGGCCGACATGCGTGCTTGATTATAGAAGAAACGGCCAAAGTGGTCACGATCAGGGAAGACTGTATCCTGTTCTGGCAAGAAAGCGCCACCACTGTCGACCATATAGACGCAAGGCAGATGGTTTTCCATGGCAATTTCCTGTGCACGAAGGTGTTTCTTCACCGTGTACTGCATGTAAGTGCCTCCTTTTACAGTGGCATCATTGGCCACGATGACCGCCTCACGACCTTGGATGACACCAATGCCAGTGATGATGCCAGCCGAAGGAAAGTCGTTGTTATAGGTGCCGTAGGCAGCCATTGGTGACAGTTCCAAAAACGGGGTGTTCGGGTCAATGAGCAAGTCGATGCGTTCACGGGCGAGCAGCTTGTTGCGTTTCTTGTGCTTGGCCACAGCAGCCTCGCCCCCTCCCTGCATAGAGGCCGACATTGCCTCACGATATTGCGTCATCAAGGCAAGGAAGTTCTTCTCGTTCTGCTTGAACTCCTCGGAATCAGTGCGTATGTTGGATTTCAGTACTTGCATTTCCCATAGATTTGGAAGTACAAAAATAGAAATTTTTCCACTACGCCGCATAAATTGTTTATCTTTGCCGTTTCATAATAAGATGAAATCGTAAGATTCGACGAAGTCAATATGTCAGAAAAGAGTTCAAGCAAACGCCGCGTGGCAGGATCCTACTTTATGTCGCTGATGAGTATCGCTTTGGTACTCTTCCTATTAGGTGTATTCGCCCTTCTCATCATGCATGCCAAGAAGCTCTCCAACCACCTTAAGGAAAACATCGGTTTTGAGATTGTGATGAACAGCAATGTAAAGGAAGCCAATATCTTACGCTTGCAAAAAGAACTCGATGCCATGCCTGCCGTCAAGTCGACGGAATACATCACCAAAGAAGAGGCCATACGCCGCCTTAGTGATGACCTTGGCGAAGACTTCCTCCAATGGCTCGGCAACGAGGAAAACCCTCTCCTCCCTTCCATCGACGTTCGTTTCAACGCCGCTTGGGCCAATAACGACAGCCTCAACGTGATTGAATCACAACTGCTTGGCAATGCCGACATCAAGGAGGTTTACTATCAGAAGTCACTCGTCGACCTCATCAACCAAAACGTACGCCGCATCGGGTTTGCACTGATGATTGCCAGCGTCATCCTTCTTATCATCGCTGTCACCTTGATTCGAAATACCATACGCCTTAGCATATATTCCAAGCGTTTCCTTGTTCGCAGCATGCAACTTGTAGGTGCCACAGCCTCCTATATCCGTAGGCCTTTTATCAAAAGTGGTATTTCTCAAGGCTTTTTCGGAGCGTTGTTGGCGGATGCTTTCCTTGCCTTATTACTCTACGGCCTTAACAAACGAATTCCTGAGATGTCAGCCATTCAGGACTACAAGATAATCATCGGCATTTTCATTGGGATCATCATCCTAGGCATTCTGCTCGGAGGTCTTTCCACCCACTCAGCCCTTAGGAAATACCTCAACGCTGATGTCGATCGACTGTATGCATAGAGACACCGAACCCATCGAAGGGCACGTATAAAAATCGAAAAACAAACAACATTATACCATGGCAAAAGAAAAAAACAAAAAAGAAACCAACGAAATCTCTGACGAACAGAAGGTAATGCCTTTCGGAAAACAGAATTACATCATCGTCCTCATTGGCCTTGCCCTCATCGCAATTGGCTTCATCCTGATGATTGGTGGTGGCTCAAGCGACCCCGATGTCTTCAACGAAAAGATGTTTGACTTTCAACACCTGACCTTAGCTCCCATCTTGGTCTTGGCTGGCTTTGTGGTAGAGATCGTTGCAATCTTCTGGAGGAGCAAGAAATGAGTTGGTTACAAGCATTAATACTCGGCCTGCTTCAGGGCCTGACGGAATATCTTCCCGTCAGCAGCAGTGGACATCTGGCCATCGGCCAAGCCCTTTTTGGCCTTGACGACGGCTCTTCAAACCTCACGTTTACCGTATTGCTTCATGTGGCCACCGTGCTCAGCACCTTAGTCATCCTCTGGAAGGAAATCGTGTGGATCTTCAAGGATTTGTTCGCCCGTCAGTCGTGGCGAACCTACCAAGGCCTCAACGACGGCACCAAATATGCCATCAACATTCTCATCTCGATGATTCCAGTGGCTATCGTGGGCTTCTTCTTCAAGGACAAAGTGGAGGAAGTGTTTGGCTCGGGTCTCCTCATCGTGGGCATCATGCTCTTAGTGACAGCTACATTGCTTGCCTTTTCCTACTTTGCCAAACCGCGTCAGAAGGAAAACATCAGTGGTCTGCATGCCTTCATCATCGGTATTGCCCAGGCCTGCGCCGTTATGCCAGGTCTCTCTCGTTCTGGCTCAACCATCGCGACAGGTTTGTTGCTTGGCAACAAAAAGGAAAAGCTAGCCCAGTTTTCCTTCCTAATGGTCATTCCTCCCATCCTTGGCGAGGCATTGCTTGACATCAAGGACATCTTTGATGTCGGCTTCAGTCAAGCCATGGACGGCATCTCGCCTTTGGCTGCCATCGTAGGCTTCCTAGCCGCCTTCATCGCAGGCTGTTTCGCCTGCAAGTGGATGATCAACATCGTGAAGAAAGGTAAGCTGATTTGGTTTGCCGTCTATTGCGCCATCATCGGCCTCGTTGCCATAATCTTCGCCTGATGTTCAACTTCGAAGAAGGCGAGGTCATCCTCATCGACAAACCTTTGGACTGGACGTCGTTCGACACGGTCAACTTCATCCGTTCCTTGCTCAACCGTTGCTATGGCATCCGCAAGCTCAAGGTAGGACATGCCGGAACTTTGGACCCCTTGGCAACGGGTCTGCTCATATTGTGTACGGGCAAGATGACCAAACAAATCGATACATTTCAAGCGCAGGTGAAGACCTACACCGGGACGATTCTACTGGGACAAACCACACCAACCTTTGACTTGGAAAGCGAGCCCAACGCCTTCTTCCCCACGGATGGCATCACTCCAGAACAGATAGAAGCTGCCCGGCAACAATTCCTCGGCGACCTCAAGCAATACCCACCTAAGTACTCCGCCATTAAAATCAAAGGAAAACGCGCCTTCGACTATGCCCGCTCCGACGAAGAAATCGAGCTGAAAGCCCGTGATGTCCGCATCGATGATTTCAAACTCAATCTCGACCGTTTCCCCAAACTCGACTTCGAGGTGACATGCAGCAAGGGCACCTACATACGCAGCCTCGCCAACGACTTCGGCAAAGCCTTGGGCAACGGCGCTTGCCTCACCTCGCTTCGGCGCACCCGCATCGGCAACTTCAACGTTGAAGATGCTTGGCCTTTGGAGAAACTGAGACAGCACATTGTTGACACGGGCGACGCTTTCAAGGAGTGGAAGAAAGAGCAGGAAGAAAAACAGCAGAAAAAAGCTGATAACCATTAGTTTAAGAAAAAAACTTGACAAAACTTTTGTCCTGCATTATCTTTGTGCCCCTTATAAGGAAAATCAAAACTTAATATAGCATGAAATTATCGCAGTTCAAATTCAACCTGCCCAGCGAATTGATCGCGCTCCATCCGATGCAAAACCGTGACGAAGCCCGTTTGATGGTTGTCGACAGAAAAACCGAGAAGATTGAGCATTGCATCTTCAAGGACCTCATCAATTACGTCAAAGACGGCGACGTGTTTGTCATCAACAACACAAAAGTGTTTCCCGCCAAACTCTATGGTGAAAAGGAAAAGACAGGTGCCAAGATCGAAGTACTATTGCTTCGCGAACTTGACCCCGAAAGCCGTTTGTGGGACGTGCTTGTCGACCCAGCGCGCAAAATCCGTATCGGCAATAAATTGTATTTCGGAGAAGGCGACGAGCTGGTGGCCGAAGTCATCGACAACACCACATCAAGAGGAAGAACGCTGCGTTTCCTGTATGACGGCACCTATGACGAATTCAAGAAAACACTGTCTTCATTAGGCCATACGCCCATCCCAAAAGAGCTCAACCGTGACGAAACGCCTGAAGATGCCGAAGACTTCCAGACCATCTACGCCAAAGTGGAAGGTGCTGTTTCGGCTCCTACTGCTGGCATGCACTTCAGCAAGATCCTGATGAAACGCCTTGAAATCGTTGGCGCATCTTTCGCCGAGCTGACTCTGCACCCTGGCATGGGTAACTTCCGCGACATCGAAGTGGAAGACCTCACCAAGCACAAGCCCGATTCGGAAGAGATGTATATCGACGAGGAATGCTGTACTCTGGTCAACGAAGCCAACCAACGCCACAACAACGTGTTTGCCGTTGGCACCACTTCATTGAAGGCACTCGAAACCGCCATGACCATCAGCGGCAAGATCAAACCCTTTAAAGGCTGGACCAACAAATTCATCTTCCCGCCTTACACCTTCTCGGTCGCCAACTGCATGATCACCAACTTCCACCTTCCCAAATCACCGATGATGATGGAAGTGGCAGCTTTCGCTGGTTACGATTTGCTGATGAAAGCCTACAAGGAAGCCATTGCCGAAAAGTATCGTTTCTTTACCTATGGTGACGCGATGCTGATTATCTAATTTTTAAGTATTAAAGTCTGAATTTTAAATAGTTACCAATAATGAACCAAGAAGATTTTTTCAAGAAGATAACCGCTCATGCGAAGGAATATGGCTTCATTTTCCCTTCGAGCGAGATTTATGACGGATTGTCGGCTGTCTACGACTACGGCCAAAACGGCGTGGAGTTGAAGAAGAACATCCGCGAATACTGGTGGAAAGCCATGGTGCAGATGCACGAAAACATCGTGGGCATCGACGCCGCCATCTTCATGCACCCCACCACTTGGAAGGCCTCTGGCCACTTGGACGCCTTCAACGACCCGCTCATCGACAACCGCGACTCGAAGAAACGCTACCGCGCCGATGTGCTCGTCGAAGACTACATGGCCAAGATCGAGGAGAAGATTAATAAAGAGGTGGAGAAAGCCCGCAAACGCTTCGGCGACGCCTTCAACGAAGAGCAATTCGTGACCACCAACCCGCGCGTCTTGGAACACAAGGCCAAAATCGAGGAAATCAGCCACCGCCTCTATGGCGCCATGGAGCGTAACGACCTCGATGCCATCAAGCAACTCATCCTCGACCTGGAGATTGTCTGCCCCATCAGCGGCACCCGCAACTGGACCGACGTGCGTCAGTTCAACCTGATGTTTGCCACCAAGATGGGCAGCGTGGCCGATGGCTCCGACACCATCTACCTGCGTCCCGAGACAGCACAGGGTATTTTCGTCAACTACCTCAATGTGCAGAAGACCGGCCGCATGAAGATTCCGTTCGGCATCGCCCAAACCGGCAAGGCCTTCCGCAACGAGATTGTGGCCCGTCAGTTCATCTTCCGTATGCGCGAGTTCGAGCAGATGGAGATGCAGTTCTTCGTCCGTCCCGGCACGGAGCTCGAATGGTTCCAACACTGGAAGCAGGAACGCCTCAACTGGCACCTCTCTTTGGGTCTGCCCGCCGAGAAATACCGCTTCCACGACCATGAGAAGCTGGCTCACTACGCCAACGCCGCCACCGACATCGAGTTCGACTTCCCCTTCGGCTTCAAGGAGCTGGAAGGCATCCACAGCCGCACAGATTTCGACCTCTCGGCCCATGCCAAATACTCTGGCAAGAAGCTCCAATATTTCGATCCCGACACCAACGAGAGCTACACGCCTTACGTCATCGAGACCTCCATCGGCCTCGACCGCATGTTCCTCGCCATGTTCAGCAACGCCTTCACCGAGGAGAAGCTGGAAGACGGCTCGGAGCGCGTGGTGCTGAAGCTGCCGGCTATCTTGGCTCCTTACAAGGTCGCCGTATTACCCTTGGTCAAGAAAGACGGTCTGCCGGAGAAGGCCCGCGAGATCATTGACTCGCTGAAGTCCGACTTCATGTGCCAATACGAGGAGAAAGACTCCATCGGCAAGCGTTACAGAAGACAAGATGCCATCGGCACGCCGATGTGCGTCACCGTCGACAACGACACCTTGGTTGACAACACCGTCACTGTGCGCGACCGCGACACCATGCAACAGAAGCGAGTCCCGATCGACAACCTGCGCAACATGATTTTCGACGAATTGAAGCCGAAAAAATAATGTTTTTCGGCTTGTAGGGACGCATTGAATACGTCCCTATGATAGACAACCCCATAGACAACGGTTGGATTTCGATTTAACAACAATTTGAAATCCAACCGTTTATTTTTTTGTATCTTTGCGATATGATAGACATGGCCTTTTAGGGTCTTGACAAATGCTTTTTCATTTTAAGAATTGTGCTACCTTTGCCTTGCAAACCTAAAGAAATGCAAAAACAAACCGATAAAAGATCAACAAAAGATTAACAATATAAAAAATAATAGTTATGAAAAAGTTAATTGCAATCGCGTTATTTATGGTGGCTATAGCCGTGAATGGAATCGCGCAAGAGACCCAATTTGATTTCTCTGCTGTATGTGAGACAGGACAAACATTGTACTATCGCATTACAGACGAGGAAGTCCATACGGTAATACTAACCCACCCTCGTTCTGATAGCGACCCTTGGTTCCAGGGCGATTACTATGAGTACTATGTTGCACCTCAAGGAGAAATCATTCTTTCTTCTGTCGTGGTTAACAATGACATCAATTACACTATTACCGCCATAGACGCCAACACCTTTTGGGGTTGCAACATTACGTCTATTTTTATACCAAATACTGTAAATACTATCACTCCAAGAGCGTTTGGATCCTGTGAATTATTGGAATCTATCTCAATGGAAGAAGGAAATCCAACATACTATTCTGAAAGCAACGCTATCATAAGAAGAGAAGACAATGCATTAGTAGTGGGGTGTAAGACTAGCACTATTCCTGATGGTATTGAGATTATTTGCCAGGAGGCTTTTTATGCTATGGGCAACAGTGGTGTTTTGTTAATTCCTAATTCTGTTAGGATTATTGAAGATGGAGCTTTTGCTTATAACAGTTTCGCGGGGTCCCTTGCTCTACCGGAATCATTGGAAACGCTTGGCTCAATGGCTTTTTATGTAAGCGGTTTTTCAGGATCATTAACCATACCCAATTCCGTGACAGAAATAGGGCATCATGCGTTTTTTGGATGTAGTTTTAGTGGCAGTTTGACACTGTCTTCATCACTTTCCACAATAAAGAATTGTGCCTTCGCGAATTGCCATTTTTCTGGAACACTTGTCATACCGAATTCTGTAAACCTTATTGTTAGTGCTGCTTTTGCTGAAAATGACTTCTCAGAACTTGTTTTGGGAGAATCTGTAGCTACTATCGGAAGCAGTGCTTTTATAGGTTGTAACCATCTAACAGGAGCATTAAGATTACCTGCCTCGCTTACTCAAATTAATCAATTGGCATTTAAGAATACCTCTTTCGATGAGATTTATTCTCCAAACACAATACCACCTACACTTGATTTTACCGATTTATATTCTTTTGCCTTTGAGGGATACGACACAAACACTCCAATTCATATACCTTTTGGCTGTACCGAAGCCTACCAAAACGCCGAGGGATGGAACTATTTCACCAATTTCATCGAAACAGAGACCAACCTCGAGGGGGAATGGTACTATGAAATCAAAAACGACAATGGCAGTATTACCTACCAGCATTTACAACACACGGGCGACACCGTCATGATGGGCAAACGCCCCAAGATCATTGTGCGCAGCAACACGCATTACGACAAGGAAGCTCACACCGAAGTAACACACGAATATATCTATGAAGAAAACGGCAAGGTGTATTGGTGGAACAAGACTTTGCAGGAATTCACCACTTTGTACGATTTAACTGCCGAAGTGGGCGACGAATGGGAAATCAAGGTCGGCAACGAAAGCCTCATCATGCATGTAGATGCTGAAGGAAGAATTGACTATGAAGGCAGAAGTTACCGTACAATACATGTAAGAGACGAAAACGATTTATTCAGTGGTGACATCGTTTGCGGCATCGGACACCTCACCAGTTTCTTCCCCGAGCGGCTGATGTTCCAAGGCAAAGGCTATCGTGTAGACGGTTTGAGATGCTATTGGGTGAATGGTTCTTTGAACTTCAGATATGGTAATCGGGACTGCGATGAAGTATACGAACAATTGCACCATGGTTTGAACGAAACCTCCGAAAACGGTTTTGCCGTATATCCAAATCCAACCCGCGGAACTTTGTTCGTGGAGACACAAAACATTGCAACTTTAACAAACCCAACCTACCGCATCACTAACCTCATGGGACAAACCCTAATGCAGGGCACAATCCATACCGAAACCCAGCAGATTGACATTTCCAATCTGCCTACGGGCATGTATTTCTTCAGCGTGAGTGAACAAACGGTGAAGCTTGTAAAGTGGTGAGAATAAGAGATTTAATTTTGATATTTCTCTGGGTGGCGGGCGTTACAGCCTGCCACCACGAAACATTTTGGTTCAAAGAAGCTGAAAAACACCTCCAGGAAGGCCAAGAGCAGCTTACCAACAAACAATCGGAAGCAGCGGCCGAATCGTTCAGCAAAGCCTTGCTCGCCATCAACCACTGCAAACAAGACCAACCTGAAGTAAAACAACTCAAAGGCCAAATCGACGACCTTCTTGGCAACAGGTGTTGGAAACATGGCTTGTTTAACGAAGCCATGATGCTTCATACTGAAGCTGTAGGACTATCTCGTGAAATCAATGATTCGGTATTACTCATGACAGCTCTGCGTAACTGCGGCCGAGCGTCAGCCTCTTTAGAGAACACCGATGCGGCTGAACAATATTACAATGAAGCTCTTGAAATAGCTGAAGCTTTGAGTGATAAAACGATGGAAAACGACATCCTACTCGAATCTAGCCGTGATGTACTTTTAGTGAAGGAAGACTATGGGCAGGTGATAGAACGCGTCACCCACGCTCGGGCTGGAGGTGCCGAAGGCGACAGCCAACTGACATTAGGCTTGGCCTACTACTATCTGGAGCAGGATAGCCTTGCCATTATACACCTCACCGAAGCTACTCATAATGAGATGGCTGGTATCCGCATGTCGGCTTACCAAAGCCTTTCTTATCTCTATCAGATGATAGGCGACTATCAGCAAGCCCTCGAATGTCACGAGCTTTTCAATGAGAACATGATGCAAGCCGACCATGAACACCGGAACGAACAGGTGCAACGCATCAAAGCGGAGTACGACCTACAGATGCAAAAAGACGCCCTGCAAGCCCAACAGAAGCTGAAGAGCCTGTATCTCTACCTCATCTTAGGTGGTTTATTGGTGGCCTTGGTCGTGGTGCTGCTTCTTTTGCGACAGAAAACGCTGAGTGCCAAACTGAAAGCCGAGGAGATGAAGAACCAGTTGGAGTTGGAACTCAAGAAAAACAAGGTGTACGTGACCGCACTCGCCCTCACCGAGCAAATCACCGCATCCACCCTCGACTTCAACCTGAAGGAAACCGAATGGGACGACTTCGTGACACTCATCGACAAGGTCTACAGCGACTTCACCAAACGGCTTAAGGGAAAATACCCCACACTGACCAAGAGCGACCTGCAAATCTGCTGCCTCACCAAGCAAGGCTTCAGCAACCAGGTCATCTCGATTTTGATGAACCTGCAAACCAACAGCTATGCCCGCCGCAAGTCACGCATCAAGCAAGAAAAGATGAAGGGCTTGGAAGACGAGCGAAGTTTTGAGGAAATCATCACCGCACTTTAATCAGATCTTATTGCCATAAGCGAGGTCGCCAGCATCGCCAAGACCAGGAACGATATACTTATGCTCGTTCAGTATCGGGTCGACGGCTGCGCACCATAGCGTGACATTGTCCAAAGGCTTGAAGAGTTTCATTAAGTTGTCAATGCCTTCCTGGGAAGCAATAACGCAGCAAAGATGCAAGTGCTTGGGAATGCCTTTGGTGCACAATGCCTCGTATGCCAACTGCAAGCTACCTCCAGTAGCCAGCATCGGATCGGCGATGATCAAGGTTTTGTCAGTCAGGTTAGGAGCAGCCAAATATTCCACCTTAATGCCCACCTCCTCATGCTTCTCATCCATGTAATAACGATATGCTGAAACAAAGGCGTTGCCAGCATGGTCGAAGACGTCCAAAAAACCTTGATGGAAAGGAAGCCCAGCCCGAAACACAGTAGCCAACACAACTTCATCGTCAGGCGTGCTTGTTTTAGCAGATGCTAAGGGTGTTTGGATATCTTTTTCGGAATAACGCAAAGTCTTGCTCACCTCATAAGCCATCATCTGGCCGATGCGTTGCAAATTGTGGCGAAAGGTATTTCTGTCCGCTTGGATTTTTACATCTCTAAGCTCAGCAACATATTGGTTAATGATACTATAGCTCTCGGCAAAGTTGATAATATTCATGGTCCTTTGTGCTAATTGCTCGCAAACATACATAAAAAAACGCCCGATCCAAAGAACCAGGCGTTTTTGTTTTCGCTGATAAGAAAGTATTACCAAGCAAAGAGCGGGTAATCCTTCATCATCTTGTTGACCTCAGCGCGGACGGCTTTGATCTTGGCCTCCGAAGCGGTCTTGGTCTCAGGATTAATGTCGCTGATGACGTCATCGATCAAGTCAACGATAACGGCCATCTTGTCTTGCTTCAGACCACGGGTGGTGATGGCAGGTGTGCCAACACGCAGACCAGAGGTCAAGAAAGGCGAACGGGTGTCGAAGGGCACCATGTTCTTGTTGACGGTGATGTCGGCAAGGACGAGGGTGTTCTCCACCATCTTACCGGTGATCTCCGGGAACTTGCCACGGAGGTCAATCAGCATGGAGTGGTTGTCGGTGCCACCGCTGATGACATCGTAACCCTTATCCATGAACGCTCTGGCCATAAAGGCGGCGTTCTTCCTCACTTGTTGGATGTACTCCATGTACTCGTCGCTGAGGGCTTCGCCGAAAGCAACGGCCTTGGAGGCGATGACGTGCTCGAGCGGTCCACCTTGGATGCCCGGGAACACGGCGCTGTTGATCAAAGCCGACATCATCTTGGTTTCGCCCTTCGGGGTCTTGCGGCCACGCGGATCTTCGAAGTCATGACGGATGAGGATCATGCCGCCGCGAGGACCACGCAGGGTCTTGTGGGTCGTGGTGGTGATGAGGTGGCAGTACTCCAGCGGGTCGTTCAGCAGGCCCTTGGCGATGAGGCCAGCGGGGTGGCTGACGTCGGCCATGAGGACGGCACCCACCTTGTCGGCGATTTCGCGCATACGCTTGTAGTCCCAGTCGCGGCTGTAAGCAGAAGCACCAGCGATCATGAGTTTGGGCTTGCACTCAAGGGCGATCTTTTCCATCTCGTCGTAGTCGACACGGCCGGTTTCCTTGGCCACGTGGTAGGCGACGGGCTTATAGAGCATACCCGAAGCGTTGACCGGGCTGCCATGTGAGAGGTGACCACCATGCGAGAGGTCGAGACCCATGAAGGTGTCGCCGGGTTCAAGCAAAGCTTGCATCACAGCCATGTTGGCTTGGGCACCCGAGTGGGGCTGCACGTTGGCAAAGGTGGCGTTGAACAGCTGGCAGGCGCGGTCGATGGCGATTTGTTCGCTTTGGTCGACGATTTGGCAGCCGCCGTAGTAACGCTTGCCAGGATAACCCTCGGCGTATTTGTTGGTCATGACAGAACCCATGGCCTCCAGAACTTGCTCGCTGACAAAGTTTTCAGAAGCAATGAGTTCAATTCCGTGCATCTGACGCTCTTTTTCTTGGCGAATCAGATCAAAGATTTTTTCGTCTCTTTTCATTATTCTGTATTTAAGATTTAAATTCTATGATTCCATAATTCCGCTGCAAAGTTGCGAAAATTAATTGAGTCTGCGACAAAAAATCTAACTTTTACTACCTTTGTCGGCCTAATAACGACACCTCCTATGAAAAACAAGACTTTTTTCGTCCTTTTGACGGCATTAATGATGGTCTCAGCCTTTGCCTGCAAGCCACAACAAAGACAACATAATGAAGTGGAAGTCAGAATCGACTATTCCGACACCACCTATTGGTACAGCTGCGGCGACACGACCAAGGCTGCCGACGTCTTCTATGTCTATCCTACCGTCTCGGCCATCTCTTTTGCTGATAACGACTCATCATGGTTTGCCGACATCACCCTGCCCGAGGTGCGTGAGGAGGCCAACGGCAACCAACGGTTCAACAAGATGCTGTATGGAGAGTATAATTTCTATGCGCCTTACTACCGACAAATGCTTTTCGAGGCGTATAGCCAGCCTTCACCGGTGTTGGACTCGTTGGCACAAATCGCAGCAAAGGATGTCAACGATGCCTTCCAATATTATATGACGCATTACAACCACGGCCGTCCCTTCTTCCTGATGGGCCACAGCCAAGGCTCGCAGATGCTCATCGAATTGCTGAAACACGGCATGACCGACGAGCAACGCAAGTTGATGGTGTCCGCCTATTGTGTTGGTTATCATGTCAGTGCAGAAGAGTTGGCTACCTCTCCCGAGGCTTTGCAACCTGCCACCGACAGCACGATGCAAGGTCTGGTCGTCTTCAATTCCGTAACGGACACAACGGCCATCGGCATGGTTTCGCGCGGCGACGTGGTGGGCATTAATCCTACCACTTGGACGATGGCGCCTGACACTATCCCTGCTGAGTTCCATTTAGGCATGGCCAAATACAACGATGCTCGCGACAGCGTCCTCATCGTGCCTTGCCCGACGAGGACTTATCTCTACAAGCATAACACCATCTGTCCCGACCTCGACCCCGAGATGGTCTTCATCCCGGCTTATGAGGACAAGTTCCCGAAAGGCAATCTCCACTTTGCCGACTCATGGCTGTATGGTGGGAATGTGGTGGAGAATATGAGGTGCAGGTTGAGGAATTACAAAAATTGACTATTTTTGCGCCCAAATTTATTTCGACGAGCTCAATAACCTTAACTAACGATGAAGAATTTTGTTAAAGAACTCCGCTGGCGCGGAATGCTGGCTCAGATCATGCCAGGAACGGAAGAACTCCTCCAGAAAGAAATGGTAACGGCTTACCTCGGCACCGACCCGACCGCCGACTCTTTACATATCGGACACCTTTGCGGCATCATGATGCTGCGCCATTTGCAACGCTGTGGCCACAAGCCCATCATCCTGGTGGGTGGTGCCACCGGCATGATTGGCGACCCCTCGGGCAAGAGCCAAGAGCGTAACCTGCTCAACGAAGAGACCTTGCGTCATAACCAAGAGTGCATCAAGGCACAAGTGGCCAAGTTCTTGGACTTCGACTCGAAGGAGCCCAATGCCGCTGAGATGGTGAACAACTATGACTGGATGAAGGACTTCACCTTCCTCGACTTCGCCCGCGAGGTGGGCAAACACATCACCGTGAACTACATGATGGCCAAGGACAGCGTGCAGCAGCGCCTCAACGGTACCGCCCGCGACGGCCTCAGCTTCACCGAATTCACCTACCAGCTCCTGCAAGGCTACGATTTCCTCTGGCTCTATCAGCACAAGAACTGCAAGCTGCAGTTGGGCGGCAACGACCAATGGGGCAACATTACCACGGGCACGGAGCTGATTCGCCGCACCTTGGGCTTCGAGAACGAGGCATTTGCCCTGACTTGTCCGCTCATCACCAAAGCCGACGGCAAGAAGTTCGGCAAGACCGAGAGCGGCAACATCTGGCTCGACCCGAAGCGCACCACGCCTTACAAGTTCTACCAGTTCTGGCTCAATGTCAGCGACGAGGATGCCGAGAAATACATCAAGATCTTCACCTCGCTGGATAAAGAGACCATCGACGCCCTGATTGAAGAGCACAAGAAAGACCCGGGCATGCGTGTGCTGCAAAAGCGTTTGGCTCAGGAGGTCACCGTGTTGGTCCACTCGCAGGAAGCCTTGGATGCCGCCATCGAGGCCTCCAACATCCTCTTCGGCAAGTCGACCAAGGAAGGCTTGGAGAAGCTCGATGAAGCCACCTTCTTGGACATCTTCGACGGCGTGCCGCAGGAGCACATCGCCCGCACCGACCTCGAAACCGGCATCCCTATCGTCGATTTCATGGCCGTCAACACGCAGATCTTCCCCTCGAAGGGCGAAGCCCGCAAGATGACCCAAGCCAACGGCGTGAGCGTCAACAAGGAAAAGGTCACTTTGGATAAGGTGATGACCACCAACGACCTCATCGACGGCAAGTACATCCTGATGCAGAAGGGCAAGAAAAACTACTACTTGGTAGTGGTTGAATAACTGCCTCTTTTTTCCAGTTATTAATATGATATTAAATTAAGAGGATAACCTTTGTTATCCTCTTATTCTTTTTTTCATTATCTATATAATAGGGTACTTTAGCATTCTAGAAAGCGCAACAATTATCTATTCTTTAAAAGGCCAAAAGTCCCTTCATATTTTCCTTCAACCCATAATCAAGTTGAATTATTCTAAATTTGGCTTAGTTTTTCTATTATTACTCTATATTTGGTTTATTTGTATATTTTTGCATGCATGACAACTCGATTAAGGATGAAACAAACAAAAATTATGAGAGTCGGGTTCTCCTTTAAACCAAGTGGAATTGATTGGCTCGGGAGGTGTAGTTTCCTTATATTACTTTGCAATACTATCTGTTTTTCAATATAAAAAAGTTACCATCAAATTGCTGTTATATTATATGTTTTGACAAAAACCAAAAATAAAATGAACCAAAAAATAATTAATAACAATCAAACTCAAAAGAAATGAAAAACAAGTATTTAATGATTCTAGCAACATCATTGCTTATTGTGGGATTTGCAGGATGTGATAAAGAAAAAAGCGCCCTATCAACCAAAAAAGAAGAGCTTCATAGGCCTTCATCGATTTATGAATATTCAGACAATCCATACGATTCCATTGGTGTTATTCATAATGCAATTTGCCAATATGTGGATGAGCAATTCAAAGAATATGGATTTGCGTTAACAAATGGGGAGAATGACACCATAGTTTCATACGAGTCTTTTTATCAAAATCCACCATTACATGACTACCGTGTTCAAATTAAGACAATACTTGATTACATAGAAGAGTACTTGATTGACAATGATCTCATCAACCACTCTGGTGAATTAAAAAGTTTCTGCCAACAAAATGATTTGATTGATGAAGAAATGCCCATTGATATTGTTTATGATATCAACGACTTTCGGTCATCATTACAAAACCATATTGGTGTTACATCCCTATCTTTTCAAAATCAATTAACCAATTTGGTATTTGGCACAGATAATTTGGAAGACAGAATCATTGCTGCAAAGAATATCGAAAGCGGTCTATTGTCAATACAAGATGCCTCCTTGTCAAAAAAGGAGCTCATGCTTCTATCTGTATACAGACATAGTACAGATTTATGGTATTCTCATTCTGGAAACGATATTGACATGCTCCCGCCTTGGGTTGGTTCTGACTTAACAGGATTGTATAGCATCTTCTGGTTTGGTGCAACATTGCCGAATCCTCTAGGAGCTGGGATCATCATCGGATATACGGCTTTATGTTCTGCTGTTGCCGCTTATGAATTCTCTAGATAGAAAGGCCATGATTACCATTACCATATCTCGTCCTTTTGATTCTCATCGTATCCCCAAAGGCATAAAGGTTTATTTGGATGGCATAGAAATAGCAAGATTGGACAGAGGAGAATCTGTTACCATTGAGGTGGAACAAGGTGAGCATCTGCTTTCAGCTACAGGATTGTGCCTGAAGAAAGCCGAAAAAAGAATAACTGTTTCCGAAGATTGTTTCTATTTTGTTTGTGTGGATTTATACCATTTAAATCAATTCCAAATCGCCACAAATGGTTTTTTTTATTGGAAATTACCAATAGGAATCTATGACACGGAAGAAGAAGTGTTTGTAAATCGAAAGAAAAGAGAAATCCCGTCGTTTTTTTTATCCAAACCATATCAAGTTGGGGTATTATTGCTAATTCTCGCACCAGGGGTATTCTTGTTCTTGACTAAATGCCATACCTTTGTTTCTTTCTTTATGCTTCTAATAGATTTGATGCCTTTTTTCACAATACCACCAACAAAAGAATTCATCAAAGAAGGTTATCTTGCAGCAGGGTTAGTTTTAGGGGCTGTCGTGTTTTCCTCTTATTTAAATCCAGCACAACAAATCGTTATTTATACATGTGCCTTGGCCTTAATTGGATTACAAATTGCAAAAATCATGACCTCTAAAAAAGAACGATTATAATCTTTTTGTTTAACAAAAAAGGCCGCAAGTGCGGCCTTTTTTTCGTTTCAAACAATAATACAAACTGTTTAGGGTTTTTTTGTCAGAGAATGATGAACCTTTATCTTTAGCAAACGAACCATCATGCGAAAAACAATTCCTTTTTTATTCCTTCTGCTGCTGTCGTTGTCGGCGATGGCGCAGAAGAAGCATTGCATCAGCGGCTATGTGATGGATGCCGCCAGCCGCGAGACCTTGATTGGGGCGACAGTGCTCGACCGCAACACGGGCCAAGGTTGCGCCAGCAACAACTACGGCTATTATTCCCTGACCTTGGACGAAGGTCCCGTCGACCTGCAGTTTTCCTTTGTGGGTTATGATGCCGTGAACCAGGCTTTCAACTTGGTCGCCGACACCCTCATTACGGTGAAGATGAGCAGTAACATTCAGTTGCAGGAAATCACGGTGGAGGCCAACCGCGCCACGGTGGGCGCCAACAACCCGCAGATGAGTGTCATCGAATTGCCAATCAAGCAAATCAAAAGCATTCCGACCCTGATGGGCGAGGCCGATGTGCTGAAAGCCATTCAGCTGCTGCCAGGCGTGCAAAACGGCTCGGAAGGTTCGGCCGGACTCTATGTACGCGGCGGCGGTCCCGACGAGAACCTGCTCCTCATGGACGGCGTGCCGCTCTACAACGTCAACCACATGTTTGGTTTCTTCTCTGTCTTTAATCCCGATGCGCTGAAGAATGTCACCTTATACAAAGGTGGTTTCCCTGCGCGTTACGGCGGACGCATCTCCTCCGTCGTGGATGTGCGCATGAAAGACGGCGACATGCAGAAATATCACGGCAATTTCAGTATTGGACTGATTTCTTCAAAACTCAACCTCGAAGGCCCGATTGTGAAAGATAAATTGTCGTTCAACCTGTCGTTTCGCCGCACCTATTCCGATGCACTCACTAACCTTTACGGCCTCATCGGAAAGTTGGCCGACCCGAGCATCGACAAGTTCTCGGTGGGCTATTATTTCTACGACCTCAACGCGAAACTGAACTGGAAAATCTCCGACAAAGACCGCCTATATTTGAGCTGGTACAGCGGCGACGACAAGATCTACGCCAATGTGAAATGGGACTATACCTATGAGGACATGTACGCCGATCATGAGAAGCTTGGCCTCAACTGGAAATGGGGCAACAAGGTGGGCGCACTGCGATGGAACCACATCATTTCGCCCAAACTCTTCATGGATGCTTCGGCGAGCTACACACAATACCGCCACGACCTCGGCATGAGCCAAAACTACACCTACGAGGAGTTCAAGCCCAACACCTACACCACCACCGACGAGATGGCCATGAACTTCCATTCAGGCATCCATGACCTTACGGCGCGCACCGATTTCCATTACGCGCCCAACCCGAGGCACGACATCCGGTTCGGTGGCGGCTATACCTATCATTTCTTCCGCCCCGAGGTGCAGTCGATGAAGATCAACTTCACCGAAGCGGAAGCCAATATGGACACCGTGGCCAACACTGGCGATGTGCACGCCCACGAAGCCATGCTTTACGTTGAAGACAACATCGCATTGAGCGAAGCCATCAAAATGAATGTCGGACTGCACTATTCCGCTTTTGCGGTGCAAGGCAACTTCTACCACTCGTTGCAGCCCCGCTTCAGCATGAGTGCTATGGTGGCGCCTCATTTCTCACTCAAGGCGGGTTATGCCTACATGACACAATACATCCACCTGCTATCCAACAGCAACATCACCATGCCCACCGATCTTTGGGTGCCCGTCACGGCCCGAATTGCACCCGAACGTGGACATCAGTTCTCGCTCGGCGGCTTCTATGAATTGCACAACCTGTTTGACATCTCGCTCGAAGGCTATTACAAGACGATGGACAATGTGTTGGAGTATAAAGATGGCACCAGCTTCTTCGGCACCAGCCAAGGCTGGGAGGACAAGGTGAACCTCGGCAGAGGTTGGGCCTACGGTATCGAACTGCTCGTGCAACGCTCCTTCGGCAAGACCACAGGTTGGGTTGGCTACACTTGGGCGCGATCCATGCGCAAATTCGACCGCGAAGGCATGGAAATCAACAACGGTAATCCTTTCCCCGCCAAATACGACCGTCGCCACGACTTCAGCATCACCGTGCAGCACAAGTTCAGCGACCGTTTCGACCTGTCGGGCACTTGGGTCATCAGCAGCGGCAATTGCGGCACCTTGTCCACACAGACCTATCCAGGTATTCCTATCACCTATTATTCACAATATGGTGGCAGCGTTGTTGGCACGCCCAACATCGGCTATGTGGAACGCAACAACTTCAGGATGCCCGTGTATCACCGCCTCGACCTCGGCATGAACTTCCGCAAGCGGAAGAAGCACGGCGAGCGCGTGTGGAACATCAGCATCTATAATGTCTACAACCGACAGAACCCCTTCATCGTCATTCGTGGCTATGACCAAAACACAGGACTGCCTCAACTGCAGCAGGTCAGCATCTTCCCGATCATTCCTTCTGTATCCTACGGATTTAAATTTTAAAGACAATGAGAACAAGACATATAGCATATATTATGGCGGTTGTAGCCTTGGCTGCCTGCACCAAACCCCTTCCTTTTCAAGGCGAATATGTGGAGCCTAAGTTGGTTGTCAACTGCATTGCCGTTCCTGGCGAGCCCATCAAGGCGGTGGTTTACAAAAGCGACTTCGTTTTCGACACCATTACTGACTACGCCATGCCAGAGGGTACACAAGCCTTCCTTTTCGTAAACGGCGTAAGCAAAGGCGAGATGCAGCTGAACGGTGACACAACCTATTATGACTATCTGAATCCCCCTATGTTCTCTATCAGTTATTATTTCACGCATGACTATGTTCCGCAAATCGGTGATGTGGTCAAAATCAGCGTGACGGCCCCGGGATTTGATGAGATAGAAGGCAGTTCGGAGGCTTTACCGAATGAGCCCATAGGTAATTTTGAAGATGCCCGAATCACAAAATGGGACACCACGAGCGCGAGCGGCTATCACATACCCGTGCCCGACACGGACTCCTCCATAATTGTTTGGCTCAATCATTACCGCAAACACCTCACCGTCACGATAGAAATCACCGACCCCAATCCAGGCGCATTGGATCTTTATTGCCTTGAAGCCTCTATGCGCACGGAAGGCGGCTGGACCTTCCCCGATGGGCTGGAACATCATGAAAAGCCTGCTGAGTTATACCAAGTCTATTTCAACGACCCCATCATAGGCACCTCGACGGTGGAGTTGGAAGACCAGTTTGGTGTTGACGTCGGCTTGACTAACCGCTCAAGAAGCACCTTCAACGATGCCACCTTTGACGGCGGCTGCTATCGTATGGAAATCCCCATGGTCACCGAAACGCTTTTCAAGGCCAACGACAGCATCAATGCCTTCGTAGAAATCAAGTTACGGCATTTGACTGAAGGGGCGTACAATTACTACACTACCATCACTTCTGGCAATAGCCTGTCACAATACTACAGCGAGCCTGTTGGCGTTTATTCCAATGTGAAGAACGGCTTTGGCCTTGTGGCTGGCAGCAACGACAGGGTGATTAGTTTCCCGGTATGGTAATGGATTTATTGGGCTGTCACATCGTGGCAGCCGCATAATGCAATTGCGATATGCGGCTGCCGTGGTACGACAGCCCAACATGCATCATTTCTTCAATGCTTCCTCCGCCTGCTTGATGGTGCCGCGCTCGCCGTTGACGAAGGCGATGACGAAGGCGTCCTTGTAGCCCAAGGCACGCACCTCGGATTGACGCTTGGTGGCTGCATCCTTGCTAGTGAACTTGCCTGAGATATAACGGAAAGCGCCGTTGTATTCATACACATCGACTTCTTTCACACCGCTGAAGGCCTTGTCGGTGGATGCCACTTTCTTGTCGCGGCTGGCAAACTGCACGCTGAAATACGTGTCACCAACATTGCTACTGGCAGGCTTTTCGCTGACAACAGGTTGGCCCGATGTGTGATTTTCAGCCTCAAACTCGCGTTTGTATTCTTCGAAAGCACGGTACAAAGCCAATGCCATCTGGTTTTGTCCCTTCTCTGAATTAAGAAACTGCTCTTCTTTCGCATTGTTGATAAAACCCAATTCGACCAATATGCTTGGCATAGAAGTCTTCCATAAAACAAGGAATCCTGCTTGTTGAACACCACGGTCATGACGGCCCACCTTGTTGGCAAACTGCTTCTGGACTTTGTCAGCCAAGTTCAAGCTCTGACTCTGGTAAAGGCTTTGCGAAAGCGAGAAAAGAATATAGGCCTCAGTACTATTGGGGTCGAAGTTGTCGTAGGCATCGGTATTGTCTTCCAATAAGATAGCAGCGTTTTCTTTCTTAGCGATTTTCAAATTAGCTTCGTTTTTCGATTCACCCATCACAAATGTCTCCGCCCCACGGGCTGATGTGCTACCCTCCGTTGAGTTGCAATGGATGGAGATGAACACGTCTGCGTTGTTGCGGTTGGCGATGGCGGCGCGTTCGCTCAGTTCAACAAACTTATCTTTATCGCGTGTATATATGACCTTCACATCGGGAAGGTTCTCCTTGATGAAGCGGCCAAACTTGAGAGCCACGGCCAAGTTAAGAGCCTTTTCGGTCGTCACCTTGCCAAGAGCTCCGGTGTCTTTGCCACCATGGCCAGCATCGATGACGATGGTTTGTATCTTCTCTCCTTTTTGAGCCATAGCAAACAAAGGCATCATAAAAAGCATTATCAAAACACCAAAACTGAAAATCTTTCGTTGTATCATATTGAGTTTGTTTATTAATGCGCGAAGAAAAACTATCTTTGCACCGAATTTCAAACGTACAAAAGTAATCGTTTTCGCATTGACAAAACGCAAAACATATAGGAATTATTTTTCATACACCGCCATTTGCCTTTTGACCGCGGTTGTGGTTTCGTTTTGTGGATGCAAGCAAATGTCTCATATCGAGAAAGATAAGCATGATTTCGAGCCAAGCATCGATACCGTTGCCAATGTGCCTGATCGCATCATCGACACCATCCCTATTCTTATGGATTCGGTGCCAGCCGACACGGTTCCCCCTTTCATCATGGATACAATCATGCTTCCTGACACCGTACAGATTCCAACGGACACTCTCACCCCTCACGACTCGCTTCGGCATGACACCTTGACGCATGAAAAGCCTATTCCCTTAAAACCCCAGCGTTCCGCTTCCGCTATTGAGACGCAAGTCATCTGCTCTGCAGCCGATTCGGTGTACCGCGATGTGAAACAGAAAAAGATATATTTTTTCGGCAACGCCGAAGCAAAATACGACGACATCACAATACAGGCGGCTTGTTTGGAATTCGACTTGGAGACCAACACCTGTCGCGCCTTTGGCACCATTGATTCGCTGGGAAAGCTGCAAGGACGCCCGGTGTTTACACAAGGTGAGACCACTTTTGATGCCGCAGAAATGTCTTACAACTTCAAATCGAAAAAAGGCGTCATCACCAAGGTGTGGACAGAAGAAAGTGGTGGCTATCTGCATGGCGAAAAGATCAAGCGCATGGATGACAACAGCATCAACATCCGTTCGGGCGGCTACACCACCTGCGACCTCAGAGATCATCCCCACTACCAATTTAGATTCACGAAAGCCAAAGTCATCCCCGACGACAAGATTGTCACGGGCCCGATTTACATGACCATCTCAGACATCCCTTTGCCTTTGGCCCTGCCCTTTGCCATGATTCCTAACACAAAAGGAAAGAAATCGGGCATCGTCATCCCGACCTACGGCGAATCGGCCAACCGAGGCTTCTATCTCGAAAATGGAGGCTATTATTGGGCCATCAACGACAATTATGACTTGCAGGTCTTAGGCGACATCTACACTCGAGGCAGCTGGGGCATCAAACCCACTTTCCGCTACAACAAACGCTATAGATTCAACGGAAACATTGCGTTGGGATTTGCCGTCAACAAGATTGGCACAAAGGGAGCTGCCGATTACAAAGAGAGCACCGACTTCAAAATCCGTTGGAGCCACAAGCAAGACCCCAAAGCGCACCCTCGCCACAGTTTCTCCGCCGACGTCAATATCGTCAGCTCCAACTTTAATAAGTACAACGCTATCACGACCAACGACCAATTAAGCAACACTTTCAAATCGAGTATTGCTTATCAGACTAGCTTCGCAGGCAAGTATTTCCTCACTCTTAATGCCAGTCACAGTCAAAACACTTTGACGCGTCAGGTGACTGCTTCACTTCCCGAAGTAACCTTTACCGTCAACCGTTTCTATCCTCTGAAGAAAGTAGGCAAGGTGGGCAAAAAACACTGGTATCAGGAAATGAATGTCAGCTACACAATGAATGGCAAGGTATATGTCAACGATGTCGACACCGTGTTGTTCAAAGGCTTTACCGAAAGCTTCGGCCAATGGGCTCAAAACGTCCTCCGCAACCATGCCCAAATGGGTATCAAACACAACATACCCATCAACTTGCCCATCAAGTTGTTCAAGCATTTCACCTGGACCAACTCCGCCACCTTCAACGACTACATGTATTTCAAGCATATTGAAAATCATTGGATCGCCGACACGGATTCTACGGGACATTTGCAAACCGATACCATCCACGGTTTCCGCAACTTGGTGGACTTCAACCTTTCGAGCAACCTCACCACCAAACTTTACGGGATGGTACGTTTTGCCAAAGGGCCCATTCGGGCCATCCGCCACGTAATCACCCCTACCGTCGGCTTCACCTATAAACCCAACTTTGGCGACCCGAAATGGAACATCTACAACTCTTATGTCGATGGCAACGGTAAAGAACAAATCTATAACATGTTTGCCAACGGGATTTTTGGCTCACCTTCACAAAACCAATCAGGATTAATCACCTACAATATTGCAAACACGTTGGACATGAAGGTGCCGTCGCGCTCCGATACCATCACCGGCATGAAGAAAATCACACTGCTTGAAGCATTTAGCATTTCAGGCAATTATGACGTCACCAGGGATTCGCTCAACTTCTCCACCCTTGGCATCAGTGCCAGAACCACTTTGTTCAAGAAACTGAGAATCAGCTATAACAGCGTATGGGATCCATACGCTGCCGATTCTTTGGGAAATCGTATCAACAAATTCGAGATTGTTGAAAACGGGCGTCTGTTCCACAAAAACAACTCCACGTGGCAGTTCAGCATGAGCTATTCCTTCAGCCAAAAGGATTTCGACAAGTTGAAAAAGAAGCGCTCAAATACGCCACAAAACTTCCAAGACGACATCGCCAACCGCGCCCAGAGATCCATGAATATTACAGATGACGAATTGTATGACATCATGGGAAATCCTAACGCTTATGTGGACTGGAACACACCATGGTCACTGTCGCTGAGCTATAACCTTAGCTATACCAACAGCCTGACTTATGCGGCCTTTATGGGCATTGCGACCAACCGCGTCACCAACACCATCAGCATTAACGGCGATATTAGCATCACTCCAAAATGGAAAGTCACCTTCACCACTGGATGGGACATCACCAACAAGGGACTCTCCAACACCCAATTCAGCGTTTATCGAGACCTTCACTGTTGGGAGATGCGTTTCAACTGGATTCCTATCGGAAACTACAAGAGCTGGAATTTCTCTATCAATGTGAAAGCACAAGCTTTAAAAGACTTGAAACTGACCAAAAAGAAAGACTACCGCGATAATTAGTTGAGAGTTTTTTATTTTTGCATCGGAATCACAACAAATTAAAACCATTCATTATGAAAAAAGTATTTACCCTTATCCTCGCGCTGGCCTTTGGTTTTGGCCTGAAAGCGCAATGTCCGCTCACACAAGCCGTCGACTTCACGGCTACTGACGTTCACGGCACCGAAGTCCACTTATTCGACATCCTTGACGGTGGACAAGCCGTCCTCATCGATTTCTTCTTCACTACCTGCAGCCCTTGCCAGCAGGCCACCCCGAAAATTGTCGAGTCCTACTATGCCATGGGTTGCAACATGCATGATGTGTTCTACATGGAAATCGCCACGGGCGACAGCGATGCTGCTTGCCTCAACTGGGTTAACACATACGGCGTTGAGTATCCCACCATCAGTGGACAAGCTGGCGGTACGGGCATTTGCAGCCAATATGGCATTGGCCAATACCCCACTGTCATCCTCATCATGCCCGACCATCAAATCGTCATCCAAGACCTTTGGCCTATCAACAATGCTCAGACCGTCATCAATCAACTTGAAGCTCATGGCCTTCAGCAGCACGACTGCAACACGCCAAGCTACGATCCGCAGGTGAGCATCAGCATCGACGATGTGACTGACTCCAGCGTCACGGCCACGTTCACGCCTAACGAGGACTGTGTCTCTTACAGATATATGCTGACCACCGAAAGCGCCATGGAAGGCTGGGTGCAAATGATGGGTCTCTCTGTGCCAGAAATCGTAAACACACTTGGCATCCTTGGCGAAGGGGTCTTCACCAATACCTTCCCCAACTTGGAGCCCAACATGGATTTTGCCATTTATGCCGTGCCTTCCGACATTAATGGAGAACTGGGCGAGGTTGTGCTTGCAACCTTCACCACCCTGCCGATGCTTGACGAAACGCTGACCTTCAGCATGGATACGGTAAATATTGTTGAAAATCAATATGAATTAAATTGGATTACCATTTACAATAACACTGCTGAAGATGCTATTGTTACCAACATTTGTGACGAATTTGGATGGTTGGCTTTCATTATAGATGGCGAAGAAATCTTTTGCTATGATCAAATAGAAATCTCCATTCCTCAAGGCGAATCCAAAGAGTTGGGTTTTATATGTAATATAATTGCCAAAAGCATTGTGTCTGATGTTGTTACTTTGACAAGTAACCTACCCGATGCCAGTTTTGTTGTTATGCTTGAAGAGCCTTGGTCCGTCAATGACAATGTGGTTTCGGTTTCACTCTTCCCCAATCCCGCCAACGACTTCGTGACCCTCAAGGGCGAATGCCTTGGCACGGTGCGCGTCTTCAACGCCATTGGACAAAAGGTGGACGAGTTTGAAGCCAACGGCAACGAACTGCGCATCAACACGACGGGGTATGATAACGGTGTGTATTTCATCAAGAGCGATGAAAATACGCTGAAATTTGTGGTGAAACATTAAACCAGAAAAAACGACCTTCCGCCTTTTGTCCTCATGGCGGAGGAACATCCGCCATCCCTCGTGCAGAATCGTCATCCAATAGCACGAGGGATTGCGGGGCAAGCCCGCAATGAGGACAAAGAGCATAAAGAATCCCATATCCCATGAAAATAATCATCCTTCGTTCCTCGTTCCAGAACGACGAATTCGTCAGAAACGAATATGCCGACCTGATACATAGGCTGGAAAATGAATGCCATGCTGAAATCAAAATCATTGGTGACGAATCCGTAGAGACGTGGCGCGCCGCGTCTCTACAGGCGTTACCCGATGCATTTATGATTGCCACCGGCGGCGTGGAAAACCTGTTCAAACGCATTTGGACGATGATTGATGTAGAGACGTGCCATGGCGCATCTCTACGGAAAAACGTCACAATGATTGCTGACGGGCGCAACAATTCCTTGGCAGCGGCATTGGAGATATTGACCTACTTGGGCAATGTCGGGGAGGAAGGTAAGATTTTGCATGGGACGAATGATGAGATTATTACGGCCATCGTAGAGACGCACGGCCGTGCGTCTCTACGGGGCCGAATCGGATTGTTTGGTCAACCCTCTGATTGGTTGATTGCCAGCGGTGTGGACCGTGATTATCTCCTACAACATTACGGCATTGAAACCCTCGACATTGACCTGCAACGCCTCATTGAAGGCATCAAAACCGTCTCGCCAACCGAGGCCTTGAAGGTGGCACAGGCCATGGAGAAACGTTCCAAGACCATTAAAGAGCCCACCGACGTCGACATGTTGGAGGCCGCCAAAGCCTATCTCGCCATCAAACGCATCTGCCAAGAGGAACGTTTGGATGCCATGACCATCCGTTGCTTCGACATCGTGAAAGCATGTGGTACGACGAGTTGCTTGGCTTTGGCTTTGCTCAACGATGAAGGCATCGTGGCAGGATGCGAGGGCGATATGCAAACGCTGATGAGCATGTATCTGGCCAAACGTTTGTGCAGCGAAGTGGCTTTCATGGCCAACCCTTCACAGCTCACGGATAAAACTTCAATGCTTGCGCATTGCACCATCCCGCTGACGATGTGCGACGAGACCGTGGTGCGTTCGCATTTCGAATCGGGCATCGGGGTAGCCATACAGGGTAAGTTGCCTTTGACCGACCACACCTTATTTAAATGGGGTGGTCCGAAACTAGACCGTTTTTTTGTCGCCGAAGCACAAGCCATAGAGGCACCTTACAGCAACCATTTCTGCCGCACGCAAATCACACTCAACGTAAATCTGAAGCCGTATCTGCTTCAACACTCCATAGGCAACCACCATGTCATCATTCGTGGACGACATGCCAATGAAATCCGTCAGTTTATGTTAGCAAACGGAGTCTCAGAACGTGTAACCGAATGAGAAATAGGCTCCAAAATGGCTGCCGAGATGCGATCTATTCCAATGCGCCGTCAGTGAAATGGGACCTAAAGGGCTATCGTAGGAATACTTCAAGCCTGCGCCTTGTGTATAAACATCAAATATATCGGAAAAAGAAGCTTCAGCATAGATCAAATAACTCGGGAATGCCATGATATTGTACATGCCTGTCAAATAATGATTCCCATAGAAGTTGTACCGCAAGTCCGTGCGTAGCACAGTGCAATTGTCGACGGTAGGTTCAACAGAGGCCAATCCGATAAAAGGCATTTGTTCCTCAAAATGGCGGCCTGCCACTTCACCACCATACACATTCCATAAATTGAAATACAAAGGCCCTTTTGAGATATAGCGCCCATATACTTGAGGTATGATGGTAAACCGTCTGCCACCAGGAGTGAAGTAGGCTTGGAAAGCATATGCAAATTCCAAATAGTTCTCTCGACGAACATTCTCCACTTCAGAACGAGTCATGTCGATGTGATAACGGGATGTTAGATATGCCTTGATGCCGCGCTTGGCAAAATAGGCATCATCAAGATTCTCATAGGTAAAATTGACGAAAGGCGTAAGAAGACTATTATGCGTATATATAAGGGTATCCATATAGTTTCCTTCGACAGAGCTTAAGTCAAAAAAGGTGTTGGTGTAAGACGCTCCTACCTGAGTACTGAAGTTAATCAAATGGAATTGTGAGACATAGCCGCTCGCCTTATGCTGATTGTAACGCATATTAATGCCTCTGTTCGACCCACCTAATATTCTGAAATGCTCATTACGATAGCCGTAGGCAAGGTTGAAGTTCGCCAACGATGAACGCGAATAAGTATAGGTCAAGTTGAGTTTAGGATTATAACTCAGTTTTGAAGTGAAATTGAGCTTTGAGCCGTTGAATTTTTTTTCGTTCAGACCGATATTGAACAAAAGAGCCGCACCTTCCTCCGTGTCATATCTTACGCCCATGCCAAAAACATGAGGTTGGGCGGGTTTCATATTAATGCTCAGATCATACGCTTCGGAAAGCTGGTCGTCCAGATGGATGGAATCACTTTCCTTGACTTTATAGGTGATTTCATCGAAGCAACCCGTGCCACGGTAGATTTTCATGGCTTGTTCAATATCATCTTTATTATAACGATTACCTACCTTAAGCCGACCTTTGCGAATAAGCCATCGGCTCTCCCGATTGGTCACATTGTCAATCATAATGCTACGGATAAGAACTGAATCCGAGGCCAAGTTTTTCGCGTGAGGTGCTCGAAGTGTCTTGCTAACGGGGTGTCCTGCTGAGGCATCCACCGCCTCTTTGATGGCTAATAGTTGGTCATGAAATGCATGAGCCCCATTATACCCTCTCCCCACCAAAGTATCTATTGCATCGGGCGTGAAACTAAGCATTCCGAAACCACTGATATCAGGAATGATATGTATATCGCACATGGTGCGGTTTTCTTGTCTCTTAGCGCTTGTACTGGTAATGAGCAGACGCGCAAACACTTGGGGCAATGATCTCAAATCATCAGAGGTGACTTTCTTGGTAGAGGCAACCTCAACACCTATAATGATGTCGGCTCCCATCTCACGAAGCACATCTGCAGGGAAGTTGTTCACCAAACCGCCGTCCACCAATACCTTATCACCAATTGTAATAGGTGCAAACACTCCTGGAATTGCCATACTAGCACGCATAGCGGTGGATATGCTGCCGCTTCGCAAAACCACTTCTTTGCCTGTAACCATGTCGGTAGCCACGCATGCGAAAGGTATGGGCAAGTCATTAAAGTCCATTTCCTCCTGATAGCCTACACACAAGTCGTTGAACAAATTCACAAGCGAACTGTTATTGACATAAGCACTTGGCAGTTGACTAATAAAACTAGAATTCTTCTTTTTGTCCACAAGACTTTCGTGGCTGAAAGGCACTTGTAAAAGCAAAGTGCTGTTGCGTTGTCTCATTTCTTCTGACATCATAGGGCGGTCAATCTTATTGCCGATATACTCCGACCACTTCATGTCTGAAATTAGTCGGATAAGCTCATCAGGTGTATAACCCAAAGAATAAAAACCGCCAATGATGGAACCCATACTTGTACCTGCCACATAATCGATGGGAAGGCCTATTTCTTCAAGATATTTCAATACTCCGATATGGGCTGCTCCTTTAGCGCCACCGCCACCGAGAACCACCCCAACCTTGAGTCGAGGAGGACGAATGGTATCATTGGTGATTTGCTGCATGCTGGCATCGTTTTGGGCTTGCAACATCAGGAATGAAGACAACATCAAGAAAAACAGACAAACTCTTTTCATCATCATGGAATTAAAAGTGTACAAAAATAAGAATTCTGGGGAAATACAACAAAAGAAGGGACGCTTATTGAGTGTTCCTTCTTTTGTTAATAGGTTATTTGAGACGACAATTGTTAGCTGATATGTTGATGATATTAATTCTTAAATTTCATAAGGTTGACAGAAATATTGCCATAAACAGCATGGGCAGTGCAAACGCCACCAATTTCAAGCCAACTGATAGGTTTCGCCGAAAGGCCAAGACCATAGTTGAAATGGTTATACCTATATTCGACATTGTAGTCGTGGTAGATAGAGTGGCTCTCGGTGTCAACACCGATAGAGTTGCCAAGGGTTTTACCAGTGGTTTCGTTGCTATAACCAATCAAGGGGATGACATTTAGCCATGGCAACACGGGAACTTTATAGCCCACATTGATGGCGAGGGCAGTATGGTCGTTATACTCGGCTTGGGTCACCTTGCGATCCCAACGATGCTCAGGTGATTGGTAGATAAAGTCGGTATAGACACCCAACAAAGAAGCGCTTACACCACCACCAAAATCAGAATAGGTCTTGTCAATTTGGCCATTACCAAAATGATATCCCACCATTCCAAGATTAAGGCCAATTGTGGCATCATACATATTTTGTGAGAAATCGAACCATTGTGCTTTGGCGCTGAGGGTCACCATTGAAAACAGTACCGCGAATAATACTACTTTTTTCATGATTTAAAAGATTGATGTTAATTTGTTATTGGTTGTCTATATTTCAACTATCAAGAAACGATGTGCAAAAGTACAAAAAAACGAAGATATCTTTTTCGGTTTGTATTTTTTGTCATAGAACGTTCCCACAAGAACTTCAGTAGATTGTTTTTTCGGTAATACCTACGCCATATGGCATCATCACTGATACTGTAAGACTATGTTGGGGTGCATTACTAATCCATGCCACTTTTACAGCATTGTTTTCAGATGAAAGAATCACTCCTCCTTCAGCCTTCCAACTGGTCTCCAAAGGATAAGGCCTCACGTAATAATGGTCGTTTTCCTCAATGATTTCAGGCTTTTGCGGGACAATAAGGTCGTAAAAGAAGTCCGACATCATATCTTGGATAACGAAAAAATTGTCGTTAAGGGCATTCGTGCCGGGGTCGACATGAGGCGAGTGTTTGTAGCCATGAAACGTGATCAGATGAGCATCGTATCCCAACTTGAGAGCGCGGTCGACAATGCACGACGATCCAAACATCGGCTCGACCAACAGCGTCTTCAAAGGACCGGCGATGCCGAAAGGATAGTAGTAGTCGTAAGGGACAATGTTGTCGGCATCACCATGGAAGGCCAACATCGGGATGTTACATCTATGGAGAAGGGTTGTATCGGGCATGGCACCCCACATATCGATAATGCCCCTGATTCGGAAACCGGCCCTAATGTTGTTGCCACAGGTATCGATGCTACCGAGATCGGGACGAAAGAAGTCACCATGAGTGTATTCAGGCCGGGTCTCATTGGTCATAAAGGCGAGGTTGAGCGCGGTGATGGCTCCTGCACTGGCACCACCCACGAAAATCATGGAAGTGTCAATGCAATAGTCATGCTGATGCGAAACCAGATAGCGCATGGCGGCATGGGCATCCTGTACAGCCCGATAACCCGCCCTTCCGATACTAGCCATGGTGGGAAGGAAACCTATTCGATAATCGATGGAAGCCGTTACATAACCCAACGAGGCAAGGTGTCGACACCAACTAGTGATGGATGCATCGTCTTTCGACCCGAAATAAAAGGCACCTCCGTGGACCAGCATGACCAACGGATGCTTTTTCAAAGTGTCATTTTGAGGTCGGAAAATGTCAAGATGGAGATCCAAAGGGACTTCGCTTAGCATCCGTCATTCGGAAAATCTTGCCTGTGACATCGGTTTCGTCACCCATTTCCGACCAAAACCCTGGCACACGGGCATACGTAAGGTCATGGATTTCCTCCACTTCAAACAAAGTGTCTTGATAGCGCTTGTTTTCAAAATCATGAAAGGTGGGAGTTTCATGTATGTTGAATTGGAAACGCGCTGTACCAAACAAGCTCAAAAGGGCATAGCCATTAGCATGCTGACTATCCATTGACTTGATGCGGGGACGGAAGACTTCCTTCTGGTTTTCGTAATAAAGGATGGCATTTCGCCCATTGGCTTCCAACTTGAAAGGAAGGGTGTCCGTCATCGTCTCTTCCCATGCCATATAGTGTCCCTTCATGGTCAGGCTATCACTGTACTCGATGAAAACAAAAAAGTCCTTGCCGTCGACAGTGCTTGTGAAAACGGCAGGAGTCTCAACGACAGGGAAAAACACATCTTTTAGAAACAAACGGGGGTTAGGGATACCGTCATCGCCCAAGAGGTGGAATGATAATAGAGAAAGGAATATGAAAGCAAGAAAGCGACGCATATCGTTACGACAAAACAATAACTATTAGATTTAAATCAAAACCCGCCTCGATTGAGGCGGGTTTTGGTTATTAATAATAAGGTGTAATTACATCATCAGGAACGACATCATCACACCAGCTGCAACGGCTGAGCCGATAACGCCGGAGACGTTCGGAGCCATGGCGTGCATGAGCAGGTGGTTCGACGGGTCGTATTTCTGACCTTCCACTTCGACGACGCGGGCACTGTCTGGCACAGCCGAAACGCCAGCGGCACCAATCATCGGGTTGATCTTCTCTTTCAAGAAGAGGTTCATGAACTTGGCACCGAGCAAACCGCCAGCGGTGGCCACGCAGAACGAAAGGGCACCGAGGACGAAGATCTCAATGGAGCTCATGGTCAGGAACACGGAGGCTTGCGTTGAAGCACCCACCGTAAGACCCAGAATCATGGTCACGATGTCAATCAACGGGTTGGAGGCAGTGTTTTGCAAACGCTTCACCACGCCCGACTCCTTGATGATATTGCCGAAGAACAGCATTCCCAGCAGTGGCAGGGCCGTGGGGCTGATGAAGGTGGTCAGGATGAGGCCGACGACGGGGAACATGATCTTTTCGGTCTTGTTCACCATACGCGGGGCACCCATCTTAATGAGGCGTTCTTCTTTGGTGGTCAATAAGCGGATGATGGGTGGCTGGATCACGGGCACCAAAGCCATGTAAGAATATGCTGCAATGGCAATGGGGCCAATGAGGTTGCGCGTACCGTTCATGCCGTTGGCCAGACGCGATGACAGGAAGATGGCGGTGGGACCGTCGGCACCACCAATGATACCGATGGCACCAGCCTCACGCAGGTTGAAGCCGAGATACAAGGCTCCGATGAAGGTGAGGAACACACCCAATTGGGCGGCGGCACCGAGGATCATCAGCTTGGGGTTGGCGATGAGCGACGAGAAGTCGGTCATAGCGCCGATGCCCAAGAAAATCAAGGGCGGATACACGCCCGAGGTCACACCGAAGTACAGGTAGTTCAACACGCTGCCCTTCTGATAAAGACCCGTCTGGAGGTTGAGTTCACCGCTTTGGAACACGCTTGTCATCAAGCCTTTCACGCCTTCGATGTCGTTGTTGACCAGGCCATAATCAGCCATGTTCAGATGCTCGACCTGCTTGATGGCTTCGCTCAGCACCATGTGCTTGTCGCCTGGGTTGTCACCAAAGACAGCCACCAATAGGGCCTTAGCCGTGTCCAAATCGAAATTGAGTGTGGCTGGATCTAGCGCTTGCAAATTGGCCATGGCATCGGCAAAGGTAACGCCGAAGCCTTGGAAGAACGGGATGTTACCTACGATGATACCCGTGCCAATCGGGATGAGTAGCATGGGTTCAAACTCGAAGCGGATGGCCAGAAAGATGAAGAGGATACCCACCAAAATCATGATGATGTTGCCAATCTTGCAGTTACGGAAACCCGTAAGCAGCCAGAAGTTGTGCAGACCTTCTTTCAGACGGTCTTTGGTGGACATTTCCTTAACTTCTTCCTTGGCGGCCACATGATGCTTGGCGTTCTTACCTTCCAGCGTGGTCACGCGTTGGTTAAGGTTTTCAATCTGTTGACCCAGTTCGGCCGACTTTTGCTGTTCCGCGACAATCGCGTCAGCCATCTCAGCCAGCTGGGCGTTGCTTTCCTCTGGGGTCATCTCGCTCACTTGCTCGGTTTTACCCAGGTCGGCGACCTTGGTGGCGAACATCGGGTTGTTGACGACCGCGAGGTTCAGCAGCATCAGGAGCACCAACGAGCCGAGAATGACCGCAGGTCTTCTGTAAATACTTTTCTTGCCTAACATGACCTTATCCGATTACGATTAAAGTATCACCTTGAAGCACATTGTCGCCCTGACGGCAGTTGATGGCGGTAATGGTACCGTCAGCCTCAGCCAGCAGGTTGTTTTCCATCTTCATGGCTTCGTACATGAGCAGCTTGTCGCCCTTCTTCACGGCGTCGCCTTGCTTAACGAAGATCTGCATGATGGTTCCAGGAAGCGGAGCAGCCATCTTGTAGCCGGCACCACCTGCGGCAGCGGCCGGTTTCGGAGCGGCACTCTGGGCAGGAGCGCTGGCGGCGGGCTTGGCGGCCGGACGGGCCACGGGAGCGATCACCGGAGCGGCTTGCTCTTCCATCTCCACTTGATATTCAGTGCCATTCACATTGACGGTGGCGATATTACCCTCAATGTTCTGGACTTCTACTTCGTATGGTTTACCACTAATGGTGAATTTGAATTTTTTCATGATTGTTCGATTTAACGTTTCCAGTGTCTAACTCCGTAATTTTTGTCGTTCCAAGAAGTCACCCTTCTTTCGATGGTGATCACGTTGCTCTCTTCATCGTGAAGGTTGGTCGAGAGGTAGAGGGCCATACCGATGGCGGCTTGCACCTCGGCAGGAATCTCGCCCTCGGCCAGCTTGGTCGTAGGCTTCACCGTCACAGGCTTGATCTCCTTCACTTCGTTCTTCTTGGCATCCTGCTTCTTGAAATAGGCAGCCACGCCACGGAAGATGGTCGAGAGGATGAAGAGGGCGATGATGACGATGAGGAAACCAGCGATGGTGACAATCCAGCCTTTGGTGTAGACCCAATCTTCGTGAGCCAACAGTAATGATATTTGTAACAGGTTCATCGTTTCAAGGATTTACGGTTACAGCGGGATGTTCGAATGTTTCTTCTCGGGGTTGGCGAGGCGCTTCGTCTCAAGCGTACGCAGGGCACGGATGACACGGAAACGGGTGTTGCGCGGCTCGATCACATCGTCGATGTAACCGAACTTGGCAGCCTCGTACGGGTTGGCGAACTTCTTGGTGTATTCATCCACCTTCTTGGCAACGAACTCGGCGCGCTCTTCAGGATTGGTGATCTCGGCGATCTTCTTGCCATCGAGCACCTCAACGGCGCCACTGGCACCCATCACAGCGATTTCAGCCGACGGCCAAGCGTAGTTGACGTCGTTGCGCAGCTGCTTGCAACCCATCACGAGGTGTGAACCACCGTAGGACTTACGCAGCGTGACGGTCACCTTCGGCACGGTCGATTCGCCGTAGGCATACAGCAACTTGGCGCCGTGGACGATGATACCGGCATATTCTTGGCCTGTGCCAGGCAGGAAGCCAGGAACGTCGACCAAGGTCACGATCGGGATGTTGAAGGCATCGCAGAAGCGCACGAAACGGGCGCCCTTGCGCGAAGCGTCGCAGTCCAACACGCCAGCGAAGAAAGCCGGGTTGTTGGCCACGATACCGACCGACATGCCATCGAAGCGGGCGAAGCCGACGATGATGTTCTTGGCGTAGTTCTTGTGGATTTCGAGGAAGTCGCCGTTGTCGACGATGGCCGTGATGATGTCGGCCACGTTGTAAGGCTTGTTCGGGTTATCAGGGATGATCTGGTTCAAGGCATCCTCCATACGGTCGATGGGGTCGTTGCATTCCACGAGCGGAGCGTTCTCCATATTGTTCTGCGGGATGAATGAGATGAGTCGGCGGATGATGGCAAGACCTTCTTCTTCGGTTTCAGCAGCGAAGTGGGCCACGCCCGACTTCTGGCTATGGATGCGAGCGCCACCGAGGTCGTCGGTCGAGACGTCTTCGCCGATGACGGTCTTCACCACCTTCGGGCCAGTGAGGAACATATAACTGTTCGTGTTGGTCATGATGATGAAGTCGGTCAGTGCGGGAGAATACACGGCACCGCCGGCGCAGGGGCCGAAGATGGCCGAAATCTGCGGGATGACACCCGAAGCGTTGATATTGCGCTGGAAGATCTCAGCATAGCCGGCGAGGGAACGAGAGCCTTCCTGGATACGGGCACCGCCCGAGTCACAAATGCCGATGACGGGAGCCCCAACCTTCATGGCTTGGTCCATCACCTTGCAGATCTTGAGGGACATGGTCTCACTCAAGGCACCGCCAAACACGGTGAAGTCCTGAGCGTAGACATAGACGACTCGGCCGTCGATGGTGCCGTGACCGGTGACGACGCCGTCGCCGAGGTACTGTTGCTTGTCGAGACCGAAATCGACGGTGCGATGGGTCACGAACATGTCAGTCTCTTCGAAGCTGCCTTCGTCGAGCAGGATGGCGATACGCTCGCGTGCCGTCATCTTACCTTTGGCATGTTGGGAGTCGATGCGCTTCTGGCCGCCACCGAGACGGGCCTCGTTGCGCTTCTCCAACAATTCCTGGATTTTTTGTTCAATTAACATGGTTATATGTGTTTTTATTTGTTCTTGTTTTCACACAATTCCGTCAGCACGCCGAAAGTCGATTTCGGATGCAAGAAGGCGATGCTCAAACCTTCGGCACCACCACGCGGAGTCTGATCAATGAGGCGGATACCCAGTTCCTTGGCTTCTTCGAGATGGCCTTCGATGTTCTCAACGGCGAAAGCAATGTGATGCATACCACCACGACCGTTATTGTTTTCGATGAACTTGGCGATGGTGCTCTCAGGGCTGGTGGGCTCCAAAAGCTCGATTTTGGTCTGGCCACAACGCAAGAAAGCGGTCTTCACTTTCTGGTCAGCGACTTCTTCGATGGCATAGCACTTGGTGCCAAGCAATTTTTCAAAGAAAGGAATGGACTCGTCAAGGCTAGTAACGGCGATTCCAATGTGCTCAATGTGAGATGGTTGCATAATTAGTCGAATAATTTGATGTTAAAAAATACGTATTTTGATATCGGGGGCAAAGGTACGACAATTAATTGAGGTTTACAATAAAAAAAGGAGGCGATTTGCCTCCTTTTTTACATTTTTACCACAAGCGTTTTTTACTTATGCACCTTCCTCACAAACTCCTCCACCTCGGGCACGCCGCCTTGGTAGACCAAGTAGCCGTTGTAAGGCTCTCTCGGGGTGATTTCGCTGTTGACAGGGGTGAGCATCAGGTTCTTCACTTCTTCGCGATCGTGGGTCTGGCCCAAGGCCCAGCCGAGCTTGATGTAGGCGGTCTCAGCGAGCATGTTCTGCGCGGGGATGATGCCTCGGTTCATCAGGTCGCGGCCAGTGTCGTAGACGAACATGTGGGCATAACCCCAGATGGTCTGCACGGTCATGTACTGGTGTACGCCCTTCTCGGTGGCGCGTTCGATGGCGTCGAACATGCCACGGTTGACGTGACCCAAGCCCGTACCGTCCCACACGATGCCTTGGTAGCCGTTGTCGACCAATGCGTCAAGCACATCGGGCTTCATGCCAGGATAGTAGTAGAGGATGGCCACGCGGTCGTCGAAGGTCGGGATGATCTTCACGTCGCGGTCGGCACGGCGGTGGTTGTATACTTCCTTAATCGGCACCACGCCACGCTTACGGTCGACGGTGGCAACAGGTGTGTCGCCGATAGTACGGAAGGTGGAACGATATGAGGAGTGCATCTTACGCACACGTGTGCCACGGTGCAGGAAGCCATACTCATCGGAGGTGGGGCCAAACATGCAGACCATCACCTCAGCCACGTCGCCGTGACCAGCAGCGGTCATGGCATGCATCAGGTTCAAGGCAGCGTCGGATGACGGACGGTCAGACGAACGCTGCGAGCCGACCAAGACAATCGGTACAGGCAGGTTCTGGCACATGAAGGTCAGGGCGGCGGCGGTGTGAGCCAGCGTATCAGTGCCGTGGCCGATGACGATGCCGTCGATGCCATTCTGAATCTCCTCGCCAATCTTCTTAGCCAAGGCTATGTATTCCTTGGGCGACATGTTCTCGGAGAACACGGCGAACACCTTCTCGGTGTCGAGGTTGCAGATGTCAGCCAGTTCCGGCACGGCGCCATACAGCTCACCAGGTGAAAAAGCAGGAATCACGGCACCTGTGCGGTAGTCCAGACGCGAGGCGATGGTGCCACCCGTGCCGAGTAGCTTCACATGCGGAAGTCCCTCGGTATAAGGAAATTCCTTCTCGGGGATGTGGTAGTTGGCTTTCTTGTAGTCGGTCTCCACCATGCCTGTGATGGTGCTGATGTCGACGCCGATGTTGTAGCCCGTGTTGACCTTCATGACGATGTGTTGGTCGTCTTGGAAGGCGGCGCGAGGCAGGATCGTGCCTTTGAAGAGGCCGCCCGTGGTCTGGCACTCGGCCTGACTCCACACGCGGCAGTTATATTTCTTGAGCACCTCAAGCGAGGCACCCCAATATCCTTGGAAAAAATCTTCAGCCATGTTCTTCTTTATTTGATGTTGTTAGCCAATTCTTTCATTTCGATGTTGCCCATCGCTTCCTTCATCTGACCCATGATCCAATTCTGGCGGTCAAGGTCGGTACAGGATTTCTTCTTCGGCGCAAAACCAGCGCAGAGGTTGTCGAGCTTGGTGAGCAGGTCGTCTTTGGCGAAACGCTTGAAGCCGATCTTGTTGAGCACTTGCTCCATGGGCATTGTGGCGTCGTCGACCAAGACGGGAGCCATGTTCCAAGCCAGACGGCAGTCCAAGCCTTGCTCTTTCAGGAAGGCGAAGAGCTTGAAGAGGGTCTCGCCGTTGAACTTCGAGGCAGGGTTCTTGCCAAGCAAATGCTTGAGTCTCATGCCGACGAAGCGACCGACGGTGCGGCCGCCCACGCCGAGCTTTTCTACCACTTCGGCCATGACGGGGAACCAGTTCTTCGCGAAGATGTAACGGAAGCAGTCCTCCGGCACGTTCCACTCCTTGAGTTTGTAGTAGCGGTCGATGATTTCCGAAGGCAGCTCGGCTTTCAGTGCCTTGATGAAAGCGGGGTCGAGCGGGATGGGGGCCGAGTCGGTGTCGGGATACATACGGTCGGCACCGGGGAGCACGCGCTCGAAGATGGTGATGCCGTTGCAGACGGCCTTACGGGTCTCCTTCGGCACGCCGTCCCAAGCCATGAGGCAACGCTCTTCGATGGTCTCGATGGCAGTGGGCATGTCGTTTTGCGGACCCCACACGAGGATGAGGGCATCCTCGTCGGTTGCATGGACGCGCTTGGCCAGCTTGTGCCATTGCGAATGGGTCAGCACAGGTTCCAGCATCTCGTCGTGGAGCATGTTGGGACGCTCGAGGCAGGCGATGACCTTCAGGCGGTCGGCGATTTCGTCGGCAAACATCTTGCCGGGTTGGGTGAAGTGCGACAACACGCCACGGAACTTCGGCAACTTGACGAGTTTCAAGGCACCGCCTTTGGCTTTGTTGTCGAGGATGGGCAGGTAGTCGGTCGGGAACGACACATCGGCCACTTCCACCTTCCAGCCTTCCTTACCCACTTCGCGGTTGAGGCGCTCTTGCAGCTGCACCAGCGACCACTGGCGGAAGCACTCATTGTGCGACAACTCAGGGATCCACTTGGCATGTTGCACACCCTTCAACTCGATGCGGGTACCGCCCGTGCAGCTCACGTTGACGTCTTGGCGGCCTGCGCCCATGCCCGTGCGGACCAGACCCGTGCTGCGGCCGAGGAAACGGATGTATTCGCAGGTCTCGCGCAGCTCGTCGGGGTTCTTGCAGTCGGGGTAGGTGACGGTTTCGATCAAAGGCACACCGAGGCGGTCGGTCTGATAGATGCGGCGGTGGCCGATATCGCTAATCTCACGGCAGGCGTCCTCTTCGATGCTCAGCTGAATGAGGCGGATGTCTTTCTTCGGCAGCTTGAGCAGGCCTTCTACGCCCACGATGGCGGTACGTTGGAAGCCCGTCGGGATGGAGCCGTCGAGGTATTGTTTACGGGTGATATGCACCTCGCCCACGATGTTCAGGTTGGAACGCAGGGCGATGATGATGGCGTTGTGCAGAGCCTCGCGGTTAATAGGGAACGGCGGGGTGTCGTCGATGTCGTAGGTGCAGGCGGTGCCGTTCTTGATGCGGTAGACGATTTCCTTCTTCGTCTTGAACTCCATCAAGGCCGTTCCGTCGTATTCGCCTAACTCCGAAAGGGTGGGGCGCATGTGACGGATCAGCTCTGCATCGTAGTCCTCAAACTTGTTGAATTGTCCGGCGGGACAGTGGCAAAACAGCTTCTCCTTGGTCTTGATCTGCTGGTGCACTTCCAGTCCCGACATGAAGCCTATGCGGTCATAGTCTTCCTGTGTGGCTTTCTTGCGCTCGACATAGCCGGCCTGTTGCTTGGTCAGCTCGTAGTTGGCGCGTGGGTCAAAGTTGGTGCTCATATTATAATTTATTTGTTTCCATTAAAGAATCGGCTAAAATAGGAAATAATCGATTCCGATACACAAATATAGCAATAAAAATCCCTATTTTTGCCGAAAATTTCATCCCATGGAAGACAGCTATCAACTCATCACAAAAACTGCTGCCGGCCTTGAAGAAGTCTTGGCAGGTGAGATTAAGGCTTTAGGCGCCAAAAACGTCCGTATCATGCATCGCGCAGTGCTGTGCGAAGGCAACAAGGAGCTGATGTATCGTATTAATTATGGGGTACGTACCGCCCTAAAGGTGTTGAAACCCTTTAAGAACTTTTACGCCAAAAATCCGGATGAGTTGTACAAAAAAGTCCAAGAAATCAATTGGTGCGAGCTTCTCCGCACTGATCAAACTTTCTGCATTGACGCGGTGACAAGTGGCCGTTTTTTCACCCATTCACAATATGCAGGGCTGAAGATGAAAGACGCTATTGTCGACCAATTCCGTGAAGTGATAGGCTTACGTCCCAGCATCAACACGCTCAACCCAGACTTACGCATTAATCTCCACATCCGTGAAGATAAGGTGACCATCCTTTTCGATAGTTCTGGCGAGTCGCTTCACCACCGTGGCTATCGCAAACAAGTCGACAAGGCTCCCATGAACGAAGTGCTGGCGGCAGGACTCATCCTGCTTTCAGGTTGGAAAGCCGACTGCAACTTCCTTGACTGCATGTGTGGTTCTGGCACCTTGCCCATCGAGGCTGCCATGTTTGCCATGAACATTCCTGCAGGATACTACCGCAAGGAATGGGGTTTTATGAAATGGGACGACTGGGATCCCGAACTATGGAAACGCGTCAAGGAAGAGGCCGACAGTCAAATCCGTGAATTCGATCATGAGATTTGGGCATCCGACCGTTCTCCCAAAGCTGTTGCCATCGCAGAAGGCAACATCAACTATGCCCATCTGCAACACGACATCCACTTGATGAAGAAGGATATGAACGACCTCACCCCTCCCGAAGGAGGAGGCATTCTCATCATCAACCCTCCCTATGGTGACCGCTTAGAAGAAGACGATATAGATACCTTATATGAGAATATCGGCCACACCTTGAAGCACAACTTCGAAGGTTTCCAATGTTGGCTTATCACTGACGATGCTGTGGCCTTAAAACATGTAGGGTTGAAGCCTTCCGCTAAGATCCCTGTTTGGAATGGTCCACTGGAATGTCGTTTCGTAAGGTTTGATATCTTTGGAGGCTCGCTGAAAGACAAGAAAGCTCGGGAAGCCGAAGAACAAGTTTAATGAACATGTAACGTCACTGTGAGTCACGAAGCTATCCAGAAAACAAGTCTCCTGGATTGCTTCGTCGTTCCTCCTCGCAATGACGTTAACCGATATATTAATGCTTATTGTAAAGGTTCATCGTGCGGTCAACGCCTTGCGTGACAAAGCTCTTGATGATTTCCACCGCCTCGTCCACTTTCTCGTCGACAATAGGCTCTTCTGAAGGTTTCCACTTCCCGAGAACGAAATCTACTTGACGGCCACGAGGAAAGTCGTCACCCAAGCCAAAACGTAGCCGACAAAAAACATTGGTGCCCAGTTTATCAATAATGTCGGTTAGACCATTGTGACCGCCATCGGCACCTTGTTTACGGAGTCGCAATGTACCCAAAGGAAGAGCGATGTCATCGTTGACGACCAACAGATTCTCAATCGGTATCTTCTCTTGCTGAAGCCAATACTTCACCGCTTTGCCACTAAGATTCATGTAAGTCGTCGGCTTGATGACCAGCAAAGTCTTTCCTTTAAACTTCATTTCAGCAGTCTGAGCCAAGCGACCTGTAGAAAATGAAGCCTCAAGATCCTTGGCCAAACGGTCAGCAATCTTAAACCCAATATTATGGCGAGTGTCGTCATACTCGGCACCGATATTCCCCAAACAAGCAATCAGGTATTTCATTTCGTCAGCTTCAATTTGTCTCCTTCTACGGAAAAACCTTGCAAAAATAGTCATTTAATTTGTTTGCTAAACTTCGAATAATTGAAAAGACATAATAACAAAAAAGGCCGTCTTTGGACGGCCTTTGTATCGTCAATAAAAGAATTAGGCTTCTTCCTCTTCCGTTGCCACCGAAGCGCCACGGGCTGCGTTGACAGCCATGATGACGGTGTAACCGGGAGTGACAGGCGTAACGTTCTCAATGCTGAGATCCTTAACCTTGATGGCTTCGTTGATATTGACATTGCTGATGTCAACGACGACATAATCCGGAAGATCTTTGATGAGACCACAAACTTTGACTTTCTTGATGCCAAGCTTCATCTTACCACCACGCATCACACCGGCTGAAGAGCCTTTCAGCGTGATAGGAAGAACCACGGTGATGGGTTTGTCCTCACTGACGATGAGGAAGTCGGCGTGTAACACGGCATCGGTAACAGGGTGATACTGAACATCTTGAAGGATGGTCTTGTAGGTCTTGCCGTTAATGTCGAATTTGATAATGTAAGTCTCAGGCGTAAAGAGGATCTTCTTGAAGTTCTTAGCCTCAGTGGCAAAGTGAACTTGTTCTTCACCTGCACCATACATAACGCAAGGAACCATTTCGGCTTTGCGCAGTGCTTTAGCATCTTTTTTCCCTACGTTCTCGCGAAGAGAACCGCTCAATGATACTGATTTCATGAATTTAATGTGTTAAATGTTAATTGATTATTATTTAAATAACGAACTGATGGATTCGTATGACTCCACACGGTGGATGACATCCGCAAACAGGTTCGCTGTACTTACTACTTTGATTTTCTTTGAGGCGTTTGCTGGCAACGGGATGGAATCCGTGACAACAACTTCACTGAAAACTGAATTATCGAGGCGCTCCATGGCGGGGCCGCTGCAAACAGCATGGGTGGCAAAGGCGCGGACGCTCTTAGCTCCATTGTCCATGATAAGTTGACCAGCTTTGACTATCGTGCCAGCCGTATCGATCATGTCGTCAAGGATGATGACATTTTTGTCTTTCACATCACCGATGAGAGTCATGCTGTCGACCACATTGGCGCGTGGACGGTGCTTATGGCAGACCGCGAGGTCGCAACCGAGACGCTTGGAGTAGGCAGAAGCACGTTTCGAGGCGCCCAGGTCGGGAGCAGCAATCAGTAGGTCATCGATGTTCATCTTCTGGATGTGGTCTATGAAAAGTGTGGAAGCGTAAAGGGCGTCCACCGGGATATCAAAGAATCCTTGGATTTGGTCAGCATGGAGATCCAACGTGATGATACGATTGACGCCAGCGGCCAACAACAAATTGGCGACCAACTTGGCACCAATGCTCACGCGAGGTTGATCCTTGCGGTCTTGACGGGCCCAACCAAAATACGGAATCACAGCGATAATCTTATGCGCAGAAGCACGCTTGGCTGCATCTATCATGAGCAAAAGCTCCATCAAGTTGTCTGTCGACGGCATCGTGGACTGTACAATAAACACATGATGACCGCGAATGCTCTCATCAAACGAAGGTTGGAACTCGCCGTCTGAGAAAACGGAAACTGACGACTTACCGAGAGGAGCACCGTAAGCTTCAGCAATTTTGGCACCCAACTCGTGGGTGGCTCTTCCAGCGAAAATGGAAACGTATCTTCCTGCCATGGCAATAATGTTTTTTCAGGCCGCAAAATTAGGCATTTTCGAAGTAGAAACAACAAAAAAAAGAGTTTTTTTTGAAAACTACTTGCAGAAACAAAAAAATCCGTATTTTTGCAGCTGCGTTTCACGGAACGATGCCGAAGTGGCGGAATCGGTAGACGCGTCGGTCTCAAAAACCGATGAGGTAACACTCGTGCCGGTTCGATCCCGGCCTTCGGTACTGCCAAACAGCTCTCAATCGAGGGCTGTTTTTTTATATCCAATTATACCGTTTCTTCATCCTCATCAAGGATACGCGCTTCCTCAAACTTGGCCTTCATGGTCGGATTATTTCGCGTCAGCTTCTTGATGGTAAGCTCCTCCGCCTTGTCGTTAGCTAATCGGAGATTATTCTCTGAACCTATCAAAGCATCCTTGATTTTCTGAAGGTGTTGTATAGACTTGTCGATTTCTTCAATGGCTGTTTGGAACTTCTCACTCGCCAAACGGTAGTTTCTGCCAAACTTGTCCTTGAAATCGAGTAATTGCTGCTCAAATTTTGTAACATCAACCGACTGGCTTTGGGCGATGACAAGTTGTTTTTTATACTCAAGACTTTTTTTCGAAGTCTGTACCAACAGGGTGATGAGTGGAATGAAGAATTGGGGGCGGATGACATACATCTTAGGATAGCGGTGCGACACATCGACAATACCCGTGTTGTATAGCTCGCTGTCAGGTTCAAGAAGGCTGACAAGCACAGCAAACTCGCATTTTTTTGCATTCCTGTCGGCATCTAGTTTTTTGAAGAAATCTTCGTTTTTATGTTTGGTTGAAGTTTCGTCCATTTCGTTTTTCATTTCGAACATAATGGAAACATACTCCACACCATCCTCAAAGTCGCGGAAGATGAAATCGCCCTTACTACCGCCTGATGCATCATTATCTTTCTCAAAATAGGCATTGGGGAAAAGCGGGCGCACACGGTTGAACTCAGTGCTACAATGTATCTCTAGGGTCTCGCCTACCATTTTTGTAGACATGCGAGATTTCAAATCCTTATAGTAATCCACCATATCTTGTGCATTCTTGAGCTTCCCTTCGTATTCTTTCTTCAGCACTTCCATTTTCGAGTCGGCCTCCAGCTGCTGGGTTTTCACCTCTGACTGAAGCCTCGTGATTTCTTGTTCCTTTTGGTTCAAATAGTTTTGCGCTTTCTGACGCACCTCCATGACAGCAATCTGTTGCTGTTGACTGCTCTGTGCTATCTGCGCACGCAACTCGCTGATGGTTTTATCCTTGTTGGCAAGAGCCAATTGATGTTCGTTTTCCATCTTTACTTCGGCCAATTTCTGCTGAGCCATTTGCTGTTGATGCAACTCAGCAAGGCGACGGTTCACCTCCGAAGCAAACTCTGCGTTCTTAACCTGATTGACAATGGAAGCATAATCAGCTTCGTCAACAGAGAAAACACTTCCGCATTTGGGACATTTCAACTCTTTCATTAGGTGGTTGTTTGATGTTGCAAATATAAAGATTTTGAAGAAATGTAACCGTCTTAATCAATATGTCGGCACAAAATCGCTATTTTTGCGCCATGGAAAAAGAAATATTATTAGGCAAGACCCCTGCCGAGATTCAAGAGGTGGTCGAAAAGTTGGAACTACCCAAGTTTACTGGCAAACAGCTCGTGGATTGGATTTACCTGAAACATTGTGCCTCATTTGATGACATGACCAACCTTAGCAAGAACGCAAGAGCCTTGTTATCTGAACATTATGAAACGGGTTTGAAAGCACCATTAAAGGAACAAGTATCTAAAGACGGTACCAAAAAATACCTTTTCCCTGCAGGAGAACATTTCATTGAGACTGCCTATATTCCCGACAAAGAGCGCGCCACGCTATGTGTTTCCACACAAGTGGGCTGCCAAATGGACTGTCTTTTCTGTGCCACAGGAAAACAGGGCTTCCAAAAGAACCTCTCTGTGGCCGAAATCATGAACCAGGTACTCAGCCTTCCGGAATTCGATACGCTTACCAACATCGTTTTCATGGGCATGGGTGAACCTTTGGCTAACTATGACAATCTCATGCGTTCGCTCGACATCCTCACCCAAGAATGGGCCTTGGCTTGGAGCCCAACACGCATCACCGTGTCGACTTGTGGCCTGATTCCCAACTTGAAACGTTTCCTTGAAGAATCAAAGTGCAACTTGGCCATCAGCATGCACAGCCCCTTCCACGATGAACGTCTTAAGCTGATGCCTGTCGAAAAGAGCTATCCCATTAAAGAAGTGATCCATGCCGTGAAACAACACGACTGGCATGGGCAACGCCGCCTCTCGTTTGAGTATATCATCTTCAAGGACTTGAACCACAGCAAGGAACACATTAAAGAAATCGCTCGTTTATTGGGAAGCACACGATGCCGGTTTAATTTAATAAGGTATCATACCGTCCCCAATATTCCGCTAAAGAGTCCCGACGCCGCCACCATGACATGGTTCCGCGATGCTTTAAACGACAAGGGCATTATCGCCACCATACGTGCCTCACGAGGACAAGACATCGACGCAGCCTGCGGACTGCTTTCGACGAAAAATCAAGGATAGACATAAAGACGGTAATGGTTTTTTCTTATTTTTGCAAGCTCTAAACGTTTGATAGTATTATCAAAAACAATTAAATACCAATAATTTATAATTTGTACTTCATGAAAAAAGTATTAGGAATCATCGCGATGGCCATCATGGTTTCGGTGGGTCGCGTGTATGCCGATGAAGGCATGTGGCTCCCGATGTTCGTCGAGCGCCTGAATTATGTTGACATGCAGAAAATGGGTCTGCAACTGACCCCTGAAGAGCTTTACAGCATTAACCACAGCAGCCTAAAAGATGCTATCGTAGGCCTTGGCAGCGACGCCATGCCTCGTGGTTTTTTCTGCACTGGCGAAATTGTGAGCGAACATGGTCTGCTTTTCACCAACCATCACTGCGGTTACGGCGCCATCCAGAAACTCAGTTCCGACCAACACGACTACCTGCGTGACGGCTTCTGGGCCAAAAACTATGGCGAAGAACTGCCTGCTCCTGAAATGACGGCCAGCTTCCTCATTCGTATGGAAGACGTCACCAAGGACGTTCTCGGTGTGGTGACCAGCGATATGGATTATCAGGATCAGCAAGCCGCCATCCGTAAGAAGATCAAAGATTTGGAGACGGCTGCTTCGGAAGACGGCAAGTACAACCCCGTCATCAAAGGCTTCTTTGAAGGCAACGAGTACTACATGTTTGTTTATCAAGTGTTCCCCGACGTGCGTCTCGTGGGTGTGGCCAACTCTTCGATTGGTAAGTTCGGTGGCGACACCGACAACTGGATGTGGCCCCGCCACACCGGTGACTTCTCGATTTTCCGCGTCTATGCCGACAAGAACGGCAACCCGGCCGCTTACAGCAAGGACAACGTGCCGTTGACCCCCAAGCACCACCTTCCCATCAGCCTCGATGGTGTGAAGAAGGATGACTTCACAATGATCTGGGGCTTCCCAGGCAGTACTGAACGTTACATGTCAAGCTACGGCATCGATTATAATGTGGATACCTTCTATCCCGCCATCATCGACATCTTCGGCAAGGAACTTGAAGTGATGGAAGAATATATGAAGACTGATGAACATATCAATTTAATGTATGCCGATAACCACGCTGGTTTGGCCAACACTTGGAAGAACTTCATCGGTCAGTGCAAGATGCTCCGCAAGAACAAAGTGAGCGAGGGCAAGGTTGCCTTGGAGAAGGACTTCACCAAGTGGGTGAACAACAATGGCAAGACCGAATACGCCAAAGCCCTTCCCAACCTGAAAGAAGCATATAAGACCCTGGGCAATGTGGCAAAATACATCTACTATCCCAATTTCGTCTCCAACGCTGGTCCTGCTGGTGTTGCCGCCCAATTTGGCTCATACTATCAAGCCTATCTCGACAAGGATAAGGACGCTCAAGAAATGTCGCTGGCATTGCTCCAACAGATGGATGTGGATGGCCTCTTTGCTGAAACCGACCCACAAGTGGAGAAGAAGACCTTCGCCGAGATGTTGAAGACCTACAAGAATGCCTTCAAGGCCAACGAACTGCCTGAAATCTACAACATCATCGACAAGAAGTTCAAAGGCGACATCGACGCTTTCACTGAAGATGTCTATACCAACTCAATTTTTGCCACTCCAGAAAGCATCAAGGCTTTCATTGCGAAACCCAATCCGAAGAAGATTGGCAAGGACTACGCATACATTATGAATACTTCAATGATGGAAGTCATCATGAACCATATGGGCGACTATCGTCAAGCCATGCAGGAAGTTAGCGAGAATGACCACGTCTTCGTTAAGGGTCTCCGCGAGTATTACGCCGCCACCCAACCTGAAAAGAGCCTCTATCCCGATGCCAACTCAACGATGCGTATGAGCTATGGTTCGGTGCAGGACTACATGCCTGCCGATGCCGTACACTACGACTATGTCTGCACTGCCAATGGTATCCTTGAGAAATACGTGCCTGGCGACTATGAGTTTGACGCTCCCAAGCGCCTCATCAGTCTCATCGAGAAGAAGGACTTTGGCGCCTATGCCGACGACAACGGTGAACTCGTGGTTTGCTTCCTTTCGACCAATGACATCACGGGTGGTAACTCCGGTAGCCCCATCATGAACGGCAAGGGTGAACTCATCGGCCTCGCCTTCGACGGCAACTGGGAAGCCATGAGCGGTGACGTCAACTTCGAGCCCAAATTACAGCGCACCATCAACGTGGACATCCGTTACGTGCTCTTCATCATCGACAAGTACGCTGGTGCTACCAATCTTATTGACGAACTAGACATCCGTCGTAGCGAGCCCAAACCGCTGCGCGTGGAAGAGGAAAAGATCTGATTCGGTTTTATACCATAATAAAACGGCCGCCCCTTGCGAGTGGCCGTTTTTTAGTTTATCTTTGCGGAAAATAATCCGAAATGAAAAGATTCCTTTGGCTCATAAGACTTGTTTTTCTTATCGTCATTCCTTTGAAAGCCCAAAATGACACAGTCGTTTTCTCGGCAAATGGAGGGTTTTATGATGATGTGTTTGCCCTGCATCTTTTCAGCATAAACACTCAAAATCATATTCGATATACGACTAACGGGAATCGACCAACGGCACAGTCATCATTGTATGAAGAACCTCTGTTGCTGGATTACAGCAAGTATTCAAGATCCGATATCTATACCATACTTAATTGTCCCGAACAAGATTTCTTCCTGCCTGATTCCATCCAACATTGCATTGTGATTCGTGCGGCGGCATTCGACGAGAACGACAGCTGTGTCAGCCAAGTGGTCACTAATAGTTATTTCATCAAGGCTTTGGGGTGCGATACACATGGTTTGCCTGCTATTTCTCTTTGTGCTGATTCACTTGATCTATTTGACGATACTATTGGCATTTTTGTTCCAGGTGTCCATTATAATCCGTTAAATCCTTATGGAACAGGTAATTATTTTATGAAAGGTCGAGAATGGGAACGCGTGAGTAATATTGAGTTTTATGAGATTGGGGATAATGCTGGCATTAACCAGCTAGTGGGGTTGCGTACACATGGCAAGCAGTCGCGATGGCGAAGCCAAAAAGGTTATAGCATTTATGCTAGAGAGGAATATGGAAAGAAACGCCTTAAATACAAGTTTTTTCAAACAACTCCGGTTGAGAGCTTCAAAAGACTTACGTTAAAGCCTTATTTGAGTTCATGGAATGGCTCTGGCGCAAAGGACTATCTTTGCAATCGTATAGCCCAACCCTTGAATATGGAGACTTTGTCGTCGCGGCCAGGCGTATTGTTTATCAATGGGGAGTATTGGGGCGTTTATTATGTCGAAGAGAAGCCTGACGAGCACTATTTGGCCGATCATTTGGGCGTCGACAAGGATCAAGTCAATATCATTAAGGATTGGTCTATCGCGGATTGTGGGAGTCCAGACAATTTCAATGCCTTGTATGAATGGATGGAGCAGGCTGATCTTTTTGACGAAACGCAATATGATTATGCCAAAGCAAATCTGGACATTTCAAATTTCATCGACTATTGTATCTTCGAATTGTTTTCAGAAAACCTTGACTGGCCTGCCAATAATGTACGTTGTTGGCAAGAAGGCAACGGCAAGTGGCGTTGGATTTTCTATGATGGTGATGGCTGCCTCGAAGAACAAGGAATGGACGTTTTCGCCAATATCAGTTATTGCGGTGACCAATTATGGCCTACTAGTAAAAAGTCAACTTTGTTTTTCAGGAGACTATGGGAGAATGTGTCTTTTAGGGAGCAGTTTGTAAGCCGATTCAATCAGTTGGCTTATACAACTTTTTCTTATCAGAATACAAAACCTTATTTTGACTATATCGTACAAGCCCTTTGGCGTGAGGTACAGAATCAGATTGATCGGTTTAATTTTCCACATGATTATGCCACGTGGGAAAACTATTGTATGCCAGTCACTGACCAGTTTTTAAAGACAAGGTCTGAAATAATACTGGAGGAATTGAGAGATTTCATTTCTATAAATGAATTGGTAGCAGATGGTATTATGTGTTATCCAAATCCTTTCTCTGACAAAATCAGTTTGTACTTTGAAGCCCCGGCATGGGGAATCGATGAAATCGAGATATACGATGTTATGGGTCGAATAGTCTTTGGACAAGCCTGTTTGTTCAATCTTGGCAGCAACGAGCTGACGATTCAGCCTTCTCTTCTTCAAGCGGGTATCTATGTGTTGAAGATTGGGAGTTTCACACAGCGAATTGTAAAATATTAGGACTTATGGTTCAAACCCATCAAGCACCATCGCACCACCAACGTCGACCTGCACTACGTGCTCTTCATCATCGAAAAGCTCGAATTTGATAATAACGACAACAAAAATCGGCCAACCTGAAAGATTGGCCGATTGTTTGTGTTTTATTGATACCTTTATTCCTTTACCCGCTCATTCAAGGCTTTGAAAAACTCGGGGAGTCGTTTTGAGATGGCCACTGGACGGTTATTCTCAATAAAACAATGGGAGCTTTGGGCGGTACATACCACCTTGCCATCGACACGCATGATATAGGAGAACTCAAACTTCATTTCACTCATCTTGGTGATACCCACCTCAATATCGACGACATCTTTAAAAGTGGTAGGGCGTTTGTATTCGCATGTAACCGCAATGACGGGAGAGAATACGTTTTCCGCTTCAATCTTTTCGAAGCCAAAACCCAATTGGTCAAGCCAATCGATTCGGGCTTCTTCCATAAATCGAATATAATTGGAATGATGTGTCACGCCCATGCGGTCGCATTCATAGTATCTCACTTCGTGTTTGTATGTATTCATGGAAATTGATATTTATATAACGCTTACTTGATCTTTTTCCAATACACGCTCTCACCAATCCCTAATACAGTGCCTCTAAGTTTTAGTTGGTCGTCTTTGGTGAATTCGGCTGTCATCTTAACTTTGATGCCACGTTGAGGATCATAGATTTTGGCATCACCCCAACGCCGGTGTTTGGCATCATATTTCAGCCCCGAAAAGATGACAATCTGATCACAAGGAACATGGCGGAGACTCTTGTCAGGATTCTTGGTGTCAAGGAGTTTGTTGCCATTAGCGTCACGGTCTTTTTCCAACCAAATGATTTGACCCTGGTAAGTGTCATCTCTCTGTTTGGTGATTTGAGCCTTGAACTTGTCTTCACCTTGCGTTCCAAGATAGGTTCCAATGATGTTATCTGCCTTGTTGTTAAGTGTGTTCTGGGCGATTGCCGTTCCCACAAGGGAAACCATCAGAACAATCATGGTGATTATTCTCTTCATGAGTAATACGGTTTGTTTTATCGTTGATTTAGTTTTGATACAAAAACGTGCAAAAATGGCAATTATCGTGATCGCAACGAAACTGCAAAGCCTCCGCAACGGGCCATCTTGAGTTTAAGCACCGACTTGGATGTAACTTTTTGATGGGTGATGGAATAAGCCTGAGGATTGTAGCTGTCGCCTGGCATACCGTCAGCATTGTCGGCATCGGCATAGATAGTGGCGTCATAGGTGACACCTGGTTTCAGGAAGTCAAGTTTCACTTTTATCTCACGTGCGTTCTCGTCGGTGATGCCACCCACATACCATACATCATGTGGTGCAGCGTGCCATAAATCTTCTATCGTGGCGTCCTCGGGCAAGTCATACACGAATTTGGTCGCATTGGAGACTACTCCTTTCTTGCCGTCGGACAAGGTGCCGACGCCTTCTGCAGCCTTGTTCAAAGTAGACAGCTTGGGATGACGTGCAGTGACGATATAGGCGCCAGGCTCCGCCTCAAGATACAGGCTCTTGTCCCAATCCACAGCCACGTCCTTAATGAATTGGAAGGCATCCATGAATTGCGCGTAATGTTCGGGGAAGTCGGCAGCCATCTGCAGTGGTGAATAGAAGGTCACATACAATCCCAACTGGTTGCAGATGGTAGTTTTCATCTTTTGTCCCCAAGGCACGATTTTACCCATGTCGGTCACAAAGATGCCAGGTGTATAGTCCATCGGGCCGCCTTGCAGACGCGTGAAGGGCAGGATGGTTGTGTGCCCAGGATTGATGCGTTCTCTAAACTCCGTGCCCATGGCGCTCTCATTGCCAATCATATTGGGCCAGGTGCGGCAGAGCCCTGTAGGTCTCACCGCCTCATGCGAATTTACCATAATATGGTGCTTGGCGGCCTCCACGACGGCATAGTGATAGTGGTTGTTGATAGGCTGGCTGTAGTGGCCTTCGCCAAAGGGAATGATAGTGCCCACATAACCGCCTTTCACAGCGTCATAACCATATTTGTTCATCAGGGTGTAAGCTTTCTCCATCCAACGCTCATAGTTGATCGTAGAAGCGGAGCTCTCATGGTGCATGATGAGGCGGATGCCCTTTTGGTGCGCATATTTGTTTAGGGCGGGCAAATCGAAGTCGGGATAAGGTGTGATGAAGTCGAACACGAAATCCTTCTGTTTGGCATACCAGTCTTCCCAGCCGATGTTCCATCCTTCGATAAGCAATGCGTCAAAACCGTTGGCGGCAGCAAAGTCAATATAACGGCGCACGTTGGCATTGTTAGCGCCATGGGTGCCGTTAGGCTTGGCATTAACGTAATCGGTTTGGCCGAGGATAACGGAAGGGTAGTCGTTGGTGTATGACCAGGTGCTCTTACCCGAGATCATCTCCCACCAAACGCCCATGTACTTCACGGGGTGGATCCACGACACGTCCTTAAGTGCACAAGGTTCGTTAAGGTTAAGGATCAGGCGTGAAGCAAGGACATCAGTGGCCGAGGTGCAGACCATGACGGTGCGCCATGGGGTGTTGAAAGGGGCTTGGACACGGCCTTTGTAGCCAGTGGCATCGGGGCTGAGAAAAGCATGAAAAACCATGTTCTGGTCGTCAAGGTCGAGATGCATGGTGGGGAAGTCAAGGGTGGCTGCTTCGTGGATATTGATGTATAACCCGTCATCGGTTTTCATTTGCAAGGCAGTCTGCACACCAGTGGGAGAGAATGCCGTCCACGGCCAGCCACCGTCTTTATGGCCCGCCTCCCATAAGTCACGAATTTGTGATAGCCGCGATTCGGTATAATTATACTCTTGCGTGTCCAGATCGCCAGGAATCCACCAAGCGGTGTGGTTACCAGCCATGGCAAACTCTGTCAGCTCCTCTTTGATCCAGAAATACACCAAAGCGTTCTCCATCGGAAACTCATAGCGAAAACCGAGACCGTCGTCGTAAAGACGAAAACGGATTTGCATCACAGTGGCTTTGGTCTCAGTGGAGTGATCCATACTTGAAACAGAACCGATGGGCTGTTCCAAAGTTACCAAAAGCTCGTTATAATGGTTGCGAATTTTGGCTTCTTCGCCCCAAACCGGTTCCCAAGTTTCATCAAAAGTACTATAGGCTTTGTCTTTGAGCACAAAGGCATGCGCCAAGTCATCACGCCATTCAAGGGTGAAGCCCATCTTGGAAGGCAATACAACTGGTTTGTTGGCACGGTAAAGCGCATAATAAGGTACGCCGTCCCTCAATTCAAAGCTTAGTTCCAGTTGCTTGTTAGGACTTTGGAGTTTCACCGGCTCGCCCGCGAAGGAATAGGCAGACAGAGTCAATGTCAGTAACAAAAGAACAAGTTGTTTTTTCATACTTTATTATTTGATTTCGTACGTATTAGTAATTCCAATGGCCTCTTCAAGCACCATCTTGACCAAGGCTCTATTACGATAGACTAGCTCAACGGATTTGTAACCTCCCTTGGGCACTTTGCCTTTGGCGTTAATGGAAATGGTTTTCACGCCTTTTTCCTCCTTGATGCTCAGTTCGGCATTGTTGTCGTAGGCAGCCTTCTCCCAGTTGCCTTTTAGACAGTTCAGGAGGGTAGCACGCTGTAGATCGATCATCTTCACCTTGCTTGCATCTAATTCTGCTTTCTTACCATCCATCTTTATCTTCACCATATTGCCATCAATAATGAAATAATCACCTTCCGGTTCAGAATAGTTCATTGACAAATGGTCGTTGCCATCAAAAGTAAGATGGCCTGCTTTATTCGTGGTTTTTCCCGAGATCTTCATCACCTTGGTATGGGTGAAATCCGAATCGTAAGTCTTTTGTGCGAATGTTGAAACAGAAAACAACACCGCCATGATGATTAATGCTATATGTTTCATTTCGGAAGATTGTCCAAATAGGTTACTACATCTTTAACAGTTTCAAATTTGGCAAGCGCCTGGTCTGGAATCACCACACCATAGTCGTCTTCAAGACGCATCAAAAGTTGGAGTATGTCAACCGAATCTGCTCCAAGATCTTTTTTGATTTGAGCATCGAGCGTGACCCTCTCAGGAGCGATGCGCAGTTGACGTGCTAAAATGGTTTTTACTTCTTCGTACATGGTATTTCGGTATTATTAATATTCATAGTGTTCGTATTTCATGATAATTTCTTCCATTTTGGAAGACAATGCGTTTACTTCCATCTTGTAGGCTTGTTCGATGCATTTCTCCACCGCTATCGCCTTGCTTGAACCATGGCCTTTCACCACTGTTTTCTCGGTGCCCAACAACACGCTACCACCATAGTTTTGATAGTTCATGAATTCCTTCTCTTCTTGGAACATTCTTTTCATCAGCAATGCGCCCAATTTATAAATAGGCCTGGAGTATATGTCCTTCTTCAACTTCTTCAACAATTCCAAGGCCGTTCCTTCCGTGGTTTTTACCAATACATTCCCCGAAAAGCCATCACAAACCACCACGTCATAATTGCCCGACAACAAGTCACGGCTTTCCATGTTGCCCACAAAATTAATCTCTGGGGTCTCTTTTAACAAAATGTGTGCCTTTTGTCGTATCTCATCGCCCTTTTCGACTTCTTTTCCAACATTCAACAAGGCAATTCGTGGGTTTTCAATGTTATAAACGTGCTGCATATAAAGGCTTGACATGATAGCGAACTGCCTCAAATGTTCAGGGGTAACTTCCACATTGGCACCGCTATCGCAGATGCCCACGATACCACCGTCCATAGTAGGAAGAATGGGGCAAAAAGCAGGACGTATAACGCCTTTCACACGGCCAATTCTAGTCAAAGCGGCTGCAACCAAAGCACCTGTGGAACCTGTGCTCACCATGGCTGCAATATCGTCACGGTCGCGCAACATGCGAACGGCCTTAATCATAGAACTTTCCTTTTTCAAACGAATGACATCGATAGGGCGTTCCTCGCAGCCAATGACTTCTGGCGCATGCACAATCTCAAGGCGTGAAACATCGTATTTCTTATCCCTCAAATAGTTCTGAAGGATGTTTTCGTCACCCGTAAGAATCAAATGCAAGTCAGGCAAATTTGCCATGGCTGATAAGGCACCGTCTACATTGGCTTCAGGGCTGTGGTCGCCACCGAAGCAGTCTATTAACATCTTTACCATCATCAAAGCAGTTTTTTCACATAACAGCGGTGACGTTTGATTTTTTGTTCATCGAAACGTTTCCATTGGTTTTGTATGGCGTAATTCTCTTCAAGATTCATATTGGTTTCGGCATAATCCACCTCCTTGAGCATCTTCATCAATCCAGCGGAAACGATGACACTCACGCCACGATTGAGCCAAGCAGGATCGACGCCTATTAGGCAAAGGTCGATGACTGATGGTTTTTTCAAGGCCTTGAGCAGCCTTATCAAGGTGGCAGGCGTAAGTTTTCCTCCCGAAGGCCGAACTGCGTCACCAATGGCAGGGAAAGCCAATCCAAAGCAGACCATCTTCTCGTTTTCATCAAAGATAACAGCCACATTCTTTACATCGATGACCAAACGGAAATTGTCGATCATCATTCTTTTCATGCCTTCGGTAAAAGGTACTGTACCATAAAGCAACTCGTATGATTTATCCAACAATTCAAAGATTCCATCGGCATATTTCTTGATGAACTCGTTAGTATTGCGGGCTGTCCCGAGATGCAGGTTGTAGCGTTTCATCACAAAGTCCGCCAGCTTATCGACCTCGCCATCATAATTTTGGGGAATACAAATGCGACTACCCGTCCAATCCACGTCTTTCTGATAGCCAAAACTCTCAATAAATGTTTGATAATAAGGGTAATTATAGGTCTCTTCAAAGGTAGCGGGATACTCAAAGCCATCAATGAGCAGACCTTCGCGTTCAAGGTCGGAATAACCCAACGGCCCCACTACTTCTTCCATGCCCTTGCTGATCGCCCATTCTTCAACGGCCTTGAAAAGCATACGAGCCACTTCAATATCCTCGATGACATCAAAGCGCGTGAAACGTATTTGCTTTTTACCAGTTTTCTCATTGGCAGCGCGCTGTACAATACCGGAAATGCGACCTGCCATCATCCCGTCTTTATAGGCATTGAAATGAATGGTTTCACACATGTCGTTGTACACAAAGTCCTTACGGAAAATCTTTTTTTCATCCATATACAAAGGCGGTGTGAAGTAAGGATTGCCTTTATAGAGTTTCAAGGGAAAGTCGATGAACTCTTTTTGTTGTTTGCGTGTGCGTGCCTCTTCTATGGTAATCATGGCTTAACGGTGTTTGGCGTGGAAACAGATACCGATGGCATTGGGACCGCAGTGGCTTCCGATGGTAGGGTTGACAGGGATGGTGATGACATTCAGGTCGTCGCCGAATTTCTCTTTCAGTTGACGCTCGGCTTCGGCAGCGATATCGAGAGCATCTGTGTGACCGATGACCACTCGGTGAGCTTTCACGTTTTCGCCAAGTTCCTCAACATATTTCACCAAGCGAGCGATGGCCTTGGCTCGACCTGTCTCTTTGCCAACGGAGATCATCTTACCTTCGTTGTCCAAGTAGATGATAGGACGAATGCCTATGAATCCGCCCATGGTTGCAGCCAAACCACTCACGCGGCCACTACGACGGAAGAACTTCAAGTCATCGGCAAAGAAATACATTGGGAACTTCGGCACTTCCATCTTGGCCCATTCCACAATTTCTTCGGCAGTCTTGCCCGCCTTGTATAAATCAGCAGCTTCGAGTACCACATTGTACGATAATGCCGTAATGCCCAGTGTGTCGATTTCATAGAAGTTACGTTCAGGGTATTTCTGCTTCAGTTTTTCCAATGCCTGTCCCATGATAGTAAAGGTGTTGGAGGTGCCTGATGAGAAATGCACATACAGTATATCGTTGCCTGCAGCAAATTCAGGTTCAAAATACTGAATGTAGGCTTCTTCACTCATGGCGCTAGTGGTCGGCATGGTGCCGGAACGAAGCATGTTGTAAAACTTGTGGAAGTCGAATTCATCGAAGTCGACATATGGGTAGATCACTTTTTCACCCACAGTATAAGGCATACTGATGAGTTTGATGCCATATTCGGCACACTCCTTGGGAGTGATATCACAGTCTGTGTCGCTAAAAAATGTCAACATAATACAAATATATAATCGTAAATTGGCTGTGCGCCATTGTTCAACATAATCTCAAGGTCCTTGTATTGGGTTTGTAGGTCGGCAACAAGCCGTTCCGCTTCTTCTGAAGGGACGTCTTCACCATTGAATACCAGCATTACATCACGCGAAGCCGCACCAAGGCGCTCGACAAGGTTTTTTGCAGCGGTTTCACGGTCCGTATTAGCAGACAGAATCTGTTTGCCGCTGTATCCAATGAAATCACCCGTATGAACACTAACCTGGTCGCCTTCGGCATCACGAATGGCCGTGGATACAATGCCTGTCGCAATCGATTCCATGATCTCGGTGACATTGGTGATGACCTCGTCCACATTGGGATTGTCACGGTCAATAGCGCCAATGCCATAATATCCTTCACCGATGGTAGTCGAAGGAAGCACACGGATGTCAGCGTTTTTATAAAGTTCGGCGGCCTGGTCGGCAGCCATCTTGATATTATTGTTATTGGGGAAGACGAGGATGTGTTGCGCGTTGATGCGTGCAAAGGCATCCAAGAAATCCTGCGTTGAGGGGTTCATCGTCTGGCCACCAGCAATCACCTCGTCGACACCAAACTCACGGAAAGCGTTAATGAGACCTTCGCCCGAGGCCACCGTCACAATACCGTAAGGCTTGGACGGCAACTTGAATGAAGCATTGTTTTGGTTCGTCGACTGGTGATGCTGCAATGCCATGTTCTCAATCTTGATTGTCAAGAACTCGCCATATTTTTGCATCTCATTAAGAATCACTCCAGGCGTGAAGGTATGCACGTGCACTTTCACGATGGAGTCTTCTCGGAAAGCCACCACCGATTCGCCCACTTGATTCAAATAGTCGAAGATTATTTTCTCATCAAAGGCATCCAGATCAACTTTGGAGCGCATCAGTCGCAGCAAGAATTCCGTACAATAGCCAAACTCTAAGGTACTGTTTTCGGTAAATTTGTCGAGCTCAACGGTTGGAGAAGCTGCCATCGAAGGCACGATTCCCTCTTCCGAAATAATGCCGTTCAAGGCCTCGTTCATGCCTCTGAAGATGCTCACCAGTCCAGCGCCGCCGCTATCAACAACGCCGGCTTCTTTCAGCACTTGGAGCAGTTCCGGCGTATGGTCGAGCGACACCTGCATGGCGTTTAATAAGGTTTCGAAATAATGGTTTAAGTCCGAACCAGCATCTGCGCCTGCCACGCCTTCGCGCAGAACTGTGATGATGGTGCCTTCCACAGGAACGGGGACGGATTTGTATGCCTCTTCTACCGCCGATTGCATGGCTTTGGCAAAAGTCTTTGGGTCGGCCACAACCACGTCTTTCAACCCTTTAGCAAGGCCTGCAAAGATGCGAGAAAGGATCACTCCAGAATTGCCACGAGCCCCTAACAACATGCCAGAAGAGGCAGCTGAAGACATTTCTGAAAGAGCGCCAAGATGACCCTCAAGAGCGGCACAACCCGCTTTCAAGGTCATCAGCATGTTGTCGCCCGTGTCTCCATCAGGAATAGGAAATACATTCAGGTCATTGATAACGGTCTTGTCCTTACCCAAAGAAACCGCGCCTTGGCGCAGCATCGCAACGAAGGTTAAACCATCGAGTTCACTTGTCTTCTGCATCTTTTTTCTTTTTCAAAACGCTTCGTTTATAAGCTGGAATCTTCATCAGTTGCCAAAACACGAAAGGCTGAAGCGAATAGGAAATCATTATGGTCGAAGCCATGCCGATAAGGGTACTGAGGCCGATGGAACGGATGGCTGGATGAACAGCAAAAAGAAGCGAGGCAACCACGATGACAAGGATAACCGCTGAGAAGAAAATGGCTACCTTGTGCCATGTTAGGATATCACGGCTCCCTGTCCGAGCCTGTGATAGCAGGCCCTCCATGATGAAAATGCTATAATCCACGCCCACACCAAAGATAAAGGTGGAAATGATGATGTTGATAAGATTAAATTCCAATCCTAAGAGGGCCATATAACCTTGCACCATAAACCAGCTTAGCACCATGGGGATGAACGAAAGCAAAGCCGTGATGAGGTTGCGGAATGACACCAACAGGATCACTAAAACGAACAAGGAGGAAATCCATACGGCAATATTGAAATCGTCATTGATGACCTCCACCATACTCTTGCAATAATAAAACGGCTCCAAAACGAAGGTTTTAGGATTCGTGACCAAAGCATCTGTCACAAGGTCTTTTTCATCAAAATCCATAGAAACATCCGTAAACACCATATACTGATTGTCGGCATTACATTCTATGAAGTTTCCAAGCAGATTGTCGGGCACTACGCCACTTTCCATCAGAGAGGCTGTTTCATAATCGGCCTCGAGAAGATCCTTGAATTCATAGAACATCATAGGATCAAGTCCAAAATCATAAGCCGCCTTGTCTACAAGTGAGATAGCTGTAGCCTTCTTTTCTTCAGTCCAATACGAGTTCCAGGCGGCAATACGTTGCTCCTGGTCCTTTTGGGTAACAAAAAGCATTGGAATCATATTGGTATACCCATGAACGAACCCTCCTTGCGAAAGAGAATCCAACTTGACCATCAGCGACTTGTCAGCTTCAAGAGCCTCATCCAAGTCGGTGGAAACCGTAGAGAAATAAAGATGGTAGAAACCATCGTTGTTCTTTTGGTTGAACAAGTTTTCAGCAGTCACTTCGGAAGGAGAATTATAGTCAAGGTTCCTCAGATCGCTGTCGAATTTCACTTTGGGCGAGAAAATGATGCCAATGACAACGATTGTTATTATCAAAGCCAAGAACCATGGTTTCTTGTCGAAAGGCATGTTGTTGAGACGTGAAATACGACGAAACGTCTTGCTATTGCTGTCGGCTTTACGGGCAGGCAGGAAATGGGGTAAGAAAATGAGGGCGAACAAGGTGCTACCCAACAAAGCGAAAGAAGCAAACAAACCAAAGTCGCGAAGCAGGTCACTCTCTGTAAAGAGCAAACTACAAAAAGCGCCAACGGTGGTAATGCAACCCAGAAACACTGGTGTCGATTCATCAAGAAGCAGTTTTTCCGGATCGCCGACAAAGAAATGGTGGATGAGCACATGGAGACAATAACTGATGCCCACACCCAAGACAATGGCACCCAAGCCCAATGCCATCAGCGACATGCCACCCTTCATCCAATAAATGCAGGCCAAAGAAAATGCGGTGCCATACAAGATGGGAAGCAACAATTTCCATATAAACGAGAAACTCCTAAAACAAAGCCCCATAAGAATCAAAATCAGGACAATGGAAATACCAACGGTCACGATGAGATCGGAACGGATACGTCCTGCATTCGAAACGCTCCCAATTGGATCGCCATGCACATAGACTTTGATGTCGGGGTACGCCGTCTCGAATTCTTTTTGTGTCTTTCTCAACATACGGCAAAAATCGGTTGCCGCTTGCGAATCCAAGGATTTGAAGGCAGGAGCAAGATAGGCAAGAGCTACGGTGCTGTCGGGACAGAACAGGTGCCCATCAATGATATTATAACCCGTGGTCGCACCATCCAGCACATCGCCAAGCACAATGCCTCTCAAATTGAGCGGGTCATAGGCTATGGCTTGGGTGATGTCGCCCGTTTCGTCCTCCATCATCTGCTCATAGTTGACCCACATCTGCGCTTTGACAGCCTCAGGTTCCATAGCCTTGTCAAACTCATGGTAGGCTGACGTATCGATAAAAGAAGGCAGATGCCCGAGCACAAAATCCAGAGCGTTTAAGGCCACTTCCGGCTCCATCTTATACAATACATTAGAAATGAAACGGCCTGAAGAATCTTTCTTCATCAACAAATCCACGAACTCATCGGTACGATCAGCCAATATCTCAGGCGAAAGTTGGTCCCCAGCCGAGGTCACTTGGATGTAAATCTTGTCTTTCAGCTCAATGGAAGTGAATGCCAGTTGGCTTTCAACGCTTGACGTAGGAAGTAACTTTGAAATATCCTCCTCATACTTGACTTTAAGTCCAAAAAACACAAAAAGCAAGGAACTAAAAACCAATAGTAAATACATGAGTATCTTATGCTTGTGAAGATACCGATATATGGACAGAAAGATTTTGTGCATGAATTTTTCTTAATTAATAAGGTGCAAAAGTACGACTTTTTTCTCAATCCCTAAAAGTTATTTTACTACCCGACGGTTGATGAAACACAAAAGCTTGATTCATAGCAAAAAATAATAGAGACGCCTTCAGGGCGTCTCTATTATTATTTTCGATAACTGGTTGAGGCTTAGAAATTCATGCCAATGCCAACAAAAAGGCCGTTGGTCTTTGTGGTGATGTTATCGCTCTTGTTGATGTCGAGCAAACCGAGACGATAGCCGCCAAACAAATTGAATTGGTTGAATTTCACATCTGCACCAAACACAGCATAGAGGTTGAAACGGCTAAGGTTACTGTTGTCGCCATACCAATCAACAGTGTTTGTTGTGTTAGTGCCAAGAATGTTTTCGTGTGTGATAGTCTTGGTTTTTCCAGAAAGAGCCAGGCTTGCCATGGGGCCAACAAAAGGAACAATGCTCAAATCACGATTAATGGAAATGGCATAGTTGAACAAAACGGGAACATCCACAAGAAGTTGGGTATTTGTGGTTTTAATGCTTCCAACAGCATCGCTTGCTTGAGCACTCTTGGTATTCATGCGAAACTGAGCTCCAACAGCTGTTCCAATACCTTTGGCAAGGCCAAAGTTTTGTGTGAAACCTGCGAAGAAGCCCTGATAATTAGAGTTAGAGTTGCCAGTAACAAAGGTTTCAGGAGCATAACCTGCATAGACGATTGATTGAGCCTGCACATTTCCGGCAACGAACATAGCGGCTACAAGAGCCACAATTGCTAATACTTTCTTCATTGTTTTGAGTATTTAAAAAGTTGATTCAATTATAATCCTTGTTTCTACAAACTATTACGAACTGCAATTATTGTGCCACGTTCTTGTGTATTCGGCTGCAAAAATACTTAAAAATAAGATAATAGTTTCGATGATTTTGTATCTTTGCAGTAATCATAAAGAACAAAGAACATGATAGCAACTCGTACTCTTAAATCCAGTCTTTTATTTGTCCTAGCTTTACTCGGTGGACCTGCACTGGCACAGATCCAAACCATCCAATGGCAAGGGGTGCAACGGGAATACTTGGTTAAAACACCTCAACAGGCCGATTATCCCGTTCCCGTGATGTATTTCTTGCATGGGCTGGGCGACAACATCACCCGATTGGACAATGAATTCCACTTTCAGGACATCGCTGACAATTTCAAGTGGACCATAGTCGTACCTCAAGCCCTAAACGAAGGCTATGCTACCATGTGGAATGCAGGACTGATGAATAGCAACACCGATGACTCGGGCTTCCTCATGGCCTTGCTCGATTCATTGGCCGTTCCTTATCAACTGGACTTGGACAGCGTTTTCTTTACAGGTTTCTCAATGGGAGGTTTCATGACGCACCGCATGGCCATCGAACATGGCGACCGCATCACAGCCTGCGCACCCGTCAGCGGACTCATCACCTTCTCGTTAAGTTCGCAAACTCCCATTGCACCCGTGCGCATGCTGCATATCCATGGCACCTCCGATCCAGTTGTCGGATACAACGGCGGTTCTCAATACTTTGGTGGTACATTAGGCCTCAGTGTAGAAGCCATCCTCGACTATTGGAAGGCTGCCAATGGTTGTGAAGGAGAGCCCGAAATAGACTCTTTGCCAGACACACATAACGACGGTTTGCGTTTTGTGCGTTATACATACGATTGCGGGACGGAACTGCAGCACGTTAAGGTGATTGGTGGCAACCACACTTTTTATCTCAACGAAAACCAAACCGATGTCAGCCTCATAAATTTGATCCATGATTTTTTCGTCGGAAAAAACAATACCGAAGACATCACCGACCAGCCAACTCATGAAAGTATGACGATTGCGCCCAACCCTAACGAAGGTCATTTCAGCATTATGGTTGAGAACGCAACAAAAATTCAAGTAATTGACCTGTTGGGAAGAGTAATCGACACACAACATCTTTTGCCTGGATCCAATTTTTTGAATTATGATTATTTGTCGGAAGGCATCTATGTCATCAGGGAACTAGGAGGTGGGGCAATAAAAATGGTGTTGCGTAAGTAACAGACTCAAAAGAAGACAGGTTCTATATGAAAAACGAGAAGGTAATACTGATTACGGGTGCCAGCAGCGGCATCGGATTCGATGCAGCGCAAACCTTGGCACAACAGGGGCATTGCGTGTTTGCTGCGGCTCGAAGGACGGAACTCATGGAGCCATTGAAAGCCTATGGCGTACATGTCATCAAGATGGATGTCACCGATGAGAAATCGATGAAAGATGGCGTTGAAACCCTCATCCAAGCCATGGGCCATATCGACGTGCTGATCAACAATGCAGGCTATGGCTATTTTGGCGCCATCGAGAACGTGCCTATGGAAGATGCACGCCGACAACTTGAGGTGAATGTGTTCGGTTTAGCCAGACTCACACAATTGGTGCTGCCTTATATGCGCCAGCAAAAAAGCGGACGCATCATCAACACCTCCTCAATAGCGGGAAAAATGGTGTTTTACATGGGTGGTTGGTATAACATCACCAAGTATTCAGTAGAAGCTTTCAGTGATGCGTTGCGCATGGAGATGAAACCCTATGGCATTGATGTGGTGATGATTGAGCCTGGTGCCATCAAGACCGATTGGGGTATTATCGCGACACGCCACCTGAAAGAGTCATCGGAAGGAACAGCCTATGAAGCAAGTGGAAACCAATGGGCTCATAACATGGATTGGTTCTATAAGACCAACTTGCTTTCATCACCTTCGGTAATCACCAAAGCCATCGTTCGGGCCGTCAACAGCCGCCATCCCAAAGCACGTTATTGTCGTGGACGCTTTTCTATCGTCGGCCGGATAGCACACGCCCTCATGCCTGCACGATGGTGGGATGCCTTGATGCGACAAGGTGGAAAACTCAAAGTATAATAAACCGTTTATTCGTAATGCCTAACACGAACGTCGATGTCGTCGTCCTTCAATAGCGAAGGGATAACACTTACGTCAGTCTGTCCGTAATGGTATGGAAACAGCACTTTCGGTTTGATGGTATGAGCTACTTTCAGCAGTTGCTCAACGGTCATGGTATAAGGTTGATTACATGGCAAGAAAGCAATGTCAATATCCTTGATAGCTGCCATCTCGTCAATATCTTCGGTATCACCAGCAATATAGACCCGCACTCCATCAATAGTGAGGACAAAACCATTGTCACGCCCTTTAGGATGGAACTGCATATGCCCTTCCGTAATGTTATAGGCAGGAACGGCTTCCACCGAAAGCCAGTTAGCAAGCGAAAGACTATCACCATTGGACATGACTATTCCATAGCCCAATGCATCAGCAGTATTCCTATTGGTAATCACTTGAGTTCCCTCTTTTGAAAGCGTGACGATGGCGGCCGTGTCGAGATGGTCGTAATGGTCGTGCGTCACAAAGATAAAATCAGCTTTGGGGAAAGCTGCATAATCGATGACGCGGTCGTCCATTTTCCCAACAGGGTCGATTTCAATTTCTTTCCCATCAAACTCAATACGGAGGCTTGCATGCATCAAAGCATGGAACTTAAGTTCTTTCCCGCTTTTAGTCGTAAACACATCCGTTTCGTACTTTTCATTGGTGTTTTTGTCCATGGTTGTCTCAATTTGAAATGTATAAGTCTTGTCGTATTCGTTCCAATTGCGGAGGCTTAACGTTCCCGTGGTTTGGTCATACACATTACTCCATTGTGTGTCTTCAACGGTGGTGCTGCCTTCCCATTGCAAATCCACCCAATGCACCAGCGAAAGACATTCCTGAGCCTCATCCAGCGTAACCATACCTTTCTTTCCTGAAAGATAGTCTCTTACAATTTCATAGCGCCACCAGCTCTTGCTCTTGGGATTGCCTACCGAAGGATCTGGTTCCGTGGTATAATACTTGTCGCTGAGCAAATGGTTGGTAACATGCATATATGTGGAATCAGGCGATTTGCGGACAATCATGCTCTTCCAGCCGTCTTCCTTGTCGAACTCAATGACAGCGCAATCGCCAAAAGCATCAGCCACCATGTAGTGATAGCCCGAGCCTACTACTGTGTCGTGTCGAATATCTACAGTATTAACCAAGTCGATGGCTTCCTGCACAGTAGCGCAACGATCAAGGAAGAGCCTCATGATCACCGAAGTGCCAACATCGTGTTTTTCCGTGTCCTGCTGCGAGGCCATCTTCGGCAATGCCATGATAGAGGTGCAAAGGCCCTTTTCATTGATGCCGTCGACAGGCGCATATATGGCAGCCAAACACATGATCTTCTTCATGAACGAAGTAGGCAACTTGTCCAAGCCATAACCCACATGCGACATGTCGGTGACCGCCAACGAAGCATAACCATTCTCAGGACGTGAAAGGGTTACCAATGTTGGGTTTTTGAAATAATCATAGTTACGGCCATAATAATAACCGTCCCCGTCAGCTTTCTTGGCTTGAAAGCTGGTGCAATTGAAGGTGCCAAGTTCTCCATTCTCATCCTTCACTTGCGAGCTTTTGAACTTGATAGGGATGCCCTTGCCAATCTTCGAAACCACATAATTAACGAGAGCATTGTTGCTGGCGGCATCTTTTTCAATCAGTTCATCAAGGTTGTAAGGCGTTTTGTATTCCATATAGTAAAGATATGGGTTGTCACCCACTTGTTTGATGGAACGGATAGTGCTGATTTCGCGCCCCCACACACAGGCAACAATAATGGCAGCCAACAGGCAAAGACCCAAAAGGAGGCCGCAAATCCACATCAATGCTTTTTTCATCGCGCTAGTATTTATTTAACTCTGCAAATATAGGTAATTCTTTTTTGCAAAACGTGTATTATAGAAAAATGCCGATGCATAATAGCATTAAAATCTCTACTTTTGCAACACATTTCAAAGTCGAAAGAACGGCATGCAACGCGAAAAGGAAATATACAAAGTTACTCTCGTGGGAGGAGCAGTAAATGTGGTTTTGCTTCTATTCAAATTTGTGGCGGGTATCATAGGCCATAGTTCCGCCATGATTGCCGATGCAGCACATTCGCTTTCCGATTTCGTGACTGACATCATAGTGTTAGTATTCGTCAAAATCAGCCACAAGCCTCAAGACAAGTCGCATGACTATGGACATGGGAAGTATGAGACCTTGGCGCTTACAATAATAGGCATTGCCCTGATGGCGGTGGCTATTGGTATTATTGTGAAAGGTGCAATGAAAATTGCCGCTTGGTCCAAAGGGGAAGTGCTTTTGGCACCTGGGAAACTGGCCTTCTGGGCTGCTATCGTTTCAATTATACTAAAAGAAGCTGTTTATCGCTATTCCATCATCAAGGCAAGAAAACTGAACTCCAAGGCTGTAGAAGCCAATGCCTGGCATCACCGCAGCGATGCCTTGTCGTCTATCGGCACTGCCATAGGCATTGGAGGTGCCATCTTCCTCGGTGAGCGTTGGACCATTCTCGACCCAATTGCCTCGGTAGTAGTTGGTGCTTTCATTGTCAAAGTGGCCTTCGACCTGCTTAAAAACGGCATTGGCGACCTCATGGAGCAGTCATTGCCCGATGAAGTAGAGGCTGAAATCATGCAAATGGTCTCCAGCTTACCAGGCGTCACAGAGCCTCACGACTTACGAACGCGACGCATCGGCAATCATTATGCCATCGAACTACATATCCTTATGGATGGCAGCATCAGCTTAAAAGAAGCCCATGACAAGGCTTCCGAAGTGGAAGACCTGCTTCGCCAGCGCTATGGTGAGGAGACACATGTTGCAGTACACGTGGAGCCAATGGAGGACAGATGAGATCATTCTGTTTTCAGCATCTGCCAGAGAGTATTTCCTTCCGTTCTAACGTTGGGTGATCTTAATCACATCCACAAAATATCATTGATTCACAAACAAATCACCTTTCGCGACTATCGCCGCCGTCCCTCCTACATATATGGTTCCATCCTTTCGGATGCGCGTGGCCACCGTGGAAGGCCGTCCCATCGCCTCGCCTTGCAAGAAGGCACATTCAGCCTCGGCGCCAATATATCCATTTTGTCGCAGATAATAAGTCAAAGCAGCATTGGCGGTGCCAGTTGCCGACTCCTCGGGCACCCCGTACAAAGGAGCAAAGTCGCGGACGTGGGCAGTGTAGCCATCATCGGCAAAGGCAAACACATGGAAACTGACCGCATTATGTTTTTTGGTGATGGCAGCAATGGCATCCATGTCGGGTTGCAATGCATGCAAGGTGGCCACATCTTGAATTTGAATCATGAGGTCAGGAAGGCCGGAATAAGCGATTTGGACAGGCAAGTTCGGCCGATAATCTATGACACCCAGCGCTTTATAGATTTCCCCATTCTCCTCGAGTGTAGCGACAATGCTTGGAGTGGCCATTTGCATCATTACTTTCTCGCCTGCCTCCACAGACAAGTCGCCTGCCAAAGTATGACATAAACACTGACTGGAAGCCAATCCTTCGTGATGCAAAAGAAAAAAGGATGCAATGGTAGCGTGACCACACAATTCCACCTCGGCAGCCGGCGTGAAATAGCGGATGGTAAACTCCTTGTTGGAATGACGCCTAATGAATGCCGTTTCTGAATAACGCAATTCAGCAGCGATTTGCAGCATCAAACTCTCCTTCGGGAAAGTGTCGCCATCAAGCAGCACCACTCCGGCAGGATTACCCCCAAAGGGGTGATTGGTGAAAGCGTCGAGGACAAAATAATTCATGGGTCACAGGATTTGCGCTGTGTGGTTTTTGGTGTCCACTTTACTGATGGCATCTATAATCACGCCTTTTTCATCGATGACATACGTGGTACGAAGCGTACCTTCCGTCACTTTACCGTACATCTTCTTCTCGCCCCATGCCTCATAGGCTTTCAAGATAACCAAATCCGTGTCGGCAATAAGGTGAAAAGGCAAGTTGTATTTGGCAATGAAACGTTGATGTGAAACAGCACTATCACGACTGACACCCAACACGTTATAGCCCAAGGCAAGAAAACGCTCATAGTTGTCTCGCAGGTCACACGCTTCGGCAGTGCAGCCAGGCGTGCTGTCTTTAGGATAGAAATAAAGCACCAATTTCTTTCCTACGAAGTCGGTCAGTTTAACCACCTCGCCATTTTCATTTTGCCCTTCAAAATAAGGGGCTTTTGTTCCCTTTTGTAACATGTTATGTATGTTTTAGTAATTGTCTATTGGGTTATGAGTAACGCAAAAATAGAAAAAAACACGAATAAAGATGTATTTTCACTAATAGTATGTACTTTTGCGCTACGTGAAATACCTATTTCGTTATAATACCCCTGAAGGATTTGACAACCTTTTGATGTGCGCTGATGGCGAGTCTCTGACTGGTCTTTGGTTTGAAGGCACGCAAAACAAAGATTGTCTTATTGAGTCGTTCTCTGAAACGTCTCTACCGCCCGCATTAAATAACACCGTTCGTTGGCTAGACATCTATTTCTCGGGCCGTCAACCTGATTTCACGCCTAAGTATCGTATCGACAATCTGACGGCATTCCGTAAACTGGTTTTGGATATTGTGTTAGAAATCCCTTTCGGTCATACCATGACTTACGGAGACATTGCAAAACGTGTGGCAAGATTGCCGCAGGAACACCGAAAAATGTCCGCACAGGCTGTGGGAGGTGCCGTAGGTTGGAACCCCATCTGTCTCATCGTTCCATGCCACCGTGTGATAGGCGCCAACGGCAACCTCACGGGCTATGGAGGCGGTATACACAACAAAATTGCCTTACTTGAACATGAAGGACATGAAATGAATCAATTCAGCATCCCAAACGAGAATTAAAGTGCCGTTAATTGTTCAATACTATTCCTTTACAAATCTTACCGTAGCCTCTTCAACTTTGAGGGCATAGAGGCCTGGAGCCAATTTTCTCACATCGAGTTGACCTTCATAATGCTGCTGCATCACCATACGGCCCGTCATGTCGAAAACGCTGACGTTTGTTCCATCCACGACATCCAAATATAGGACGTTTGTCGCCGGATTTGGCCAAACGGCAATGCTTTCCGACGTTAGTTCGGTTATGCCTGTAGGATCGGAAACATGAAAGTCAATGGTGAAGGCCATGAAAGTTCCATCTTCAATAGAATAGCTTTCGGCAGCATCAAATATGGATGAATCTCCATTATAAAACACCGTAATGTTATCGGCAAATACATAGCCTTCTTCAGGATCGAAGGTGACCCCCAGAACATAGACCAAATCATCACGGTTAAAGAGGTCGTCCCCTTGCAAGAATCCGTAAATGCCATCACCGTAATACTGCCAGCTCACCTCGCTTATGGAATAATGGGCATCTGGTGCCACTTCCAAGTCGAAGTCGGGATGCTCACCCCAAGCGGGCACCGTAAAGCCTTCCACATAGATTTCATCGATTATTTCAGGCTCGGGGGGCGTCGGTTGCGGCACCATAAACAAGCCTGTCAATTGGGTGCCTTGTCCAATCTCTCCGAGTGAGGTCACCGCACCTGTTTCAGGATTCACTTGATACAGTCCGTGGTCATTGGAAGTAGCAAACTGTGCCCAATAAAGCTCGCCGGTGTCGAGGTCGAAGGCCATGCTTTGCGTGTACCACACCTCTTTGCCCGTAGGTCCGACCAAAGTGGTGGAGGCATCACTGAGGTTTATTTCGTATAAGCTACCACCTTCGTATGCAATGCCATAAGCTCTTCCTTCAGCATTGATGGCAAGCGTCCACATCCTTACGTCAAAACTCCCAACAACTTCAACCTCTGAAGGCGTGGCAAGATTGGAGCGCTTCAGGTAACTATAGTACTGGCTGTCTTGGCATAAATAATACATCATCCCATCCACAGGGTTGTACGCCATGTCGATGTACAAGTTATATGGCTCCAACGACGGCACAACCGTTTCGTAAGCACCAATGGTTTGCGTCTCTGAGTCAAAAGGTGCTTTGCACAAACTTCTTGTTTGGGTAACAAACCACACATAACCATCCAAATAGGTGGCGGCCCATAGTTCGGGTAATGTTTCGGAAACCGCTTGTACCTCATTAGGATTCTGTGCGGTAAAGGTGATGAATTTGTTCTGCCAGTTTTCACCGTTGAAACAAGTGCGGGCAAAGCCGTACCATTGGGTGTTTTGCGCAGTGGCAATTCCGAAAACAGCCGTCAACATCAAGGCCATACATAAAAGTAAAAATCTTTTCATATCGTAAACTTGCTTTGATTTCTCCTGACAAAAGTATGAATTTCTCATTGCTAAATGAATAATTGTTGAGGTTCGTAAAGAAAAAGCTTTGTGGTCACACAAAAAACAAACATACTCCAACAACGCTGATGATAGCACCTAACACCTCGCGCAAGGTCACCTTTTGATGGAAAAGAATAGCAGCAGGGGCGATGATGAGAATAGGCGTAAGGGCAAAAAGCGTCTGGGCAATACCTGCCGAAGTATATTGTGTGGCCAATAAAGATGCGCTGACCCCAATGAAAGGTCCAAAGATGGTAGATGCCAGTACACACCACATCGCTTTGCGGTCGCTCACGGCATGATGCAGTTGTTCGAGTCCGTCTTTGTTGAACAACACCAACGCGAGGAAGAAGCCCACCAGCCCAATGTAAGCACGGATGGTGGTAGCTGCAAAAGACATACTGACGCTGACAGGTAGCGGCAACACAGCGTTAACGAAGACATCATCACCCGAGAAGCCTGCAGCCACGAGAGCTGTGTCATAATGCGTCAAGCCCACCTTGCTGAGCACCAAGCCGAAGCCTTGACAAATGCCAGCCATCGCAGCGAAGAAAATGCCTCTCGCCGGCAACTTGAAATGTATGGCATGATGCTCTGATTTGTCACTTCTAGACAATATCGAAAGCGCAATGCCGCTCAAGGTAACGATCATGCCTACGATGGCAATGGGGCGCATCTGCTCGCCGAGGAGCAACCGACCTGTGATTGCAGCCGTAGGGGCCGAAAGGGTCATGAAAAGCTGCCCAAAACGTGAACCTATCTTGATGTAACCTTGCATCAAACAATAGTCGCCGATGACGTAGCCCACCACGCCTGAGAGCAGCAGCCACATCCAGGTGCTACCATCGGCATAACGCGGGTAAGGCACACCCATCACCAGCCACAGCGTGACGGCAAGAAACGCCAGCGACATCGTCATTCGGATAGTGTTGAAAGGCAGTGAGCCCATGCGCTTTGAGCCCACCTCAGCAAAAAGTGCGGTGGCAGTCCACGAAACAGCTACGCCTAATGAAATCAGTTCTCCGATAAACATATCGGGCGCAAAGATAGAAATTGTTTATCTTAACTAATGAAACAAAAAGAGGACAAGTCTGTTTTGACCTATCCTCTTTGTTTTGTCGGAAACAAATTAAACCATTTATTTCACCAAGATCTTTTTCGCCTCATTCCCTGCTTTCACAAAGTAGAAACCACTTGAAAGGCCTTGCAAATCGAGGGTTTGTTTGTTGTCAACAAATAAGGATCTCACGACACGACCCATTTCGTCTACGATGGTCACGAGGCCTTCAGCTTCGATGGTGAGGGTCTCTGAAGCGGGATTGGGATAAATGCTCAAAGTGGCGTTTTCATTTTCTCCGACACCCACATGGCCGCAATCGTCATAGAGTTGGATACCTTGCCATTCCTCGGCGGCTTCAAAGGCTTCAATGCAATTACAGGGCACTACGATGTGCACATGGTCGTTAATGTCAGCGAAGGCATCATCCCACAGGAAGAATGGCTCTGTGTCGTTGATGAAAATATAGTCAAGTTTTGGACAAAAACTAAAAGCATTCGAGTTGATCTGTCCCATGCCTTCCGGAAGGTTTATCTCTTCTAATAGAGGGCATTCGGCAAACGAGTGGTATCCGATGTTCACAATATTGCTAGATAAGATGACACTGGTAAGGTTGACACAACCCAAAAATGCTTCACTGCCGATGTAGCGAACTCTGTACGTCTCCCCATTAATGGTTTCGGTTTCAGGAATGAAAACATCACCCGAATAGGTGTTGGGGTCGTCGTTGTTGACTACAATCAGATAGGTTTCACCACAACCGCCTCCTGGAAGTTGTTGTGTGACTTTGCGATAATAAATGCCATTGACAAAATAATCATAAGCAAATGCACTTTGGCAGAGCACCATGAGTGCCATGGTCAGAATTGAAAAGATAAATGTACGTTTCATAATTGCAATTATTAGTGATGATGTATTACTTTTTATTAGGTGCAAAGAAACGGAAATCATAACAAATGTACGAAAAAAATCTGGATATCGGGAAAAAAAGCCAAGTCATGTTATTTTTCAAATTACCTTTGCAACTAAACCATCAAAAAGACACAACAAAAGAATGGCACCTTCCGAGTTACACGGAGCCAATAAAAGCAAAAACAGCATCGAAACCTCCCATGTCGAATTCAATGAATTGATCCTTCGGCATAAGGCTATGATTTGGCATATCTGTTCCGACTATAGACTAGGAAGTGCTTGGAACACAGAAGACTGTGTCCAAGAAGTGATTATGAACCTTTGGCGAAGCTTTAAAGGTTTCGAGGGACGCTGTTCGGAAAAGACCTGGGTGTGGCGCGTTGCCACTAACACTATGTTGATGTTGCGACGCAAAGACGTCAGAAGTCCACAAACGGAATCCCTTGAAACGGAAAGCGTTGAAAAAAGGGACGAAGCGTCTAACTATGACAACTACCAGCAACTGCAACAACTGATTGAAACTTTGCCCGAAGAGAACAGCGTTGTCATCCGCGCCTACCTTGACGGTTTCTCTTATAAGGAAATAGCAAACATGACCAACAGTTCGGTGGGTGCCATAGCCATGCGCATCGCTCGACTCAAGCAGAAACTAAGAAAAATGTACGAAAGAGAAAACAACCTATGACAATGAAAGACAACATAAAAACAATGAACCCAAAAACGCAACACGACGATTTCAAAACCCAATGGAAAAAGCGGCAACAATGGGAGCAGCAAGCCGAAAAATCGGCACCTGACGACACGACCTTCATACAATGGGTGGAAAAGGCACAACAAGTCCCAGGCGTTTCAGAAGTGAATGTCACCCCTCTCCCATTGCACAGCAACAGACGCTGGATACCCTACGCAGCAGCAGCCAGCATTGTTATCGGCGTGGCCATCATTGGACTGACACACTTTGATCAACCTGATAACGATCTTCCAGTGGCCAAGGAAGTGACGGTAGAAAGCCAGACCATCCACTTCATGTGCAACAACGGCTGCTCAGCTCAAGACATTATGATCTTGGCCAACAAAGCCTTTAAATAACAAAACCCAAAGATGATGAAAAGCCTTATTCCCTATCTCGCCGTACTCCTTGCATTGGGGCTGTCAGCCTGCAAGGAAAAGACTGCAACCCCAGAGACCACACCCTGCCAAAAGGCTGCAATGGAATTATACTGCAAGTATGCCGACAACGCCAACCTCACCGTGGCTTATCTCGGTGACTTATCCGTCAACGGAAAGTGCATCGACGCCTTGATGCTGCAAGCCGACAATGAAACGGATTGGGAGGCCCTGAAACAGGATTTCGGTTTCATGCCTTACGACACCACCGCTCTCAATTGCCCAAGCGACGACAATCCTGTCATGGTAGGTGTCGGCATAGAGACCGATTTCTTGGACGATGCCATTTTTGACACAGTATCCGACATCAGCCAAATCCCCGATAAAGACATTGAGAGATTCACACTCATCGTTGCCGACAAAATGCGCGAAGTCATGAACAGCTTTCAATCCCCCGACTCATTGTTGCCTAACACCGCCATCATCATCGGTCAAGGCGAGATAGAACAGGAAGGCGCTGGGGACTCCTACGACGACTACATAATGACTATTGCGCGGTCACTTGTCATCGGGATGATCGAAGAAAGGCTTCATCCCAATACGAATCCTGATCCAGACCTGCAACAGCAAAAAGATTGGAACCACAGCATCATGGACGATGCACAAAGCCACGGTCACATGGGTTACATCACAGCTGTCGACAACGAAGAACGCGCCTTATGGCTCTTCTTTTATGACGACCAAGAAGAATGCAACACCATCATTGCTCATATTAGCGAAGACATGATTATCAATTACAAATAAACCATTCATCAAATTCAATTCACATGAAAAAACTTTCCATCCTATTCGCGTTCCTGCTCTTTGGAGTAGGTCTTCGCGCACAACAGACCAACCTCACTGAGGCCGTCGACTTCACCGTCACCGACTGCCATGGACAGACTTACAACCTCTTCGAAATCCTAGACCGCGGTCAAGCCGTTTTCATCGATTTCTTCTTTTACACCTGCGGCCAATGCCAGCAGATTTCGCCTTACATCACTGGGTCCTATACTCAGATGGGCTGCAACATGCACGATGTGTTCTACATCGAAATCTCTTACATCGACAGCGATGCCACATGCCAGCAATGGGCCAACGAATATGGCGTCGAGTTCCCCACCGTCGGAAAGGACGGAGGCGGCAACGAGGTCTTCGACCTTTATGGCATCATGGCCTGCCCAACCCTCGTCCTCATCATGCCCGACCGCAGCATCCCCATCCAAGGCCTATTGGACCTTTATCCTTTCTCGGCACAAGATGTGGTCAATGCCATGCAGCAAAATGGCCTGCAGCCTCACGACTGCACGGGCACGCTGACCGTCAACCCGCAGACCTTGCAAATCTACAACGATGGCGAGACCTACCAGCCTGGCCGACTGACCATTTCCAACATGACCGGAGAAGACGTGACTGTTAATGCCTTCACCGCCGACCCCATCTTTGCGTTGCAATGCATGTATGAAGGCCAAGAAGTCACCGAGGGCATGACTGTCGCCGCTGGACAAACCACCACCGTGGAGGTCTATGTCGACGTGCCTGTGAAGGAGAACTTCGAAGGTAAGATGTATGTCAACACTTCGGCGGGCAACTTCGAGGTCGACATCGTTTACGAGATGACCGTCGGCGTCGGTGAAAACAGCACGACGTTGACCATGTTCCCCAATCCCGCCAACGAAAGCGTAACCCTACAAGGCGAGAACCTTGGCGTGGTAAGCCTTTACAATGTAGTCGGGCAGAAAGTCGAGACTTTCTACACCGACGAGTCGCAATTGGTTATCCCGACTGCCAAGTACCAAGAAGGCATCTACTTCATCAGGACAAGCAACGGTAACACGCAACGCCTGGTGATTGTGCACAAGTAAGTTTTGTGGTTTATATTGAACAATCCGCCATTCGAGCTAAAGCTTGCATGGCGGATTGTTTTGTATCTATGCTGTACATTTATTACTCCATCCCCATCAGCATCACCCGCTCCTCTTTCTTGAAGCCGAATCTTTCATAGAAAGCGGGCAAGACACCTTCGCGGGCGGTAATCAGATGGAAGCCAACAATACCTTACGCTTTGAGGTCGGCGAGGCATTGCTCGAGCAAACGGCTGGCAATGCCTTGCCGTTGGGCGAAGCATTCCCGATGTTGAGACAATTGGGCATCCTCTTGCTGCTCGGCTTTGTGGTCTACGGGTTGAGCATCTTCTTCTACACCCTTGCCCAGGGCTGCATCGGCGCGGCCAAAACGAGCACCTACTATGCTTTGGCGCCGTTCATCGGAGCCTTCCTCTCGGTGGTCATCCTGGGCGAGCCCATCGGCTGGATTTTCATCGTTGCCACGATCGTTATGGCGGCGGGGTGCTGGCTAGCGGGGAAGTGAATTTTCTTCTTGTATTAACTTATTGTTTTTCAGCAATACTTACAAAAAGGTTTGTGTATTGACAAAAGGTAAGTGACTGAAATATAGAATTCTTGTGTATTTTTGCAGTGTATTTTGATTCTATGGAAACAGAAAGACTACATAAAGCCTTAGTCGAAGCCGAAGCCATCGTCATCGGTGCAGGCGCAGGCCTCTCCACCTCGGCTGGCTTCACTTATTCGGGGGAGCGTTTTGAGAAACATTTTGCCGATTTCATCGAGAAATACGGCTTCACCGACATGTACACGGCAGGATTCCACCAGTTCCCGACCGAAGAGGAGCATTGGGGGTATTGGAGCCGTCATATCTATTACAACCGCTATGTGCCTGCCCCGAAACCCGTTTACGACAACCTATTGGAACTGGTGAAGGACAAGGACTATTTCGTCATCACTACCAATGTTGATCACCAATTCCAAAAGGCAGGCTTCGACAAACAACGATTGTTCTACACCCAAGGCGACTATGGGCTGTTCCAATGTGCGAAACCTTGTCACCAAAAGACCTACGACAATGAGGAAACCATTAGGAAAATGATTGCGTCGCAAAATGATATGAAAATCCCGACCGAATTGATTCCCCATTGTCCCGTCTGCGGCGATTCCATGAAGGTCAACCTGCGTTCCGACGAGACCTTTGTGGAGGACGAGAGCTGGCACAAGGCCGCACAGCGTTACCTCGATTTCGTGAACGGTCACCAACATGGCAAAATCCTGTATTGGGACCTCGGCATCGGGAGCAACACCCCGACCATCATCAAACTGCCGTTCATGCAGATGACCTACAAAAACCCAGAGGCGATTTATGCCACCATCAACCTTGGCGAGGCGTTCACCGTGGAACAAATCAAAGACAGGTCGATTGTGATTGATGGGGATATTGGGGAAATACTAGAAGAATTGTTGAATCGTTGATTGTTGAACTGTTGAATTGTTGAAGATGAATCGTTTAGATTATTTGATTGATTACCTTCTGAAAGAAGACCCGCAATATTCCGAGATGGAGATTCCATCGGATTTGCAAGGCAAGCGTGACCTGTTCCGTGCCTTGCGCAATGTGCGTTGGCCGAAACCTGTCAGCGAGGAATTTCTGCGTTTGCAGGACGAAGAATTGCAGGAACAATTGCAGGAAAAAGGCATTGTTGACCTAAACAAACCATCAACTTTCAACTCTAAACTTTCAACTACTCTAAACTCTAAACCCTCAACTCTAAACCTTACAATTTGGCAAGGGGATATTACCCGATTAAAGGTAGACGCCATCGTCAATGCGGCCAACAGCCAAATGTTGGGTTGTTTCCATCCTTTGCACAAGTGCATCGACAATGCCATCCATTCCGCAGCGGGTGTGCAATTGCGCGAGGAGTGTTATCAACTGATGCTCCAACAAGGTCACGAGGAGTCGACGGGGCAGGCCAAAATCACAAAGGCTTACAACCTGCCGTGCAAGTATGTCATACACACGGTTGGGCCGATTATTCCGACAGGCATTCCAAACCCATTGCAAAAGGAACAGTTGGCCTCTTGCTACCGTTCCATCATGCAATTAGCCGATGAAAACCATCTTGAAAGCGTCGCTTTCTGCTGCATTTCAACGGGTGAGTTCCGTTTTCCGAACCAATTGGCCGCTGAAATCGCCGTACAAACCGTCAAAGATTACTTGACAATGCATCCCTATTGCAGCCTCAAACAAGTGGTTTTCAATGTGTTTAAGGATATTGACAGAGATATTTATCAACAACTTCTATAAAACCCACCATGGCAAGCAATCCCGACTTCGTTCAATACATCGCCGACCAATGCGCTGGTGCGGGCGAGATTACGGTGAAAAAGATGTTTGGCGACTACGGCATTTACTGCGACGGCGTCATCTTCGGCCTCGTTTGCGACAACCGTTTCTACCTGAAACCGACCGAGGCTGGCCGCTCGCTGTTGCGTAGCATCGAGATGCGTCCGCCTTACGACGGTGCGAAAGACTACTTCTTCATCGAAGATGTGGACGACAGGGATTATTTGTCGGCGCTTGTCCGCGAGACCTGTAAGGCATTGCCACAGACGAAGCCGAAAAAGAAAAAATGAAATAAATGAATTTTTCTCTTGACTCTCAATGAAACGGAAAAGCGGCCACCTCCACTTCCCCGACACATCCACCTTCGACCCGTTTATAGATTGTTTTTTATTAACTTTGCAGCCGAATTGCGAAACAGATAATTCGGAATTATGAAGAAAGTTAAGATTACCATCCTCAAAACGAGTTGAAGCGACTGAGGAGGAAGCCAAGATTGAATATACGCCAATAGAAAGATAAATCCGCAATTCAGGCACTGGCTTGTATTGCGGATTATTCCGTAATTTTGCGGTATGAAAACAAGTAAACATAATGTGTCGGCTTTGGGTCCGGCTTTCATCATTTTGGCAGGAATCTTTTGGGGCAGCATGGGCATTTTTGTCCGCAAGCTGGGCACATACGGCTTCAACCCCATCCAGATTGTTTGCATAAGGGTCGTATTGGCAGCACTGGTGTTTTGTGTGGTTCAGCTTGCCAAAGACCCTAAGGGTTTTAGGATTTCACTACGCGACGTTCCTCTTTTTCTAGGCCTCGGTCTCGGTAGCATTCTTTTCTTCACGGTGTGTTATTTCACCGCCATCTCGATGATGACGCTCTCCACAGCGGCCATACTGCTCTATACCTCGCCCATTTGGATCATGCTGATGTCGTTATTGTTTTTCCATGAAAAGCTGACGGCTCAAAAAATCATTGCCCTTGTCCTCGCATTTGGCGGGTGTGTGCTGGTTTCCGGTATCTCTGGTGGAGGTTTGACTATTACGGGTCTCCTTGTTGGTCTCGGTTCTGGCATCGGATACGGATTGTACAGCATTCTCGGCACTGTTGCCTTGCGACGTTACACGCCCTACACCGTCACCACTTGGACGTTTATCATTGCGGCCATCGGTTCCATCCTGATAAGCCATCCTGCGGATTTGATGGCAAAAATCTCTGTTGCACCATCCATCCCTGGTCTATTGGGCTTCAGTTTGTTGACGGCCTTGGTGACGGCAGTAATTCCTTTCCTTGCTTATACGCTCGGCTTGCGCAGTGTTGAAGCCAGTAAGGCCGGGATTCTCGCCACGGTGGAGCCGATGGTGGCCACGCTGATCGGCATTTTCGTGTTCTCCGAGCCTTTGACGCTCATGTCGGGAATTGGCGTGCTGCTGATTCTCGCAGCTGTGGTGATTCTGAATGTTTCCAATGGGTAATTCAAGACATGGGAGGTGATGGCTTGCTGTTTTTTTGATTGACATAAATCAGAATTATTCCTATTTTTGCATCCCCAAAATGGATTCATCCATGCGCTATTTAGCCACCATATTGTTCTTCTTCCTTGCGAGCCTGAATGGGTGTGTAAACCAGTCAGTTTCAATGGGAATCGAGTGCTCAAAGACGGACGATGTCGTCTTTGTTGACGATATGGAGGCCAACATGATGAATCTCTACAATGCTGCCGCCGAAACCCGTCATGCCGTGCAACAGGAAAGCACGGTTTGCTCGCCTGGTTTCAGTGTGCGAGTCTTGCCCAACCGCATCCGAACCGTCAGCAATGTCAGCATCAGGCAGGTGTTGCTTTCGACGCACAAGCCTGCCGTTTCAAGGTTAATTCACCATTCTGTCACCCAGTTAGTTGCGTTCCCGAAGGAATACCATGTGTTCCGGTTGAGACGCATCCTGATTTAGACCGTTTCCTGTTTTTTTCGTTTTCCCCTTTTTAGGTGCATTTCGCACCTAACGGGATGATTGTATGCACATCCCAACAATTAAACAACCAACAATTAAACAACGACAAAAATGGAAACAACAAATTATAAGAACCTCAAAAACCACGAACTCCCTGAATTGGAACGCAAAGGCTTCTTCCGCCGCTGGCACTATATGCCCACACAAATGGCAATAAGCAAAAAAATGCATTACTTCATCGCCGATGACTACGACGACTTGAAAGAAAGTCTTGAAAAGCATCGCTTTAACGACTTGAAAAAGTTGCACTGCAAAACGCTTAGCCCTATCGAATTGTTCGTGCTTTACACTAAAGACCAACAATTTGCAGCGGCCCAAATCTTTCGTTACTCAGATTACGATTTCAAGCCGAATTCCGACATCACTGTTTACAAAGGTGCTGATGCGGAGGCGTTTCTTAGTGTTTTGAAAGAATTGAAACCAGAGGGATAAGGACTCATGCAAATAGAATTCGTTTTACTGATTCTGTCAATCCTTTTCTTTGCCAGCATCTTGGCAGGCAAGGCGGGCAGCCGTTTCGGCGTGCCTGCCTTGCTGTTGTTTCTCGGCGTGGGGATGTTGTTCGGCAGCGATGGACTTGGCATCCATTTCGAAAACATCAAGCTGGCGCACATGATTGGCACCGTGGCGTTGAGTGCCATCCTGTTTTCGGGAGGACTCGACACCAAGATTGAAGACATCAAGCCAGTATTGGGTCCAGGTGTAACATTGGCTACCTTGGGCGTGTTGCTTACCGCCGTAATTACCGGGTTGACACTCTATCTCCTGATTGACCCTCGCCTCGGCTTGGGGGTGATGGGATGCCTGTTGCTCGCCTCCACCATGAGCAGCACCGACTCTGCATCCGTCTTTTCCATCCTGCGGGGCAAAGGTCTTCATCTGAAGCACAACTTACGGCCTACACTGGAGTTGGAAAGCGGAGCCAACGACCCCATGGCTTACGTGCTGACAACTACGTTCATCACACTTGTATTGCAAGGCGGGGAACCGCATTACGGAAACGCCTTGTTGGTATTGCTGCTTCAACTCCTCATTGGAGCCGTGGCAGGTTGGTGTTTCGGCAAAGGCTTGGTTTGGATTATCAATAGAATCAACATGGACAACCAGGCGCTTTATCCCATCTTGGTATTGTCGGGCAGTTTCTTCGTTTTTGCCGCCACCTATTATTTGCATGGCAACAGTTATCTTGCCGTTTATGTGGCGGGGTTGGTGGTCGGCAACAGCCGCTTTGTCCACAAGCGTTCCACACGAAGTTTTTTCGACGGTGTGTCGTGGATTGCACAACTCTCCATGTTCCTCACGTTGGGCTTGCTCGTCAATCCGTCGGAACTGCGTGCGGTGTGGGTTCCTGGGCTGATCATCAGTTTGGTGATGATATTCGTATCGCGGCCACTTGCCGTGTTTGTGTCGTTGTCGCCATTCCGCAGCTATACCTTTCGCGACCGTCTGCTTGTATCGTGGGTGGGGTTGCGTGGAGCGGTGCCCATCATTTTCGCCATTCTTTGCCGTGCTTCGGACGTGCCGCATAGCGATGTGATGTTCAACATCGTTTTCCTTTGCACATTGGTCAGTCTCGTCGTCCAAGGCACTACACTACCCCTGGTATCGCGTTGGTTGGGTGTTTCTGAAACGCCCAAAGCAAAACGGCAAGGACCTTCTCAGGATTTCGACATCGACTTCCCTGAGGAAATCAAATCGGCCATCACTGAAGCGACAGTGACAGAAAAGATGCTTACGATAGGCACTCGCATGATGGACTTCCGATTGCCCGAGAAAACGCTTGTCATCATGGTCAAGCGAGGCGACAATTACTTTGTGCCCACGGGCAAGACCCATCTCCATGTGGGCGACCGGCTCATGCTTCTCAGTGACAATCAGGCTGAGCTTGAGTGCGCTCTCGAGGCTTTTGGAATTGCGCCTCAGTCTGCTGTCAAAGCAAATGTTTCAAAACCTTAGTACAACTTGATTATGTTCACACATTTGTTATCAACAATATGGTTTTTGGTTATTTCCTTTGTTGGGGGACTGGCGATTTTGGTCAAAGGAGCGGACTGGCTGGTGGACGGAGCTTCCGACCTGGCAAAGCGGTTGGGCGTGTCAGATCTTATGATTGGCCTTACAGTGGTGGCGTTTGGCACATCCATGCCAGAGTTCATCGTTAACATGACCTCTGTTTCAACTCATTCAACCGATTTGGCCATTACCAATGTACTCGGCTCAAACATCATCAACACCTTGGTCATCCTCGGTTGTTCTGCCTTGGTCTTTCCAATTGTCGCGAAAAAGGAGACAGTGCGTATTGAGCTTCCCCTGACCATTATTGCGGGCATAATGACTCTTTTGTTTGTCTGGGCAAATTGGTGTGGTGAAACAGCAAAAGGCATTTCTCGACTGGAAGGGGATATTTTGTTGCTCGTTTTTGTCGGGTTTCTGTTCAAAAGTATTAAATCGGCAAAAAGCGCTGTCACTGAAAAGGCTGAGCACAAAATGCCCTTATGGAAATGTGTATTGCTTGTTTTGGTCGGATTGGCATCCTTGGTTCTTGGCGGCGAGTTGGTGGTCAGGAGTGCCACCAAGATTGCCCAACAAGCAGGAATTCCCGAGTCAATTATTGGGCTAACCATAGTCGCCTTGGGCACTTCGCTGCCTGAATTGGCAACCTCGGTGATGGCTTCATTCAAGCACAACAGTGATATTGCCATTGGGAATGTTGTCGGGAGCAATATCTTTAACGTGTTCTTTATTTTGGGCACAAGTGCCTTGATAAGACCTTTGCCTGCCTATCAAGGTGTTGAATTGGACTCTTTCTTGGTGGCACTAAGTGGGGCTGTCGTCTGGCTTTTGCTAATCTGCAACAAAAAGCGAACCATCAACCGCTGGGGAGGCGTGTTGTTGCTCACTATCTATGCGGTTTATCTGTCTTTCCGATTGGGAGTAATAATAGGAGTATAAATCCGCAATTCAAGCAGAGGTTTGGGGTGCGGATTTTTTCATTCAAGAGAGAACAACCTTTCCTCGATTTTCCGTACTTTTGCAGCCCGAATTCGGCGAGCGTGTCGGTAGTCGAATCATAGGGTGAATCTGTAAGAACTATGTCAGTTGGACACATGTTTAATTGAATAGATTCTTACAAATGAAAAGAGATTCATCAAATCCAAAGATTCTTGTTGCGACCATCCTTTCGATGTCGCTGTTGACCGTGATGGCGGGAGCCGCCGTCGCACCTGCCTTGAATGCCATCAGCGCCCATTTCGCTGACGCCAATCCGCTGCTCATCCAATTTGTGGTGAGCATGCCCGCACTGTTCATCATCCTCACTAACCTCTGTTTCCCGATGCTATGTCGCGTGATGCGCACCCGCACCATTGCCCTTTGCGGTCTGCTGCTTTATGTTGTGGCAGGAAGCGGGGCCTTTTTTGCTGATAACATCGTTGTGTTGCTGGTACTCAGGGCCTTGTTGGGCGTGAGTGTGGGCATGATTATGCCGCTTTCCACGGGACTTTTGGCCTACTATTTCCCTCCCGAGGAACAAGCACGCCTGATGGGTCTTGCCGCTGCCATGAACCAGATGGGCGGCGTGGTGGCCACTTTCCTCGCGGGAATGCTGGCGGCAGTCAGTTGGAACTATGCCTTCTTGGTTTATCTGCTCGGCCTCATCGCCGTGGTGCTCGTTATGCTTTTCCTACCCAACGAAAGCCTGATGAAAAAAGACCCGACAACGCTAAACTCTAAACCCTCAACTCTAAACTTACTAAAGAGATTTCATCCCTCGGTCGTGGGCATGTTCCTCGTGATGATCCTTTTCTTCATCTACCCCACCAACTTCGCGTTGACGGCCTCTGGGGTGCTTTCGGTGACGGGAATCACCTTGGTGATGATGGGCTTGGATGTGGTGGCTTTCTTGGTAGGCTTGGTTTTTGGCGCGATGATGAAACGCTTTGCCGCACAGATGAAATACGCTGCTCCCATCGGCTTTATGGCGGGATATTTATGCCTTGCCGGAGGGACTTCATTGTCACTTCTTTTGCTTGGCTCAGCACTCATCGGCATCGCCAACGGCATCGGCGTTCCCTATCTGAACACCATCGGAAGCGTGAAAGCGGGCAAGGAAGCCGCCACCACGGTGATGCCGCTGCTTTCAACGGCGCTTTATTTGGGGCAGTTCCTCTCCCCACTGATTGTTTCGCCTATCGCAGCGGCGGCCCATCTGTCACCGTATGTGATAGGTGCAATTATTGCAGACATTTATCTGCTTCAGGCTATCGTTACTAGGAAGGGGCAGATGCTGCCGCAGTAATTTTCGTTCAAGAGGAGCAGATAGTAGATTTCGCCCGTTTCTGAATTGCTTTTTATTAACTTTGCAGCCGAATTGCGAAACAGATAAATCGGGATTTATGGTTATACTGATAACAGGTGCTTCACATACGGGTAAAACGCTTCTTGCACAGCGTATGCTTGAGAAATATAAGTATCCATATCT
>JBGUNT010000069.1:0-20425 GCA_045117495.1 Candidatus Limimorpha sp. | reverse complement strand
GGGTATGGACTTGAGGTATTCAAGTGTGTCAATGCCTTCATGATAGACGGGAACAGACAAATCCTTATTGATCACCGTACCGCTTTTATAATCGATGACGCGGACAGAATCCCCCCAGCGGTCGATGCGGTCGGTGGTGCCTTTGATCAGGCAGTCGCCCCATGGCATGGTGATGAGTGCCCTGAGTTCTTCCTCAATTTTTAGGAAAACCAAGGAGTTGCTGTTGAGTTGCTGGGAAGTATACTTCAGGTAATTGTTTAGTTGTTGCTTGATAGTGATGTTGTTGAGGTAGTTGAAACCTACGTCGGAGAAGCCCCATGGCATGTTTTCCTCGATGGCTTGCTGTAGTTTTTGCTCCCATTGGGGACAGATGGCTTTGTCGAATAATTCTTTGTCAATAAGCTGCTCCTTGCCGTCTTTGGGCAGATAGTCTTCAAATAGCGATTTCAAGGTGCCGTGGATGATGTTTCCGATGATGTCGGCGCCTATTCTTTCTTCAAGGCTGTTGTCGTTGAGCCCTTCGACGGTTTTAAGATAGAATTTCAGAGGGCAGCTGATGTAAGTCGAAAGCGTAGTGGGTGAGAGGCCTTTTTTTTGTAAATGCAGTTTTAGCCGTTCTTCAAGACCCTTTTTAGGCACGCTTAAGGCTTTCACATCGATGGCGGGTGCCTCTACTTCGAATTGTTCCTCATGTATTGTGATATTTTGATTTTGGGCATGTTCATGCCTGATTTGAAGGATGTAACGGCTCGCTTCGCCACCGAAAACGCCCTGTAGACTGTTGAAATAAAGGTATATATGTTTTCCGTTTTGAAGCAATCGGTAGAAATGATAGGCAAAGACGGCTTGCTTCTCGGCATAACCTGGCAGACCAAATACTGTTTTAATATAATGTGGGATGTAACTGCCTTGTGACTTGTCAGTGGGCAGTATGCCTTCGTTGACGCTGAGCACATGGAGGTCTCTGAAGTCGATGTTACGAGTCTCAAGCAGTCCCATGATTTGCAAACCCTCAGTGCTACTGCAGTTGAGTTTGATGGTCGTGTTGGAACTGATGAGTTGGTATAAGACCTCCAGACTTTGAATGTCGCTAACGTATCCATGGTGTTGCTGGGTGATTCGTTCGATGCGGTTAATGATCTTTCCAATCTCACTAACTTGGTTGAGTAGGAACAAATAGTGCTCTTTGTCGGAATTAACTTGTAATTTGTTGGATATAAATAGTAATAGCTGGCTGATGTCTTGCAATGCCGAAAAGGCATTTGAGTTTGAATTCGTGTTCAGGAATAGGCTTAAGAACCTTTGTAGGTCGGGCGCTTGAAGCAGATCGTCAATGTCTTTGTTCTCGAAGATGAATTTGCCATGGTTGACGCGCTCGTTTCTCCATTGGCTGAACACAGCGAATTCATCTCTTGAGAACAGTATTTTCATTAGCTCGCTGTTCATCACTTTTAGGATGGGCCAAATATACCAACCTTCGACATGTCGTTCTATGCCATTCTCCGTGACATTTCTGGACAACTTTTTATGCTTGTGGAGGTGGAAATACAGCTTAATGAGTTCGTTGACGGGCGTGTTTTTGATGGGATAGCCCATCGACACTTTGAAATCGTGATACGCGTCTGTGACAGGGATGGCGTTCAATACAGGTATCAGCAGGTTTTCATCGGCAAGGACGATGGCGGCATTCTTATCATTGTTAACTCCCAAATTGCTTTGTAATGCCTTGGCTTGTAATACGTTGCCACATGCATTGACGATGTGGATATGCTTTTTCTCGCTTGAAAGCTTGTCGGTGATGCCGTTTGTCAACCAGTTGGGGTGGCTTTTGAGGTATCTTCTGGCGAAAAAGCCGGCTTCGTTGTTGACGTCGTCGACATAATACCGGTCGTAGTCGAATAGGATTTCTGCTTTTCCGATACGTATGAGTTTGTCGATGAGAATGGTCTCAGTAGCAGTCAAAGCATTGAAACCAGCGAAAACGACTTTCCTTTCCCCTAAACAAGACGATAGCTCTTCATCTGTAAGCTGGGCCAGATGTCGGGTGATCATGCCATAATAGCCTTGGCCTTTTTCAGAGAGTTTGGCTTTAAGTCGAAGGTAATAATCGTATAGGGAAGTGAAGAAATGGAGGTATTTTTTCTCCTTTTCTTTGCTTTTCGATTCGTCGAAATTCCAGATTTCCATCTTTTTATTGTCGACGACATAGTTGAAGAGGCTTTTGGCATCAATGCCGTATTGGTCAATTTCATCGAAATCCTTAGCCATTTGTGTGGCTTGGCTACCGAAGACGCTGAGCTCGCTGTTTTGCTCTATGTGCATTTGGGCGTCTATTTCAAGAAGCTCAAACAGCATGTCAATGGTATCGACCAAAGTGATGCCACTCCATTGCATGACAGCTTCCTGGATGGAGAGCATCTGTGGCAGCCATATGGTTTTCTGGTATTTTTCTTTGAACTCGTTGCGCAAGTAGAAGGCGGCTCTCTTGTTGGGAAATACAACGACAAGCTCTTCACAGGTAAGGTCATACCTGCTTTGGATGTGGTTCGCCAACTTTGATATGAAGGTCTCATCGCTCATTTTGTCACATTGTTAAGATAAGCTTCGGCGGCTTGAAGTTGCTCAGGCTTGCCCAGGTCGAACCAATAGTCGGGCTGGATAGTTTTAGAGAGGATGCGGTTGTCTTTGGCCAATTTGAGGTATAAGTCGATGACGCTCTGAGGCTTTTCTTCAAATTCAGCAAACAAATCGCTGCGGAAAAAATGCAATCCGCTGAAAGCCATTTCTTTGTAGTAGGGTTGAGGTCCCTGAGCCTGTCGAAGGGCCGACTGAGAATCATGGACCCATTTATACTGCTGTTCCGCCTTATTCTCCCATCCCATGAGTTGTTCTTTGACATCAAACAACAGCTTCCTATTCGTCTCCCTATCTTGCGTCAGCAACCAAGCATCGTCACCTGAGGCCAGGAATTGTTGGCTCATCTCGCCAAGATTCACGTTGCTGATGATGTCCACATTATGCACCAACACGGCTTTGGAGCCTTTAAATAGGGGTGTGGCCTTGATGATGCCGCCACCCGTGTCCATCAGTAGGGCGCGCTCATCGGAGATTTCGATGTCGGCATCGAACTGATGATGCTCCACAAAGTCGATGATTTGCTCGCCAAAATGGTGAACATTGATGACGATATGGTGGAATCCGTTGGCGATGAGGTTTTCGATGCAATGCTGCAACAAAGGCTTGCCGTTGAGCGGGACCAAAGCTTTGGGCTTGTCTTGGGTCAACTCCTTGAGTCGGGTGCCCAAGCCTGCGGCCAATATCATGGTGGTAATATCGTGTGTCATGCGTTATGCTCCTCCTTGATTTTGCGTTCGATGTGGTTCACGATTACGTGAATATCGGGACAGGTCGCCTTCAGCCATTCGTAGATGGTCTGGGCGAAGAAGACGGAGCGATGCTGTCCACCCGTACAGCCAAACGAGACCATCAGGTTGCTGAAATGTCGCTCGCGGTAGTTGTCAACACTCTGACCGATGATGCCTTTCACATGGTCGAGGAAGACGTGGACGGGCGGCTTGGCCATGAGGTAGTCGATGACCTCCCAGTCGCGACCCGTCTTGGTCTTGAACTCGGGTTCGCGGCCGGGATTAGGTAAGGCACGGCAGTCGAACACGAAGCCGCCGCCGTTGCCGCTGAAGTCGGTTGGGTAACCCTTCTTGAATGAGAAGCTGTTGATAGTTACGGTCAACTTGCCCGCAGGCGGAGCGATGAGTGCGGCATATTTGGCGTCCAACTTGTTGAGTTGGTTGATGACGTTTTGTAATTCGGGATACTTCGTCAGCGGCACGGCTTTCGACAGCGCTTCAATCTCGCGCAGGGCATAAGGGATGCTCTCTATGAAGTGGGATTTCTTTTGGATGAGTCCTCTGAAGCCATAGGCGCCCAGCACCTGCATCAAGCGCAGGTAGACAAAGTAAGGTTGGTAGGTGTCGAATTTGACGGCTTCTGGATTGATGTATTGTGATAGTTCGGCTTTGTAATAGTCGACCAGTTCATCCCTTGTGGCTTGTGGTATCTGCGCCTTCACCTGATAGAGCAATGAGACCACGTCATAGTTCAAAGGACCTTTGCGTCCCCCTTGGAAATCGATGAAATACAGCTCTCCATCCTTGACCATGATGTTACGTGACTGGAAGTCGCGGTACATGAAGAAGTCGCAAGGCGCTTGGCTGACGAAGTCGGCAAAGGCTTCGAAGTCCTTGCCCAAACGCGTCTCGTTGAAGTCGATTTCCTCATGCGGCTTGACGAAGTAGTATTTGAAGTAATTCAAATCATCGATGATGGCCTGCCGGTCAAAGCGCTCGGTAGGGTAGGCTTTGCTGTAATCCAGGCCTTGGTGCCCTAACACTTGCAGTTTCACTAGATGGCTCAGTGCTTTTTTGTATAGTTCGATGACGTTTTCGCTGTATGTAGCTAAGGTCCCTGAGCCTGTCGAAGGGCCGCTGCTTGCTATCAAAGCTTTTTGCACATGCGCAAACAGATTGTCATCCCCAAAATCGCTTTGCAGATAACAGGTCTTTTCTTCGTTCACAACAAAGACCTCAGGCACATTCAGTCCCAAGTCATAGAAATGCTTGCTGAAAGCGAGGAATGCCTCGTTCTCCTCAATGTTACTGCTATAGGTGCCAATAAGGCTTTTGTCGCCGGTGATGACACGGAAATATTTCCTTGCCGATCCTGATTCTGCGATGGGCAGAATATCCTTGGGCGTTTCACCGATGGAACGTGTTAATTCAGCTAATATGTTTTGAATATCAGGAGTTTGCATCGAATTCCATTGTTTTCTATTGTGGCAAAGTTACAAAGAAAAAATGGAATTATGATGAATGTGAATTATTTCTTTCCTCTCGTCTCGATCCACACCCAAAGCCGCCACATTAGCCATCCCCAGGCGAAGAAAAGGACGTAGAAAATCCACTTGGGTACAGAGGTCTGGTAGGCACCTTCCTTGTCAATTTCAGAGTATTGCTCAGTAGGGATGTCGGCATAATAGTATGACCCGGCGCCGAAGTCGTAGCCGTCGACGAGACCGAGCTTGTTGGCCATGATCCACCCAGCCAAAAACAAAGTGATTACCACCACAAGGATGGTAATCACTTTGAATATGATGTGGTTTTTGTTCATCATTTGAACATGTCGAGGACAGGAACTTCAAACACCACGCCTGAGAGCAGGAACCACACGGCAAACAGCGTGAGGGCGATGTTGAATAATTGGCCGATGATGTAGAGCCAGAGCACCTTGCCACCTTGCATCTGTTTGAAGAGGCTCTTGAAGTTGGTGTCGAGGCCGATGCTAGTGAAAGCCAGCACGAAGGCCCAGTTCTTGTATTGGTCGAGGACACCGTTGATGGCCTTCACATCGCCACCCATAGGCTTGACGATGAAGGAGGCGACCAGCGAGGCCACGAAGAAACCGATGATGAACTTCGGGAAGCGGTTCCAGATCTCGCCGGCACCGACCTTCTGGTTCGGGTCTTTGTCGACCTTGGTGGCAAAGAAGATGGCCACGAAGAAGGCAATGAAGCCGATGAGGATATTCTGGATGGACTTTACGAGCACGGCAGCTTGCTCGGCTTCCTCGCCGAGGGCGCTACCGGCCAGCACCACGGCGCCCGTCGAGTCGACGGTACCGCCGATGAGCGAGCCACCCATGAGTTGGTTCATGCCGCAGGCACGGATGATCATGGGCTCAAACACCATCATGAGGATGGTGAAGATAATAGAAATGCTGATGGCCAATGAGAGGTCTTCCTTCTTGGCCTTGGCGGCAGCACCCGTGGCGATGGCGGCACTGGTACCGCACACCGAAGTGGCCGAAGCCAAAGTGATGACCAAAGGTTTGTTGTCGATCTTCAGCACCTTGGTGCCCAACCACCACATGAAGATGATGACGATAGGCGTCACAATCCATGCGATGCCGAGACCATAAAGGCCAAACTTGGCAATGTTGCTGAACAGCACCGAGAAGCCCATGATGACCAGACCTGTCTTGATGTAGAACTCCGTCTTGATGGCAGGTTTCAGCCATTCAGGCGTACCGATGGTGTTGGAGATGAGCAGGCCGATGAGTAAGGCCCAGAAAGCCCATTCGAGGTACATCTTCAAAGTGTATTCGGCGCTCACCATGCGGACGACGATGGAGATGATGAACAGCACGATGAAGGCAGGGATGAACTTGCCGACCTTCTCACCAATCAGTTTAATGCCGATGGTGAAGAGGATGCCTAGTACTAAGAAGGTGCGGAGCAGGTTGATCCAGAAGGTGCCGTTAAACTGTGAAGCCAAGGATTTCTTTTCTTCGACATTCTCCCACCAATGCCAGGTACCGAACTTGGCGGCGGAGAAGTCAAATGAACCGGTCAGCACAGCGACGCAGGCGATGGCGATGACGATGAAGCCGATCCATACAGCCAGCCAGTCTTCCTTTTTCCAGAGATTGGATACTTTATTGTTTGCCATAATGATTCAAGTTTTGAATTAGAACTTATAGCTGACCATTGCTACCACGCGGTGTGAGTTGCCGCCAGCTTCCTCTTGGATCAGTGAGTAGTCGAGCTTGCAATTGACCGACTTCAGAGGCCAATAGTTGATGCCAGCGGTGTACCAGTTGGTGCCGCCATTTTCGATGTTGGCATTCTTGGTGAAGTGCTCATAACGCAGCACAGGCATGATCTTTTGTTCCCCAGCTTGGAAGTTGTATCCAACAACGCCATAGTAACCGTTGCTGTTGTAATGATCAAGGTCTTCAGGGATAAGAGTAGGAGCGACCCCTGTCTCACCAGCGATGTATTCACCGCGGAGGACAAGTTTGCCATCATTGTATTGTGCGCCGGCAGCCCAACGGTTGCGGGTGCAGTCGATGTTGTCGTCTTTGGTGTACTTGCCATAGTAGTACGAACCACTCAAGGTGAGGTCTTTCAGACCGGGATGCACTTCGAGGCGACCCACAAGGTCCTTGCTGTTGTTGTTGTCGAGCTGGTTGGCGCCATTGCCATTGAACACACCGATGGAATAGTCAACGATGCTGTATTGGTAACCATCCACATTCTCAACAGGGAAGAGGCTACCTGTGGCCATCAAGCCGAGGTCACGGCCGAGTGCACCCACACCGCAAACGTCTTTATAGCCGACCAATTGCTGCACGCTCTCACCGTAGTCGAAGATTTCGAGGTTGACAGGGTTGATGGGGCTTTCAAGCGTGAATGGGGTCTTGAACTGACCGAGTTGGATGGCAAACTCTCTGCAGGGTTTGTACTTGATGAAAGCGTCGACAAGCATGGGGCTACGGGTGAAGTCGCCTTGGATCTTGTAGCTCACGGTTTTCGACAGTTTGCCGTCGATTGACATACGCACACGGCGCATTCTGAGGGTGTTGTTGAGAAGTTCACCTTCTTCATTCAGGTTGGCTTCGTACATGCCTTGGACGAAACCGGAGATCTTAGGCATTTCAAAGCCGCCTTTGGGCTCTTTTACCTCAGGTTTTACGGTAGTTTCCGTTTTTTCAGTCGTCTGATTTTCAGGTTTTTTGAGTTTTACTTGTGCGTTTGCACACAGCGGAATGGCAAGCAGCAACATTCCGGCAACGATGCGAAAAGTGTGTTTCATTTTGTATTAGATTTAAAACGTTTTCATTTTTATGCGCGGCAAAAATAGTAAAAATACTTATAGTAAATATATTTACTATTATTTTTTGCTTAAAAACGACAGGGTAGGAAAGGAGTTATGGTTGGAAAATGGACGCATGTTGCGCCATTTCCTCAAAAGTGATCTTGAACCATTCGGTGTAATGCTCCGGGTACAATACGATGTCTTTGGAGATGTCGTAGATGCTCATGTATTTCCATGAAGCCACCTCGTCGAAGTTGATGTTGGGAGACATGTCGCTCTGACCGATGAACACATGGTCGAACTCATGTTCCGTGAGACCTTGCCCAACAGGGGCCTTATAAATAAAGGAATAAACTTCTTTAATGTCGCAACTCATGCCCATCTCTTCCATGAGACGCCGTGTGGCGGCTTCTAAGGTGGTCTCTCCATCGCGTGGATGGCTGCAGCAGGTGTTGGTCCACAGACCAGGGGAATGGTATTTCGTCAGCGCACGTTGTTGCATCAGCAGCTCCCCTTTGGTGTTAAAGATGAAAACAGAAAAGGCGCGATGCAAATGAGGCCCAATGTGGGCGGCTTGCTTTTCCATCAAGCCGATGGGTTGGTCTTGTTCGTCGACGAGGATGACTTGTTCCATTACACGTTGAATCTGATGTTCAGAATATCGCCGTCCTGCACGACGTAGGTCTTGCCTTCCACGCGGAACTTGCCTGCTTCCTTCACGGCAGCTTCGGAGCCATATTGCAAGAAGTCTTCCGTGCTCATCACCTCGGCGCGGATGAAACCGCGTTGCAGGTCGCTATGGATGGCGCCAGCGGCGATGGGAGCGGTGTCGCCCACATGGATGGTCCAAGCTCTTGTCTCGTCGGGACCGGTGGTAAAGAACGAATGCAAATTAAGTGTATGGTAAGCGGTGCGCACCAGCTTGTTCACGCCAGGTTCGGTCAGGCCGGCATCTTCCATGAAGAGGGCGCGGTCGTCGGCATCGAGTTCCGAGATTTCAGCTTCCAGCTTACCGGCAATGATAAGCATATCTTGACCCTCTTTCAACGCAGCCTTCACGGCATCGGAATACTTGTTGCCTGTTGTGGCTGAAGCATCGTCCACGTTGCAGACGTAAATCATGGGTTTGGCGGTCAACAGTTGGATGTCCTGCACATATTTCTTGTCTTCTTCTGCCACTTTTGCATCGCGGGCATTGCCGAAGTTCTCCAGAGTCTCTTTGTAAACCGTGAGCACATCGAAGGCTTTCTTGAAGTCTTTCTCGCCGTTTTTCAGCATTTTCTGAGTACGTTCCAACTTGCGGGTGACCAAATCCAGGTCGCGTACTTGAAGCTCCAAATCGACGAGTTCCATGTCGCGAACAGGGTCGATGCTGCCCTCACTGTGAGGGATGTTGGGATCCTCGAAGCAACGCAACACATGGATGAGCGCATCCATGGTCTGCACCTCGGCGAGGAGTTTGTTGCCCACGCCCTGACCGCCTTTGCTCAGGCCGGGTAGGTCGACGATTTCGACCGTGGCGGGCACGATGCGCTTCGAGTGTGAGATGTTGTCGATGAGCTTGAGGCGTTCGTCCACCACCTCACACATGCCTATGTTGGATTTCGAGGCAAAGCCAATCTCTGCCTTGGTGTTTGATATACAATTGAATATGGTGGTCTTTCCAGTACTTGACAGACCGATGATTCCACAATTGAGTGCCATGATGATGAGTTTTAATTTGCTGCAAAGATAGGAAATTATTGTCTATCTCCCGCATTCCAGTCGATTTGCTTGTATTCCGGGTCGTAGTTCAGGTTGGGCAATCCGATGTCGGGACCATCGTCGGAATGGTCGTTTTCAGACTGAAGTCTCGAATTCTCTTGTTGTTGGCGGATGTATTTGATGCCGATTTTCCACAGTTTGATATCGCCCCAGAGGAAGGCGAGGTAGATGACGGTGCCGATGCCGGGACCGAGGGCTTCGCTGACCATCAGCAGCCAGTCGAAGAGGCCATGGCCAGCGGCGGCTGACAGCAAGGCAATCAGGAGGTACATCCCACGCTTTTCCTTGTGGAACTTCGCCATCGAAAGGAAATAACCCATCAGCACACCGAAGAGGAAGTGGCCAGGAACAGAAAGGAGACCTCTGACGACACCCGTGGCGACACCGGTTTGAAGCGACTCCGATGAGGCACTGAAAACGTACATGATGTTTTCTACACAAGCGAAGCCTAGTCCGATGAAAGTAGCGTAAACGATGCCGTCCATATATTCGTCAAAGTTCCTGTCACGCCAGATGAAAATCATGAATATGATGAACTTGGAAAGCTCTTCCGGCAGGCCGGCATTCATGAATGCAGTGTGAAAAACCGTGTTGGAATAAATCACACTATTGATTAAACTGACCAAAAGTATGTCCAAAGGAATGGCAATCATGCCGCCGATAAAGGCTTTAGCCAAGGATTTTATGGGTTCTTTCTGGTATTTGTCAGCACGATAGATGAAAATCATCAACAAGATGACGGGTAGAATGGACAGGGCGAGTAAAAGCGTGGTCATTGCTTTGTTTTTTTGTTCTTTTCTGCAAAAATAGGGAATTTGTCCATGAAAAACCTTATTTTTGCCAAAATTTTCGTTTATGCAAGAAATGATTCTCATCCTTGACTTCGGCTCACAGGTGACTCAACTCATTGGTCGCCGTCTCCGTGAGTTGAACGTTTATTGTGAAATACATCCTTATAACAAGATTCCTGCCATTGGCCCCAACGTGAAAGGCGTGATCCTCAGCGGCAGCCCATTCTCGGTGCGCGACGAGCGTGCTCCCATTGCCAATCTCGAAGGCATCAAGGGTAAATTGCCGTTGTTGGGCATTTGCTATGGTGCACAATTCATCTCGCATCACTTTGGCGGCGAGGTCAACGGCTCCATCGCCCGTGAGTATGGCCGTGCCATGCTGACTGTAGTTGACGAGGCGTCTCCGCTATTCAAAGGCGTAAGCAAGACAAGTCAGGTGTGGATGAGCCATGGCGATACCATCGCCAAACTGCCTACGGGAGCCCGCGTCATCGCTTCGACCGACGACGTCGAGAATGCCGCCTATAAGATTGAAGGCGAGGAGACCTATGCCGTGCAGTTCCACCCCGAGGTGTTCCACACCAAGGAAGGACCACAGATGCTTGCCAATTTCGCGCTTGGCATCTGCGGTTGCAAGGGCGATTGGACGCCCGACTCCTTCATTGACAACACGGTGGCGAGTCTTAAACAGCAATTGGGCGACGACAAGGTCATACTCGGCCTCTCGGGTGGCGTCGACAGCACCGTGGCAGCCGTGTTGCTCAATAAGGCGATAGGGAAGAACTTGACTTGCATCTTCGTCGACAACGGCTTGCTTCGCAAGAACGAATTTGAAGACGTACTTGATTCCTATAAAGAAATGGGCTTGAACGTTATCGGCGTTCATTCCGGACCTTTGTTCTTGAAGAAGCTGGCAGGCGTCACTGACCCTGAAGCCAAACGTAAGGCCATTGGCTCAACATTTATTGACGTGTTTGACGCTGAGGCACAGAAGATCGAAGGCGCTCGTTGGCTGGCACAAGGCACCATCTATCCTGATGTCATCGAGAGCGTGAGCGTCAACGGACCGAGCTGTAAGATCAAGTCGCACCATAATGTGGGCGGCCTTCCAGAGAAGATGAACCTGAAGATTGTGGAGCCGCTTCGTTCGCTGTTTAAGGACGAGGTGCGCCGTGTGGGCCGCGCCTTGGGTATCAAGCGCGAACTCATCGGTCGACATCCTTTCCCGGGGCCGAGCCTTGGCATCCGCATTTTGGGAGAGGTCACCGAAGAAAAGCTCCGTATCCTCCGCGATGCCGACGATATTTTCATCAAAGGCTTGCGCAACTGGCCTTGTGAGCTGCCGAGTGCCTCTTATCCCAACGAAATGGCCGACAACCTTTACGACAGCATTTGGCAAGCAGGTACCATCTTGCTGCCCGTGAAATCGGTGGGCGTGATGGGTGATGAGCGTAGCTACGAATACACCATTGCTCTTCGTGCGGTCATCTCCACCGATGGTATGACTGCCGATTGGGTACATCTACCTTATGAGTTTATGGCCAAAGTGTCAAATGAAATTATTAATAAGGTGAAAGGCGTCAATCGCGTATGTTACGACATCTCTTCAAAACCGCCTGCGACCATCGAATGGGAGTAAATAACGTGATAACTAAGACAATTATGAAAAACATAAAAAGCTTAATAATACTATTCTTGCTCGGACTGTTCTTTGCGGCTCCTATGGCCCAGGCGCAGACGCCGACTCCCGTCGAACGTTCGAAAGAAATCATCACTGTGGGCGGAAAGCAATACTATATGCATTATGTCCGCCAAGGCCAGACGCTTTACGGCATTTCAAATGCATATCAGGTTTCTATTGAAGAAATAGAGCGTCTCAACCCTGAACTGAAAGACGGCCTTAAGGCTGGCAACGTGATAGGTATTCCTGTCGTTAAAACCATGGAGCCTTCAGCACCAGTGGAACCAACGGTTGAACCGAAGCCAACGGTTGAGAAGCCGGTTACGCCTATTCCACCTCAAACAGTTGAACCGAAGGAGCCTGAGAAAGAACCCGAGGTGGTGGAACCATCGGTGCCTGTCATCCCGGAGGCCCCGCAACCTCAGCCTCAGCCCCAACCCAAGCCTCAACCCACTTCGGTCGTGCAGGTTGGAGGTAACTATACAGTTCAAGCGGGTGAGGATTTATATGACATTGCCAAGAAGTTTGGCATCGACATCGCCGATTTCAAGGCTGTCAACCCCAACTTGTCCTATACACCAGCTGTTGGCACTGTGATTGCGGTTCCCAACATCGTGAACGAAAACGACTATCTGGTCCATAAGGTGGAGTTCAATGAACGCACTACTTCGATGCTGAAGCGCTGGAAGGTGTCAGAAGACGAGTTTAGGGAGATGAACATCTCTGTTGGCTCTCATGTGTTTGTAAATCAGGTTGTCCTGATTCCTATTGACGAGGTGCTTAGGGTTGAAAGCCCCGAACCTGAGATTCCGGAATTGGTGGAGGTCGAGGAGCCTGTCATCATTGAGGAACCGGAGAGCCCCTTCTTTGAAGAGGAACCCGAAGAGGTTCCCGAATGTATTGCATCGCCTGAGAACGCAAGGAAACGCTATAAAGTCGCGCTGATGGTGCCTCTCTATCTCTATGAGGCGGAAGGCTCTTCGATGACACCGGAACGCAAAAACAAGGCTCGTCCTTTGGCTTTCCTTCAGTTTTATGAAGGCTTTGTGATGGCGGCACGTAAGATTACGGATCAAAAAGGCATGAAACTGGACTTGACTGTCATCGACGTCACAGAAAGCGTTTCTTCGGCTCAGCAGGCCTTGGAACAAATCGAAGGTCAAGACATTGACATGATCGTGGGACCTTTCTTCAGCAAAGCATTCTCGGTGGTTGAAACCTATGCCAAAGACAAGGATATCATCTTGGTCAATCCGCTCACGCGTCGTGATAGCATCACCACCGGCAATCCCAATGTGATCAAGGTCAAGCCTGGTGGCTATGGCAGAATCCTTGAGATGGCCAGCCTTGTGAAAAACCATTACAACAATGCCAACGTGTTCATCCTCAGCAAGGAAAAAGACGAGGATATCCCATATCTGGATCTTCTTGAGGAACAACTCAACAAGGTGGTGAATAACGAGGTGGTCATTTCCAACGAAGATTTTCTGGAATATGCCAGGAAAGAAAGCCGGCGTATGGAAATGGGTAATAAGACGGTTGCCACCATCGACGTGGAAGGACAGACTTATTCGACCAGCGATTTAGAGAATGGAACCGTTAAGGATGTGGTGCTGGCCAACCCGGTCAAACGCTACTCCAACCGTAACATAGGCGGACTGAGGTCGGAGCTCTCTGGCGTCAGAGACAACGTCATCTTTGCTTATGGTAACGATAACGTGTTTGCCACCCAAATCCTCAACAGCCTGAAAAGTTCAGCCAATCGTTATCCAATCACTTTGGTGGCCATGACCGATTGGTCGAAGCTGGAGAAGCTCCTTGTTGAGAACTTGCTCCAGATGAATGCCATCTATGTCAGCGACTTCTTCGTCGACTACAACGACCCTGATGTGAAGCGCTTTGTGCTTGACTTTAGGAGAAAATATGGCTGCGAACCTCAGAACTATGCTTTCGAAGGCTATGACGTGGGTTGGTATTTCCTCAACGCCTTGATGAATTATGGCACTGACATGGTGGATTGCTTGCCTTATTATGACATTCCGCTGTTCCATACCCATTACTATTTTGCCAAGAAGGGGAGAGGAAACGGTCTGGAAAACCTGTATTGGTCAACTTGTCAATATGACAAGGCCGATATTGAATTGAAGCCAATCAATCCGTTTAAGAAGCCATGAGAAAGCAGATTGCTTTGATGTTGGCTTGCCTTGTCTTGGCTCTTTGTTCTTGCCAAGACAAAGTGCGCAAATCGTATTGGGATAACGGAAAGATCAAATCTGAATTGCGTTATACCGACGATAAACTCGATGGCGAATGCATTTGGTATTATCCCAATGGGAAAATGCAAATGCGTGCGTTTTATAAGCATGACCAGAAAGACGGTCCATCGGTTCGATGGCATGAAAACGGACAGCTGGCAGAAGAATGTTGGTATAAGGAAGATAAGTTGGATAGCGTTCGCCATTCCTATACTGAAAAAGGGATTTTGGCTGCTGAGGAATATTATGTCGACGGGAAGCTCAACGGTCCCTGCAAGAAGTGGTATGAGAATGGGCAAGTGTTCCAGGATGGCCAATATGTTGACGACATGATGGACGGCTCATGGTTGGTTTTTTATCCCGAAGGTCAACTGGCAGTCAAAGCCCAGTATGAAAAGGGCAAAGGGAAACAGGTCGGATTTGATCAATCTGGTTACAAATGTATGGAGGCGACTTATCTTGACAACCAGAAACATGGTAAGGAAATCCGTTACAATCCTGATGGAGTAGTGGTCAAAGTAATTGAATATGAGCATGGTGAGGTGGTTTCTGAATCAGACAATCTCCAAAATGATGTAGAGTGAGTGGGGAATGAGAAAATATTTCAAATATTTTGGAAATTGTTCAAATAAAAGTCCTAACTTTGCACCGCTTTAAATAAAGAAGTTTATCAAACACGTTAATAAACCTTAATAAAAGTCAAAAAATGAAAGTTAATGAAATTATGACCGCTCTGGAAGCTAAGCATCCGGGCGAAAATGAGTATCTGCAAGCAGTGCGCGAAGTTCTCGAATCCATCGAGGAAGTCTACAACCAGCATCCTGAGTTCGAAAAGGCTAAGATCGTCGAAAGACTTGTTGAGCCTGATCGTATCTTCACGTTCCGCGTGACCTGGGTTGACCGCAATGGCGAAGTTCAGACCAACTTGGGCTACCGTGTCCAATACAACGCCGCTCTTGGCGCTTACAAAGGTGGTCTCCGTTTCCACAAGGCTGTCAACGTCTCCATGCTGAAGTTCTTGGGCTTCGAACAGATCTTCAAGAACAGCCTCACCAACCTGCCTCTTGGCGGTGGTAAGGGTGGTTCCGACTTCGATCCCGTTGGCAAGACTGACGAGGAAATCATGCGTTTCTGCCAAGCTTTCATGTATGAACTTTGGAGAAACATTGGTCCCGACCAAGATTCACCCGCTGGTGACGTCGGTGTCGGTGGCCGTGAGATTGGTTACCTCTATGGTGCCTACAAGAAGCTCGCTCGTGAGCACAGCACTGGTGCTCTGACTGGTAAGAGCTATGGCTGGGGTGGTTCTCTCATCCGTCCTGAAGCCACTGGTTTCGGTGCCATCTACTATGTTGAGCGCATGGTGAAGCAAACTGGCGACAAGATGGAAGGCAAGCGCATTGCCCTCTCAGGCTTCGGTAATGTGGCTTGGGGCGCTGCCACCAAGGCTACCGAACTCGGTGCTAAGGTTGTTGCCCTGTCAGGTCCCGACGGCGTTTGCGAACTGCCCAACGGTATCGACAAGGAAATGATCGACTACATGCTGGTGATGCGTAACTCCAACCGTAACAAAGTTGAAGATATGGCTACCAAGTTCCCTGGCAAGGCTATCTTCACTCCTGGCAAGAAGGCTTGGATGGTGAAGTGCGACATCGCTTGCCCCTGCGCTTTCCAGAATGAGCTGGCTGAAGCCGATGCTAAGGAACTGATCGCCAATGGCGTGAAGTATGTCGCTGAGGTTTCCAACATGGGTTGCCAACCCGCCGCTATCGCTGCTTTCCAAGCTGCCAAGATCCCGTTCGGTCCTGGTAAGGCTGTCAACGCCGGTGGTGTTGCCACTTCTGGCCTCGAAATCTGCCAGAACGCCGGTCACATCAACTGGACTGCTCCTGAGGTTGACCAGAAACTCCACAAGATCATGAACGACATCTATGACATGTGCGTTGAATACGGTAAACAAGCTGACGGTACCATCAACTATGTGAAGGGTGCCAACATCGCCGGCTTCATGCGCGTTGCCAAGGCTATGCTCGCTCAGGGTATTATCTAATTCCAGAGTTCAAAGGTTTTTGCAAGGCGGCTCCCAAAGGCCGCCTTGCTTTTTATGATGATGAAACAAACCACACAGTGCTATCTTGAACGCGGCAAACAGTACCTCATGCTGCATCGCACCAAAAAGGTGAACGATGAGAACCACGACAAATGGATCGGCGTGGGCGGCAAGTTCGAGGAAGGGGAAAGCCCCGAGGACTGCATGAAACGCGAAGTGAGGGAAGAGACCGGCTTTAACGTCACCCAATGGCGCTATTGTGGTATCGTCACCTTCGTGCATAATATTTGGCCTGCGGAACAGATGCATATCTTCGTCTGCACCGACTGGGAAGGACAACAAGTCGAATGCAATGAAGGCGACTTGGAATGGATCGATAAGGATAGGCTTCTTGAACTGCCCCAATGGGAAGGCGACAAGATTTTTTTGCGGCTTATTGCTGAACACAGGCCATTCTTCTCGTTGAAACTCGTCTATGAGGATGAGACACTAATAAAAGTGGAACTGAACGGAATAGAACAATAATACATGCGATTTCTCTATCCCAATATGCTTTGGGGCCTGCTGGCCTTGCTGATACCCATCGTCATCCACCTGTTCAACTTCAGGCGGCATAAGCTGGTGTATTTCAGCAATACAGCGGTGTTGCGTTCCATACAACAGGAGAACGCCAAAACGCGCAAACTGAAATACCTGGTCACATTATTGCTGCGCTGCTTGTTCATTGCTGCTTTGGTGCTTGCTTTTGCTTTTCCGTATCATCCTGAGAAACAACTAAATGTCAATACATCGGATAACATTATCGGAGTTTATATTGACAACTCGATGAGCATGAAAGGACAGTCGCAACGCACCACCTTGATTGAGGACGCACGTCAGTCAGCACGCGACTTGGTGTACAAATTGAATCCTTCGAATCGTTATCTGTTGATGACCAACAGTTTCGAGATACAGAATGAGTATCCGATGAATAAGGAGGAAATGCTCGATCAGCTCGACCGCATGAATCCCGACGGTTCCCCGGTGCCGATGGGCGAGGTGATGGAACGTTTCGAGATGCTGTCCCACCAGCATGGATTCAAAACATCGACTTTGTTTGTCTATTCTGACTTCCAAAAAAACACATTTGACTTATCGTCGGCAAAGAATGACACAACAATGCAAGTTGTGGTGGTGCCGATGACACCCGAGTTTAAGACGAATCTTTACATCGATTCCGTGTGGCTGGCTTCGCCCGTGGTACAGCCAGGCTTGACCAACGACCTCAATGTACGTGTCGTCAACCAGGGCGACAAGGAAGTGAAAGGCTTGCCCATCACCTTTACTGTGAATGGCGCCATGGCAGCGTCCACGACTGTCGACCTGGAGAAAAACGGTCATCAGGAAATTGTCATGCAGTTTGTGGTGGACGGCACCGGTGACCAATGTTGTAGCGTCTCATTGAACGACCATCCCATCACCTTTGACGACACCTACGACTTTGTTCTTGGCGTGAGGCCGGGCCTCTCTGTGATTGAGATAGGGAGTGAGCCCACAAGTTGCGCTTTGCTCTTTGAAGATGATGAGCAATTCAAATACACGCTGATGGAACCTTCTCGCTTCGATTTGGGACAACTTGCCAAAGCACAATTCATCATCGTGAGTGAAAGCGCTGAGCTTAATGAAACCTTACAACAGACATTGTTGAATTGCGTTTCAGAAGGAGCCTCCTTGTTGGTCTTTCCTTCAAAAGACAACTCAAAAAGCAACGCTTTCCTTTTTAACAAATTGGGTCTTTCCGTAATGGAACTCGACACCAACGCTACCGTGGCGCAAGATCTGGCATTGCGGCATGATTTCTTTAGCGACGTCATTCTCGACATGCCCCAACAAGCCGACCTGCCCAAGGTGAAGAAACATCTGCGCATGAGAAGCAATGGCATCCCCAATGCTTTGCTTATTATGCAGAACGGCGATCCAATGCTGTTCTCCGAGACAGTGGGGAAGGGACAGGCCTTTGTCATGACCACTGCCCTCGACCCGAAGTGGAGCGACCTTTCCGATCATTCACTCTTTGTCCCGATGATGGTCAAGATGGCCTTGTTGGGTGGACAAATAGACAGGCTTTCCTATACGATAGGCCAAGACAAGATGCTGGTTTTGAATGATATGAATCTTGAAGGAGACCAGCATTTCCTTTTCGCCAATTCAGACCGAAGTTTTGAGTTGATGCCTGCTTCGGAATTGCGTAATGGCAAAGTCTATCTCTATCTGAACGACAATTTGCCTTCGGCAGGTTTCTATAATATGTTGGTCAACGATAGCGTGAACCGTGTGACGGCATGGAACGAGAGTCGTGTGGAGTCACATATGGACTTTGTTGATCGCGATGAGGTAAGCAAGGCTTTTACCAAAGCCGGTTTTAATGTGGCTGCTGTTCTCGACACCTCCGATTTTGCCACCGCCGACTTGGTGGAAGCCATGGCACACCAGTCGTCACAATGGAAGCTTTTTGCATTGATTGCACTGCTGGCATTGTTGGGAGAAATTTTGGTGCTGCGGTTTTGGAAGTGAGTTTTTTTTCTTATCTTTGCAAACAGTAGAAAACGCATATGGATATCGAAGACAATCTGAAAAACGAGCCCTTGGACGAGCAGCCTATAGAAGAGACTTATGATGGTGTAGAAGATGCTCAGGCTCAGGAGGATGAGCATCATGTCATACCGCTGAAAGGAATGTTCGAGAACTGGTTTCTCGACTATGCCTCATATGTCATTTTGGAACGTGCTGTGCCCGCTATCGAGGACGGATTGAAACCCGTTCAGCGTCGCATCCTACATTCTATGGATGAGCTTGACGACGGACGTTTCAACAAGGTGGCCAACATCGTGGGTAACACGATGAAATACCACCCGCACGGCGATGCTTCCATCGGCGATGCTCTTGTGCAGCTGGCTCAAAAAGACCTGTTGATGGATACGCAGGGTAACTTCGGCAACATCCTCACAGGCGATGATGCTGCTGCCCCGCGTTACATCGAAGCGCGTCTTTCCAAGTTCGCCAAAGAAGTCGTCTTCAACCATAAAACTACCGACTGGACCCGTTCCTACGACAACCGTAACGCAGAGCCCATCTCGCTGCCGGTGAAGTTTCCGCTGCTGTTGGCACAAGGTACAGAAGGCATCGCTGTAGGTTTGGCGTCCAAGTTCTTGCCTCATAACTTTAACGAGTTGATAGACGCCTCAATTGCCTACCTTCGCGATGAGCCTTTCACACTCTATCCCGACTTCCCGACGGGCGGCTTGATGGATGTGACCAACTACAACGACGGTCTGCGTGGCGGCAAGGTGCGTATTCGTGCTCGCATCAGCCAGCAGGATAAGAAGACACTTGTCATCAGCGAGATACCCTATGGCACTACCACGGGCAGCGTTATCGACAGCATCGTGAAGTGCAACGACAAGGGCAAGATCAAGATTAAGAAAATCGACGACAACACTGCCGAGCAGTGCGAGATTGTGATATACCTTAATCCCGGGGTGTCGCCCGACCAGACTATCGATGCGCTTTATGCTTTCACCGACTGCGAGGTGTCAATCTCGCCCAATGCCTGCGTCATTGTCAACCAGCATCCGGCCTTCATGGGCGTGAGCGAAATCCTGAAACTCAGCACCGACCGTACCATGGAACTCCTCAGCTGGGAACTCCGCATCCTTATCGAGGAATTGGAGAACAGCTGGCATTGGATTTCCTTGGAGAAGATTTTCTTCGAGAAGGGCATCTATAAGGAACTGGAGAACAAGGACTACGACACTTGGGAGGACCAGCTTACAGGCATCGAACGCCGTTTCGACAAGTACCGTAAACAGCTGAAACGTGAGATCACTCGTGAAGATGTCGAGAAACTCTGCGAGAAGCCAGTCCGCAAGATCTCAAAGTTCGATATCAAGAAAGCCGATGAACAACTGGCCGATATCGAGAAGCGCATGGAAGAGGCGCATTACAACCTTGACCATATCGTGGATTTTACCATCAATTATTTCCTGCATATCAAGGAAAAATATGGCGAAGGACGCGAGCGCAAGACCGAGATTCGCAACTTCGACAACATCTCCGCCGTTGCTGTGGCAGCCAACAACGAGAAGCTTTATGTCAACAAGGAGGAAGGCTTCGTTTGCACTGGCGAAGGACTGAAGCGTGAAAAGAACAAGGAAGCCTACGAATATGTGTGCGAT
>JBGUNT010000068.1:0-27995 GCA_045117495.1 Candidatus Limimorpha sp. | reverse complement strand
AAAAGGTGCTCGACCTTCGCGACATCGCCGATGGGGTGTACGCCTACACCGTGTATTGCGGAAAACTGTCCCAAACCGGCAAGTTGGTCATTGTGAAATAAGAATAATTTGTTATATTTGCGGTGCGGCGATTGCCGCACCGCAAAAGCCGAAACCACTAATCCATAAAAATAACCTAAACAATAAAAACTATGAAAAAGATCATCTTAACACTAGTCATTTTGGCCGGCTTCGCGGTGCAAGCTTTGGCCTACGATTTCCAGTCGGGGAATCTGCTTTACACGATCATCAGCACCGATCCGCCCTGCGTAAGTCTCAGCGGCCATGCCGACGGGACCGATGCACAGGGCGAGCTTGTCATCCCCGAGACGGTGGAAAACGACGGAGTCGTATACACCGTTACTGAAATCGGAAGAAAGGCGTTTTACAGGTGTAGCAACTTAACAGGGGAGTTGGTGATTCCAAATACCATAACCTATATTTTCATTGAAGCCTTCACCGATTGCACGGGGCTTACCGGAAGTCTCGTCATTCCCGACAATATCGTCGAAATAGGAACCGAAATACTTCCAACCACATTCTATGGAGCTTTTGAAGGGTGTACGGGGTTCACCAACCTTGTTTTGGGCGGGTCTGTGCAAAAAATCGGCTGCAAATGTTTTTATGGTTGCTCCGGCTTTACGGGTCCCCTTATACTTCCTCAAGGAATTCAGGAAATCGGGGTTTGTGCGTTTGTGGGATGCTCGGGGTTCGATGGGGAACTGGTGTTGCCTTCATCACTGAAAAGAATACACGAAGGAGCTTTTGAGGACTGCACAGGCTTCACAGGAACCTTGATTATTCCTGAAACAATCGATCGCATTGGATATGGAGCGTTTAGAAGAGACACAGGCATTGAAAACATCATTTTGCCAAGCCGATATGTTTTTGCCGGTGATAGTTTGGACAATAATCGCGGTTACCATGTGTTTTCAGGTTGCACAGGCCTTACTTCCGTTGAAATACCAGAAGGCTGGGAGAATACATCGGATGGTACGTTCGAGAAGTGCACAAATCTGAGGTCTGTCCGTCTTCCGCAAAGCTTGAAGAGAATTGGGTCGGATTGCTTTGATTCTTGCACGAGCCTTTCGGAGATTAATGTTCCTGAAGGAGTGACGCAGATAGGTGCCAAAGCTTTTTTCAATTGCGAGAGGCTTGCCGAGTTCGTCTTTCCTGATAGCCTGACAGTAATTGGAGCGGGCGCTTTTTCTCATTGTACGAGTCTTACGGGAAATTTGTCTATTCCAGACCTTGTTGAGGAGATTATGTTCTATACCTTTAATTCTTGTATCGGTTACAACAGTCTTGTTATTGGTGAATCAGTGAATCGGATTGCCGAGCAGGCTTTTGAAAATACTCAATTAGAGAAAATCATTATCAAGGCAACCACTCCGCCAGAATTGAAACGCTTTACGAACGCATGGCATTTCCCGTCCGACATCCCCATCACAGTCCCATGCGGCACTCTGGAGGCCTACCGGAATGCCGAGGGCTGGAGCGAGTTCACGAACATGCACGAAGGTCCCGCCCTCTTGCTTTCCGTTGTTTCGGAGAATGAGGGCTACGGAAGTGTCAGGGTCCTGAAGGAGGCCACCTGCGAGGACGTCTCCGTTGAAGTGGAGGCCCTGCCCAACGAGGGCTGCGCCTTCCTTTATTGGGAAGCCAATGGGGTGGAGGTCGCGACGGATAATCCGTACAGTTTTGTGCACGAGGAAGACACGGAACTGGTCGCTAGGTTTTCGGGGGCTGGCATGGATGAAATGGATCCCTCGGTCTGTTTCTACCCCAACCCCACCACGGGCATGGTCACCGTCAGGGGCGAAAGCCTGAGCCAGGCCGTGGTTACCGACCTGCTCGGGCAGCAGGTGCTCAGCGTGCAGGGCGAAGGCGACGAGCTGCAAATCGACATGACGGCCCTGCCGGCTGGCGTCTACCTCGTCACCGTCACCGACCGCAACGGCCGCAAGTGCGTCCGCAAGGCGGTGAGGGAATAAACTTTGCAAATCAGCAGGAACAAGGGAATCGTGGCCTTCAACGAAAAACCCTAGCCGAACGTTTTGGGCATTCAAAAAATACGTACCTTTGCGCTATGATATTTGAAAAATGAATAGCAAGAAGATACATAAAGTATTGATTGCCAACAGAGGAGAGATTGCCGTCCGCATCATTAAAACCTTGCGCAAACTGCATATTGCCTCCGTGGCCATCTTCGCCGACAACGATGCCAGTGCTTTGCACCGTCGCATGGCCGACGAGGCTTATCCCTTGGGCAACGGCGCATTGAAAGACACATATCTCAATGTCCATAAAATCATCGATGCCGCCTTGGACTCAGGCGCCGACGCCATCCACCCCGGTTATGGCTTCCTCTCCGAGAGCCCCGAGTTGGCCGAAGCCTGCGAGGCCAACAACCTCATCTTCATCGGCCCCGATGCCAATGCAATGCGGCTGATGGGCAACAAGATAGAAGCCCGCAAAACCGCTGTCAAAAATGGCATCCCCGTCACCTTCGGCATGATGGGCAGCCACGATGAGATCCTGCAAAATGCCGATGCCCTGCCTTATCCTGTCTTGATCAAAGCGGCGGCTGGTGGCGGCGGCAAGGGAATGCACATAGTTTGGGAGAAAGACGACTTGCTTAATGAACTGCAACGCGCCTCGCGCGAAGCAGAGAAATACTTTGGTGACGGCACGGTCTTCATCGAGCAGTATATCGAGAACCCGCGCCATATCGAAGTGCAGGTGCTGGCCGACCATTTCGGGAATACCATCCATCTGCATGAACGCGAGTGTACCATACAACGCCGCTATCAAAAGATTATCGAGGAGTCGCCATCGCCGACTTTGACAGATGAAAAACGCCAACAGATTTGCGATACCGCAGTGAAGCTGTGCAAAGCCATAGGTTATCGCAACGCAGGCACGGTTGAGTTTTTGGTCGACAAGGCCATGAACTTCTATTTCTTGGAGATGAACACCCGCATCCAGGTGGAGCATCCTGTGACGGAGATGCGCACGGGCATCGATATTGTCGAGGAACAGATACGCATCGCACGAGGCAAGGAGATGGGCTGGACGCAAGAGATGATTCAACCCCAAGGCCATGCCATAGAACTGCGTATCTATGCCGAAGACCCCACCAACGGCTTTTTGCCTACCCCAGGCAGAGTGACGGCCTACCATGAGCCGCAAGTGCGTGGCACCCGCATCGACAGCAGCATCGACGGAATTTGCACCATCTCAGAAGCATACGACCCGATGATTGCCAAGCTGACCTGCCATGGCAAAGACCGACAGAATGCACTCGAAACAGCACAACATGCCTTGAAAGAGTTCATCATCCAAGGCCTAACGACCAATAAAGCCTATTTGTGGGAGGTGATCAAGAATGAGGATTTCGTGGCAAACCATATCGACACCGCTTTCTGCAATACCCATCAGCAAGATCTGCTAAAGGCTTTGGAAAAAAGTCGTAACAACTTGAATGTAAATGATATCGCCATTTCATTTTTGATGTATGACTTCTGCAAAAAGCAGATCGAGCAGAGTCCAGAAAACGTGTGGGAACAAATCGGCTATTGGCGCTACCACATGCACCTCACCGTCGACGTGGAGGGCAGTAGAATCCCTGTCAGCATCTGTGCCGCTGAAGCCGGCAAGATCAAAGGAAAAGTGGGTGAGACACCTTTCCAAGTAGAGTTTATCCAATACGACAACAAGCAGATGAAGATCCTGCTGAATGGCAGGACCGAAATAGTGTATTGCTCTGTCAACGATGAGCATAAAACCATCGTCAACTTCCACGGCCTCAATTTCACTTGTTTCCGAACCGACCAGCTCAATGACACGCAAGACTATTCGTGTAAGGAGACCATCAACGACAAGTCGAAGCTGGTGTCGCCCATGCCTGGTAAGGTGGTGAAGATCAATGTCAAGGAAGGAGAAGAAGTGGGCGAGGGGACGATCATGATGGTGGTTGAGGCCATGAAGATGGAGAACAACATCATGGCTTCGGGCAAGGCTATAGTGAAGCGGATCCTCGTGGATGAGGGCCAGATGGTGGACAATAAAATGCAGCTAATTGAGTTGGAATAAAAATAACACAACATACCATGAACTTTGACCTTACTAAAGAACAGGAAGCCCTCCGCCAGCGTGTGCGCGACTTTGCCGAACAGGAAGTGAAACCCGTGGCCCGCGAAAACGACGAGGACCAGCATTTCGACGTTGCCTTGACCTTGAAGATGGCAGAATTAGGCCTTTTGGGCATGACCGTCCCCAAGGAATATGGCGGACAAGGCCTTGATAACTTGAGTTACATCATCGCCGTGGAGGAACTGGCCCGCGTCGACGGCTCCACGGCTGCCACCATCGCCGCCGACAACTCATTGGGCATAGGCCCCATCAAGGACTATGGCACTGAAGAGCAGAAACAACGCTATCTGCCTCGTCTCTGCAAAGACCGTCTTTGGGGCTTCGGTTTGACCGAAGAAGACGCTGGTAGCGACTCGCGTGGTACCAAGACCACGGCCCAATATGACGGCACCTTCTGGCATCTTAACGGGTCGAAGATATTCATCACCAACAGCGCAACGCCGCTTACCTTAGGCACCACGGTGCAAGCCGTTTCTGGCCTGAAGGACGGCAAGCCTGAATTCACGGCGCTGCTCGTCGAAAACAAAAAAGAGGGATTCACACAAACGCCCATGCACGACAAGATGATGTGGCGTGCCTCCAACACAGGCAAGCTCGTCTTCGACGACGTGCGCCTCGGCGACGATTGCATCCTCGGCAAGCCCGGCGAAGGATCCCATATCATGCTCGCCACCTTGGACTCGGGCCGTCTTTCCATTGCGGCCATGGGACTGGGATGCGCACAAGGCGCTTACGAGATGGCCTTAGCTTATTCCAAGAAGCGTGTGCAGTTTGGCAAACCCGTGTGCAAGTTCCAGGCTGTGAGCTTCAAGCTGGCCGACATGGCCGTGAAGATAGAAGCAGCACGTAACATGCTGTATCGTGCCTGCTGGCTTAAGGACCAACACCGTCCCTTTGGGATGGAGGCTGCAATGGCCAAGCTTTACTGCTCAGAGGTAGCCGCCGAAGTGTGCGACAACGCCGTCCAAGTGATGGGAGGCCATGGCTTGCTCAAGGAGTTCGACATGGAACGCTTCTACCGCGACCAACGCATCCTGCAGATCGGCGAAGGCACCTCCGAAATCCTCCGTTTGGTGATCTCACGTGCCATTGGATGCTGAAGTCCCTTTTACCGTCATTGCGGGCTTAACCCGCAATCTCCTGCGCGACGGGGACTTCCTTTCACACAGGAGATGGCGGATGTGCCTTCGCTATGACGGCTGAATGATTGTTTTGACTATGTAGTTTAATTAAAAATAAAATATCATGAAAATCAAGTATTTAGCAATCATCGCAGCCTTGGCTCTCGTAGCCACTGCGTGCAACAACAAGAAGCCTGTACAGCCCCAAGAACCTGTGCAGGAGCAAACTGCCAACCTGTCGGACAAATACGCCGAGTACACCTTGACGACCGACATCAGCCATCTCAGCGAGAACGAACGCGAGATGTTGCCGCTACTCTTCGAAGCCGCCGATATCATGGACAACCTGTTCTGGATGGAAAACTATGGCGACAAGGAAGAACTCATGGCCAAGATTGGCGACAATGCCGACCTCAAGAAGCTGGCCTTCATAGCCTATGGCCCATGGGATGGCCTCGATGGCAATAAGCCTTTCGTTGACGGCATTGGTGAGAAGCCTGCCGGTGCACAGTTCTATCCTGCCGACATGACCGAAGAGGAGTGGAACGCCTTTGACGACCCCAACAAGACTAGCCAGTACACAGTGATCGTTCGTGACGAAAACGGCAACCTGAAATGTGTATGGTATCACGACTACTTCGAGCAGCAGATCAAGAAAGCCGCTTCGCTGTTGGACGACGCCTCCGAACTGGCCGGCGATGAGGAGTTTGCCGAATACCTGCGCCTTCGTGCCAAGGCACTCCGCACTGACGACTACCTTGAAAGCGACATGCAGTGGATGGATGTCCGCAACAACAATATCGACATGGTGATTGGCCCCATCGAAAACTACACTGACGCCCGTTATGGCATCAAGGCCTCTCACGAAGCCTTTATCCTCGTCAAAGATCAGGAGTGGACCAAGCAACTGGCCCGTTATGCTTCTTTTGTGCCTGAATTGCAAAAGCAGCTGCCTGTGCCTGCTGAGTATAAGAAAGAGGTGCCTGGCTCCGATGTCGACCTGGCCGCCTATGATGTCGTCTACTATGCTGGCGACTGCAATGCTAACAGCAAGACCATCGCCATCAATTTGCCCAACGATGAGCGTGTGCAGCTGCAACGTGGCACCCGTAAACTCCAACTCAAGAACGCCATGCAGGCCAAATTCGACAAGATCTTGGAGCCTATTGCCAAGGAGCTGATGACGCCCGAATCGATGGATCATATCAAGTTTGACGCCTTCTTCTCCAACGTCATGTTCCACGAGACGGCACACGGCATGGGCATCAAGAACACCATCACGGGCAAGGGCACTGTTCGTGAGGCTTTGGGCAATCAGTACAATGCTCTTGAAGAAGCCAAAGCTGACGTGCTTGGCCTCTACCTTGTCACCAAACTGGCTGAGATGGGCGAATACACCAACACCACCATGGAAGACAACTACACCACCTTCATGGCTGGCATCTTCCGCTCGGTGCGTTTCGGCGCTGCCAGTGCCCACGGCAAAGCCAATATGCTCACCTTCAACTATTTCCAAAACGAAGGTGCTTTCGTCCGCAACGAAGACGGTCGTTATGCCATCGACTTTGAAAAGATGAAGGCTGCTGTCGAGAAACTTGCTGGCGATATCCTCAAGCATCAAGGTGACGGCGACTACGAAGCCACCAAGGCTTGGATGGGTGAGATGAGTGTCATCAAACCTCAGCTGCAAGCTGATCTCGACCGTGTCAATGAGGCTGGTATCCCTGTCGACATCTACTACAACATGGGACCCGATGTGCTGTTGAAGTAATGGGTTTTGCCCGGCAGGGCATCAATCAGTTTTTGTGTATAAGCGTTAAGCGGATGTTCGAAGAGGGCATCCGCTTCGTTTATCTCTACGGGTTGGCCATTGTACATCACAACCACACGGTCGCTCATGAAACGTACCACGCTTAGGTCATGCGAGATGAAGATATAGGTGAGATGACGTTCCTCTTTTAGCCTGTTAAGGAGGTTCAAGACCTGGGCTTGTACCGACACATCCAAGGCCGACACCGATTCGTCGCAGATGATGAGGCGTGGGCTGACGGCCAAGGCGCGGGCGATGCAGATACGTTGCCGTTGTCCTCCTGAAAACTCATGCGGATAGCGGTCGTAATGCTGTGCTTGAAGGCCTACTTGCTCTAAAAGGTCGCAGACCCTATTCCGGCATCTCGTTCTGTCGGTCTCGATGCCGTGTACGATCATAGGCTCGGAGATGGCGTCGCCGATGGTGATTCGTGGATTGAGAGAGGAATAGGGATCCTGGAATACGATTTGGGCTTGTTTGCGGAAGTCGCGGAGTGCCTGTCCTTTCAAGGCTGTCACCTCGATGCCGTCAAACCATATCTTACCGCTCGTGGGTTCCGTCAAGCGAAGGATGCTACGCCCGAGGGTGGTCTTGCCGCAGCCCGACTCGCCCACAAGGCCGAGCGTCTCGCCTTCGTAGACCTCCAGGCTGACGTCGTCGACGGCCTTCACGTGGCCATAAACGCGGCTGAAGACACCTTTACGGAGCGGGTACCACGTCTTTAAATGCTCCACTTTGAGAAGAGGCTCTTGGCTATACAGTTGCTTGAGATGGGCTTGCCGCTCCTCGTCGGAAATCTGTAGGTCATGCAAAATCTGTTCCTTGCCACCTTGCCATTGTCCGTCCAAAAACTCCTTGACGATGGGCAGGCGTTTGAGTCGCACGCTCATGGGAGGACGGCAGGCCAGCAGTCCCTGGGTGTAGGGGTGTTGCGGGTGGTTGAGGATCTGTTGCACCGTGCCACGCTCCAATATCTCGCCATCGTGCATTACTGCTACGTCGTCGGCAATTTCGGCCACCACGCCGAGGTCGTGGGTGATGAAAATCATGCCCATGCCTGTCTCGGCTTGTAGCTTGCGAAGCAGCTTGAGGATTTCGAGCTGAACGGTCACGTCGAGGGCTGTTGTCGGCTCGTCGGCGATGAGCAGCTTGGGATGGCAAGCGATGGCCATAGCAATCATCACACGTTGCTTCTGTCCTCCCGAGAGCTCGTGGGGATAGCTGTCGTAGATGGCTTCGGGTCGGGGCAGCATCACCTGCTTGAAGAGGTCGATGACGCGGTTCTTGGCTTCCACTTTGCTCACGTCCTCATGCTGTCGGATCATCTCCGACACTTGGAAGCCGCATTTGTAGACGGGGTTGAGTGAAGTCATGGGCTCTTGGAAGATCATGGCGATGCGCTTGCCGCGCACCTCAGCCATCTGCCTTTCGGTAAAATGCTTGATTTCGTTTCCTTCGATTAGGATGCTGTCGGAATCGATGCGGCTGACTCTCTCATTGAGTAGGCGCATGACTGCCAACGAGCTGACCGACTTGCCCGAACCTGATTCCCCCACGAGGCCTAGGGTCTTACCTGCAAACACGTCAAGGTCGATGCCGTGAACGGCTTCGTTCCATCGACCATCGCGCCGGAACGAGACGTGCAGATTGCGAATTTGTAGCAAGGGGGCAGGCATTTTGCGTCTTTTGTCGTTGCAAATATAGTGTTTTTTACAACATTTGTTTGTAGTCACGGGCCAGGCCGCCTTGAGAAGTCTCCTTGTATAAGGATGGCAGGTCTTTGCCGGTTTCTTTCATGGTCTCCACCACCTTGTCGAACGACACGCGATGGCGTCCGTCGGAGAAGGAGGAATAGATGTTGGAATCCAAGGCGCGAGCGGCAGCATAGGCGTTGCGTTCGATGCAGGGTATCTGCACCAGCCCGCAAACGGGGTCGCAGGTCATGCCCAAATGATGTTCCAAGGCCATCTCGGCGGCATATTCTATTTGTGCCGGGCTTCCACCAAAGAGTTGGTTGGCGGCGGCAGCGGCCATGGCGCAGGCCACGCCCACCTCGCCTTGGCAGCCCACTTCGGCACCCGAGATGGAGGCGTTGGTGCGCACGATGTTGCCGACGAGCCCCGCTGTCACCAAAGCGCGGAGGATGCGTATCTCAGTAAACTCATAGCTCTTCGAGAGATGATACAGCACGGCAGGCATCACACCACAAGAGCCGCAGGTGGGCGCGGTGACGATGCGACCGCCCGAGGCGTTTTCCTCGGCTACGGCCAAGGCATAGGAGTATACAAGGCCACGGCTCTTCAGCGTGTGCGTGTAGCCCGATGCCTTGATGTGATACATGGCCGCCTTGCGACTAAGATTGAGCGGGCCGGGCAGGACGCCTTCGGCTTGCAGACCGCGTTCCACGGCGTCTTTCATCACCTGCCACACTTCTTTCATATAGGATTCTATCTCGTCTTGGTCTTCGTGCTCATACACGTATTCCCAGTAGGTTCTTCCTCGCTGTTCGCACCAGTTCAGGATGTCGGTCATCTTGGTGAGCGGATAGAGGTCGGGCTGCTCGTTTTGTTTGCCTTCCTCGGCTAGATTGCCGCCTCCGATGCTATAAACCGTCCAGTCGCCTAACAGCTTTTTCTTGTCGTCAAAGGCCTCGAAATGCATTCCGTTGGGGTGGAAAGGGAGGAAGATGTCAGGCTTCCAGATGATTTCCGTAGGCGCTTTCATAGTGTTGAGGATGGCCCAGTCGGTCATGTGGCCCTTCCCAGTGGCAGCGAGGCTGCCATAAAGGGTCACTTGGAACGAGGAGGCGTTGCTGTAACGTTGATTGAATAGGGTTGCTGCTTTCTGAGGGCCCATGGTATGGCTGCTCGAAGGGCCCAAGCCGATTTTATAGATGTCTTTAATGGTTTTCATGGTGGTTTGTTATCATGTTGCAAAGGTAAGGTTTTACATGGGTTTACAATAGGCAATGAAGAAAAATCGACTTTTTTTTCGTAAAAATGTTTGGCGGAAAGAAAATCTTTGTATTTTTGCAGCCGCAAATGGGGCATTAGCTCAGTTGGCTAGAGCGCTTGCATGGCATGCAAGAGGTCATCGGTTCGACTCCGTTATGCTCCACAAAAAAAGACGCGACTTTTCGCGTCTTTTTTTATTGTTTTCATTCCTCTAGCTTCAGTTGTTGAATCGCTTTTTGTAGGATCTCATCCATGGGGGCATAGATGGGATAGAAGCCTTCGTCATCGAAGAGGTTGCGTGCGATGTATGCCTTGAGCAACACGCTGGCTTCACGTCGCGCCACCTGTTTTTCGGTCTCATTGCCTTTCACGCCTTTTTCGTCAGCGAGCTTGGTGAGTTGCGAAAACATGGCATCGGTCACTTGGAACGATTTGTCGAAAGCTTCCACGGTTTTATATCGGCTCAGCTCTTGCCTGTGCGTGTCGGTGTATTCAAAGGCATATTGATAGAGCAGCCCTAAGTTGACGATACGGTTGAAGTAGTATTCCGTGCTGTCGTCGACGAGAGGGACGTAGATGTCGGGCATGATACCGCCGCCGCCATAGACGGTCTTACCTTTGGGTGTCGTGTATTTCAGCGAGTCGGCGAAATGGATGCTGTCGGCGCTGAAAAGCTCTCCGTTTTCATAGCGCTCATACGACTCAAGCATATACCTCTCATGATCAGCATCGAAAGGCTTTTGGATGGAGCGGCCAGTGGGGGTGTAGTAACGCGCCACGGTAAGGCGTATGGCCGAATTGTCACTCAGCATGATCTGTTCCTGCACCAATCCCTTTCCGAAGGAGCGGCGGCCTATGATGGTGCCGCGGTCGTTGTCCTGAAGGGCGCCTGCCACGATCTCGCTGGCGCTGGCCGACTCGCCGTCGATTAGTACGGCAACGGGCATCTCCTCGAGCATGCCATGGCGACGAGCGCTCATGTACTGGCGCGGCCGGTTGCGGCCTTCGGTATAGACGATGAGGCTGCCTTTAGGCAGGAACTCATCGGCCACGTCGACGGCGGCGGCAAGGTAGCCGCCTGTGTTGCCGCGCAGGTCGAAGACGAGCTGCTGCATGCCCTCTGATTGGAGCTTGCGGATGCCTCTGCGGAACTCATCGTAGGTGGTTGCTGAGAACTTGCTGAGTTTCAAATATCCGATTTTATCGTCCAGCATGTAGGCAATGTCGACGCTATAAGTCGGGATGACGCCTCGTGTGATGACAAAGGTCTGAAGCCCCTCCATGCCACGGCGCAACACTTCCACTTTGACCTTGGTGCCCTTAGGCCCTTTGAGTTTGCGCATCACATCCTCGTTCTTAAGCTTGACGCCGGCAACAAGGGTGTCGTCGACGTTGATGATGCGGTCGCCAGCCATGATGCCTACTCTCTCGGAGGGGCCGCCTTTGATGACGCTGACAATGGCAACGGTGTCTTTCTCGATCCGAAACTGCACGCCAATGCCTTCAAAACTGCCCAGTAAGGGGTCGTTGATGGCATTGAATTCCTCCAAAGAAACGTATTGGCTGTGTGGGTCGAGTTCCTCCATCATGGCCACGATGGCGCTTTCCTCCATTTTTTTGGTATTGACAGTGTCGACATATTCTTGTTGGATATGCCAAAGCACCTCGTCGAACTTGCCAATCTCCGTAGTAGCAGGCACGCTTCTGCGGACGTTGGCTCTATTACCTTTATTAATATAGAATCCCAATAATACGCCAGCCACAAGGAATAGCAGGAACATGAGGGATGTGCTTTTTCTTTCTTCCATGAGATGTGAATTGGTAGAATATGTTGGGCTTGAATTGCAAGGAGACGCCTGTTGGGGCGTCTCCTTGGAAATGGTTTATGGGAAGAATCAGATGGCAGCACTTGAGAGTTCAAGCGTCTTGTCCATCTTTCTGAACAGTCCTTGCAGGACGGTGCCGGGGCCCACTTCGACGACCGTTTTGACACCTGTTGCCAAGATGTTGTTCATCGTCTGGGTCCAAAGGACTGGTGAAGTCAGTTGGGCGATGAGGTTCTTCTTGATGATTTCAGGGTCGTTGACGGATTGTCCTGTCACGTTTTGGTAGATGGGGCAGATGCCTTGGCTGAATTTGGTGTCGTTGATGGCTTCGGCCAGCTCCACGCGGGCGGGCTCCATCAGGGGACTGTGGAAAGCACCTCCTACGCTGAGTGGCACCACACGCTTGGCGCCTGCTTCGCGCAACTTGTCGGAAGCTAAGGCGACACCTTCAGTAGAGCCCGAGATGACCAGCTGGCCAGGACAGTTATAATTGGCAGGAACAACGACGGCGTCTTTGACGGAAGCGCAGACGTCTTCGATGACTCTGTCGTCGAGGCCGAGGACGGCTGCCATGGTGCCGGGTTGGATCTCGCAGGCTTTTTGCATGGCCATGGCTCGTTTGCTGACGAGTCGGAGACCATCTTCAAAGGAAAGCACCTTGTTGGCTACAAGAGCCGAAAACTCACCCAATGAGTGACCTGCCACCATGCTGGGATCAAAGTCTTCAAGCATTGTGGCCAAAATGACAGAATGTAAGAAAATGGCAGGCTGGGTCACCTTGGTCTGACGCAAATCGTCTTCAGTACCCTCAAACATGATGTCGGTGATCTTGAATTTGAGGATGTTGTTGGCCTTGTGGAACATGTCCTTGGCCTTGGATGATTTGTCGAACAAGTCTTTGCCCATCCCTACGAATTGGGCTCCCTGACCTGGAAAAACATATGCCTTTATCATGAAAATACTATATTTAAAAGGGTTTCAAAAATTAGTGTAGTTGTGATCCAATAAGTTGAAAGAACTCCGCCCGGGTGGTCTCCCGTTCGAAGGCCCCAATAAAATCGCTGGTGGTAGTCACCGCACCTTGCTTTTGGACGCCTCGCATCGACATACACAAATGTCGTGCCTCAATGACAACGGCAACGCCGAGAGGATGAAGTGCCTCGTTGATGGCGTTTTTGATTTGTGTGGTGAGCCGTTCCTGTACTTGAAGACGACGCGAATAGGCTTCCACAACGCGTGCAATCTTGCTGAGGCCGGTGATGTAACCATTGGGGATGTAGCCGACATGAGCCTTGCCGATGAAGGGGATCATATGGTGCTCGCACAACGAATACACTTCGATGTCTTTGACGATGACCATCTGTTTGTAATCCTCCTTGAAACGGGCTGACAACAGAATCTCCATGGGGTCTTGCTCGTAGCCGTGTGTGAGGAATTGCATCGATTTAGCCACGCGCAAAGGCGTCTTAAGAAGACCTTCTCGTTGAGGGTCCTCTCCTAAAATCTCCAGGATGGCTTTGTAGTGTTCCTGAAGTTTGGCAAGCCTTTCCGTGTCGTACTGTTCTATGGCTTCGTAGCCGAAATGCTTATACAGCTTTTCGTTCTCCATACATCAGCCGATTTTCTGTTTGGGCATCGATATGGTCGATTGTTGGCCCATGACGCACTTGCCGGTAAATTGTGCTCCCACTTCGATGAGGAGTTGTTTTGTGGTAAGGTCCACTTCCACCTTTGATGTGGCTTTTAAGGCGGTCAGTTCATCGGTTTTGATGTTACCTTTCACAACGCCTGAGATCTCGGCCTGCTTGCAGGTGAGGTCTCCTTCCATGATGCCAGACTGTCCGATAAACACTTTGCCGTTCGATTTCAGGGAACCGATAAGATGGCCGTCGATGCGGATGTCGCCACTCGATTCGATATCGCCTTTGATGACGGTGCCGTTGCCAATCAGATTGCGTGCAGGTGATTCCATAATGCTCATGTATTGTTAGTTATTGTTAGTTGTTTTTTATAAATTGTTGATACTCTTCCAAGTCTTTCGCTTGGTAGAAAGCAGGATAATTCTTGATGGATATCGGCAGTACCGAGTATTGCTCTTTGTCGATGCCTCCAAAGACATAATCGGAAAGGAATAGCGATTCGATATAGTCCTTGGCTAACTTTTCATTCTCGAAATTGCCGATGGTGATGAGGGTTAGCTCGTCGTTGAGTAGGACGCTCTTGATGTTGAACGTCCTGACGCGGTATTCTTTGCTGTTGAAGTCGCTGATACGCACTTTGAGGGGCTCGACGCGCACTTTCTTGGTGTTGCATACCACCATGGCGAAGTGCTCGATGTTAGGCTCGTGAGTATAGGGCGTTTCTTTTTTCACCTCTGGTTGGTCGGCGCCCTCTTTTTGGATGTCGTTGAGGACGAGGCCTAGGTGATATTCTTCGTTGATGTTGTTCAGCACCTCTGTGGCATATGGGGTAATGCTGCTGTTGGGATAGGTGCGTACCAGGTCGTAGAGGGCAAATGCCATGGTGTCGAGCGAGATGAGACGTCCTTTGGCAACGGCGTTAAGGAAAGCGAAACGGGGCATCAAGGCGGTGTCGTTTTCATACATTTCCATGGCTCTTTCGGTGTTCATCTTAACACGATAGAACTGACCGGCTTCAAAGGCGTCGTAGGTCTTGGCATAAAATTCGGACGATTCTTTTTCTTCGGCTTCCAGCTTCTTGAAGTAGGCAGGGTCGGAGATGAACTGTGCATAGCTCGAATTCGGGTATTTGTCGAAGATCTTGCCTTTGTAGATGGCGGCTTCCTCGGTTTGCGACAAGTCGTTGTGCAACTTGTAGAGCGCATACCAAGTAGGCAGTTCCTTGCTGTATCCCGGGAAACGGTTGTCGAGTTGTGTATACGACTCGATGGAACGACGGGTGTCCGACAAACGGTCCATGTAGATGAACCCTAAGTTGTAGAGCGCATCGGCAATCAACGAGTCGCAAACCATCTTCTGCTCGGGCGTGAAAGGCAGGTTGAGGAGGTAATAGCCTCTGTCGTGGTTGGTATAGGAAGCGTTGATGGAATCTTGCTTGGCCTTTTGGCTCTTGGCGGCAGTCAGATCGTCGTTAGAGATTTCGTCTCCACGCAGAAAGGCAGCCACACTTTGTCGGTCGCTGATACGCCAGTTGTCTTCGAGTTTACGCATGCCCCACTTGCGGGAGAATTCGGTGAAGCCTTTGGTCAAGGCGGTTTGGTTGTAGAAATACCATGCCGACGAGTTTTCTTTGTTGGGTTCGGATGTGGCTTCGGGGGCGATGTTGCCTGAGCCAGAGCCCATCAGGGCAAGCTGTTCCTCGTATTCCTTCTTTTCCTTTTCAAGCTGTTCGTTCTCGATGACTTGTGCGATGATGCGGTCGATGAGTTGGTTGCGCAACACGGAATCCATGTCGGCCACACGCAGAAGACTGTCTTGGTCGCGGACGACGCTGGCGTACATCACCAGTTCGTTGAGCGTTTGCGAGATGTTAAGGATGCTGTCGTAGCCTTCGAACTCGCGTGTCATGCTAGTGACAGCCGTGTCGTAGTAGGCTTGGGCCAGTTCATAGTCGTTGCGGTCGAAGAGCATGGTGGCGACTTTTAGGGAAGAAATGGCTCTTTGGATGGCGTTGTTTTGATAGGCGGACACGGATTTGCGCAGGTAGTTGATAGCCTTGCCTTCATCGCCTTCGCGTAAGGCTAACTCAGCCATGGCATAGTAGATGCGGTCGTGGAATTCGTCGTTGGCAGACTCACGCAGCATCTTGTTCATCATCTTGTAGAGTTCCTTGGCGTTGTCAGAAGAGCCCATCTTGGCCATATTCATCTTCGACTCGAAGGCCATTTCGTATTCAGGGCTTCTCTTGATGACTTTCTTGAATTGTGCGATGGCGCGGTCGGCGTCGTTTTGCGACATGTAGATCTGTCCCAAGATGAACATGGCTCGGGTGCGCAGGTCGCGGTCTTTGCAAGTCAGCATGCCGCTTTTCAGGTATTTGATGGCATGGCTGTAGTCTTTAATTGCAATGTAGTAGTCGGCGATGGTGAAGTCAAGGTCTTTGGTAATCTCTTTGGGCAGTTTCTTCGCCATGGCGCATTTGGCCTGCAACTGTTCGATGTTGGCCCCGGCTTTGGGGTATTCTTCTGTTTGGATGAAAGTCTTCACCAGCCACATGTTGGCCACGAGGGCGATGTCGTTGTAGTTGTATTCATTGGCCACGAAGTCGAAAGTGCGCTTGGCTGGGATGTAGTCGTGCTTGTAGAAGTGCGCCTTGCCCATGACGAGATAGGCATCGTCGATCCACTTCACTCTTTCGCGACTGCCAAACTTCATGGAGTGCTTCTGCACACAGATGGAGGTCTTCTCCAAGGCACGGTCCATGGTGGAGTTCATGGAGGAACCGTTGGCTTGGGTGCCGTAGTTGTGGACGCGCAATATCTTGGAGTAGTCATCTTTGGCGATGCCTCTCAGCTGCTTGTCACCGTCTTTCAAACTTCGTTCTCCATTCCAGTACACGTTGTAATGGCTGGTGAGGTTGTGGTACATACGGCGCGTGATGGTGTTCTTCTTGGTCGAACAGCCACCAAGAAGCAGAAGGCTGAGCGCACAGCCTATCGTCACGATTATGTAGGTTTTATTTCGCACTTCGTTGTTTGGTTAATTACTTCAATATAACTCCATTTTACAACAATTATTATCCTATGCCGATGCTAATGGAGCATGATTATTTGCGTTGCTCGAACCATTTGCTGGCTTCGATGAAGAGCACCGAATCGGTGGGCTCTTCCAAATTGGATTTCAAGGCCACGGCAAGGCTGTCTTGTGCGGTCTTGAATTCGTTGAGCAACAATGTGTTAAAATCTGCCTTCCGACGCTCTTCGATGCGGTTTTTTTGTAAGTCCAAGGCTTGCAAGGCTTTCGCTTTGTAGTCGTTCATCCCAAAAAATGGCATCAGGTTTTGTGCCAAGCGCAGGCTGTCATCAACCCAGTTGAAAGCGATGGGCTCGTCAATGGACTGAAGCTTGTATTTTTCGCATAAGGCAGGCGATTCGTTTTGAATGTTTTCCAGTTCACGGGCAAACTCGACGGCAACACGTTCCGCCTTTTCCTTGGCCATGTTGTCCTTGATCTTGGGGACATACATGAAAGCAATCAGGCAAATCAGGCCCAGCAGAAGGATGGCGATGAGCAACTTGACAAGGGGATGCCCCTTGGTGATGGAAGATTTGACTTCCGAGATGCTGTCGTAACGCTGTTCCTTTGAGAATTGCGTGCAATGGGTGGCAGTGCTGCTGTATTGCTTGGAGATGTTACGTTCCCCTATGAACTCCATGATTTTACCCAAAGAATAGATGTCGGAACGTGAGTCTATATCCTCGCCCTTGATGATTTCAGGAGCCACAAACTCCATCTCTTTGATGAGAAGCTCGCGATCGGCTTCCTGCGGAGTTTCAGGGGCACCGAAGTCGATGAGCCTGACGCGGTAGTCGTTGGCAGTGATGAGGATGTTCTCGGGGTTCAGGTTGGCATGGATCACCTGGTTGCGGTGGATGTATGTCAAGGCATCGCATAGGTCGACAAGGATGTTCTTGACTTGTTTCTCAGAAAGCGTGCCCACACGGACATGCTCCGCCAACGTTTTTCCTTCCACATAGTCGAAGACGATGCAGTCGCCCAACCCTTCAAGTGGCGTGAATTCGATGGCCTTACGGATGAACTTGTTCTCCAACATGCTGGTGGTCTCGTACTCCTGGCGCAAGGCAGCGCGACATTTGGCATCTTGGGCACAGGCGGCCTTCAAGGCCTTGATGATCACCTTCTTTCCGTTGTTTTTGGCCGTGAAAACCCTACTGTTTCCATACCGAGAAGCATAGAAAGGCTTGATCTCTGAATAGGCTCCCGAACTCGTGGGAAGCTTGTCTTTCAACGGGCTGGCTTCGTTGCCATTCCCTTGTTCGTTCGAAAATATGATTTCTGACATTTCTTCATAATGGATTTGGGTGCAAATATAGGCTATTTTTTCGTACGCGGTTTATAATTAATGCAGTTTTGCCTTTTTTTATTCATTTTTGAAGCGAAAGCCACGACAACAAAAAAGTATTCCTATCTTTGTAGCATCACTTGTCAATAATCATGAGAAACGCCTTTTTGTTCTTGCTTCTGCTACCATTTTCGCTCTTCGGACAAGTTGTCGACGATTTCTCCGATGGCGACTTTTCCAACAACCCTGCATGGTATGGAACGGCAGATAAATTTGTAGTCAACAATAGTTTTCAACTACAGCTCAATGCTGATGGTGAGGGCGCTGCCTTTCTTTCGGTGCCTATCGTTGAGTATGAGTCGATGGAATGGCAGTTTTGGATTCGGGAGGCTTTTGCGCCTTCGGGCAACAACTATACGGAGGTTTGGCTCAGCGCCGACAACGCCGATTTGTCACAAGTTACAAAGGGATATTATCTACGTTTCGGTGAGGCAGGCGCTCAAGATGCCATCGAATTGCTTCGCAAGGACGCCGATGGACAACAGAGCATTTGTCGTGGTACGGCAGGTGCCATTGCTTCGTCGTTTGCCGTGGCAGTCAAGGTGACCTGTGACCGCGAAGGCAACTGGATGATACAAACTTGTTACGATAATTCTGGTGTTTATGTCATTGAAGCACAAGGGATCGACGATATCTATGGCAAGGGAGGACATTTCGGCTTTTCGTCCAAGTTCACTTCGAGCAACGCCAAGAAGTTTTATTTCGATGACGTGTACGTGGGGCCGCGTATTGCAGACCATGAGCCCCCTGAGCTTCTGGTTTGCGAGGTACTCGATGTGATGCATCTTCGGCTGACCTTCAACGAGGCCCTTGATGAGGCCTCTGCATTGAGTCATTCGAATTACATGACGGATAACGGCATGGGCCATCCTGCCGCAGTTGCGTTTGGTGAGAACCTTGCTACTGTCGTTCTTACATTTGAACGCGAGATTAGCAATGGCGTCAACTACATCCTGACGGTTAGCGATGTCAAAGACATGTGGGGTAATGTGATGGAGCCGACCGCTATGGCTTTTTCCATCTACGAAGCCAACGCCAACGATGTCGTTATCAACGAGGTGATGGCTGATCCAAACCCCGTGGTGGGCCTGCCCGAGTGGGAGTACGTTGAGCTTTATAACACCACCGAATTCGCCATCGACTTGAAAGACTGGCAGATACAAATCGGGTCGAATGACCATGTCATAGGCAATTATGTGTTGGCTCCGCATGGTTATGTCATCCTTTGCCATAACGATGCCGTCCAGGAGCTGCGGCAATATGGCGATTGCATCGGTTTCAGCAGTTTCTCGGTGGGCAACGCTTCGTCTGCGATGTTCCTTTATAGTGAAGAAGGTCTTCTTGTTTCAAGAATCAACTTCAACAGCAGCTGGTACCATGATCCCGACAAGATGAATGGAGGTTGGTCGGTGGAGCAGATCGACCCACTGAATCCCTGCGCAGGGGCTTCCAACTGGACCGCATCAGTCGATGTCACAGGCGGTACGCCAGGACGCCTCAATTCGGTGGATGGCGAAAACGACGTGGCTCCTGCGGTGGAACGCGTGAGCATGTTTGGCAATTACATCGTGCAGCTGTGGTTCGACCAGCAAATGGATGCTGCCAGCTTGTTGCAGCTGCAAAACTATCTTGTGGAGGAGACGGCAGAACATCCCCAACAATTGGAGACGAACCCCATGGATCCCAGCTATGTGGGATTGCTTTTCGACCATGGCTTTGGCGAGGGCGTCGTCTATACGCTGGTCATCGATGGCGTCACCAACTGCGTGGGCACGGCCATCGCCGCTGGCACACGGGTGTCGTTTGGCATTCCCAACGAAATCGCCGCAGGAGAGATCCTTATCAACGAGATACTCTTCGATCCCATCGCGCCGGGGGTGGATTATGTGGAGTTGTACAATAATTCCGACAAAACTTTCGACCTCAGCTCTTTGATGCTGGGCGTCGTCAAGGAGAGTTTTCCCAATCCTGCCGACACCACCTTGAAGGAGATTACATCCGATAGTCGTTTGTTCTTGCCCCAATCCTATGTTTTGTTGTCATCCAATAGTGAGATTGTCGGCCAGCAATATGGTTGCCCGACCGACAATTATGTGCAGATGGCTTCGTTTCCAAGTTACGCCAACGCAGGCGGTACGGCGATTCTGATGGGCAGGGACGGCACCGTGGTTGACGAGATGCGCTTCTCCGAGAAGATGCATTATCCGCTGCTCAAGGTTACCAAAGGCGTTTCGCTGGAACGTGTCGCCTTCGACCAGCCTTCGATGGCCGCCGACAACTGGCATTCTGCGGCAGAGCGAGTGCATTTCGGCACGCCTGGACAGCCCAACTCGATGATGCAAGGTGCCGAGCCTTCCAACGACGAGATTTCCATTAATCCCGACATCTTTTCGCCCGACGGCGATGGCATTGATGACGCGTGTTTCATCAGCTACCGTTTCGACGAGGCTGGTTACACGATGAACACCTATGTCTTCAATGTGGCGGGCCAGCTGATGCGGCATTTGGTGAAAGGCGAGCTGGTGGGGCAAGAAGGCAGCGTATTATGGAATGGTTTGGACAGCAACGGCAATCGAGTCCCCATAGGCGTGTATGTGGTTGTGACCGAAGTCTTCAATTTCGATGGCAAGGTGAAACAATTCAAGAATGCCGTTGTGGTTGGAACGCGCTGATTATAAATACGCCGCGTTCAACGTTTACATATCCATGTTGGATTGCGCTACAAGCTGTTTTGTGTCGGGATTGAAAGCCGTCAGGTTGCCTAAACCGGGTCTGTCGGTCACAAAGACGCCATTGTCCAAGGCGATGAAGTCGTAAAGGTCGGCGTTTTCGATGACCAAGTTGATGAAGCTGTAGTCGACGGGGATGTGCCCATGGATGATTTTCTTGTCGTGCGATTTGTTGAAGTCGACCTTGAACTTGCGCGTCCACATCATGCTGTGCTCGTCCTCGAAAGGGTTGGCAATGTTGAAGTTCATGCCGGCATGGACTAGGATGTATTCTTCCAATTCGATGTAAGGCACACAGGCGTTCATCCAATCGATGTAACGTTGCGGGATCTCGCGTGGATGCTTCACACCGAAGCTTTCCAAAGTGGCCTTGGCTCCTACGGTTTCCCAGTCTTTTTGCTCTTGGTGCTTGCCGCCGAAGAGCCTTTTCTTTTGGTCGGCCTCGTAGGCTTTCACACACATGTCCTCGTGGTTGCCTTTGATGAAAAACACGTTGTATTCCTCTTCATGGAGGTGCATCAGATAGTCGATGACGCCCTTGCTGTCGGGACCTCGGTCGATGTAGTCGCCCAAAAAGTAGAGATGGTCGTGCTTGGTCACCTTCAGCATGTTTTCGAGCAGCGCCTTCAAGGTGTTGGGGCAGCCGTGAATGTCGGGGATGATCCAGCGTTGCGACATGGGTCAGAAACGTTTGTTCAGTTCTAGCGCATCATACTGTTTGCGTAGCTTTGTCTTGAAGGTCCAGCGCACGTCTGAGATCCAGCGGCGGCACAGCTCGTTGTAATCGACGAAGACGGAATAGGAGAAGAACAGCAGCACGATGCCGCACAAAGCCCAATACCAAGGATGCAGCTTGCAAAGCAGGAGTATGGTTCCTACAATGAAGATTATGGGGAAGAGTACCATCCGTACGCCGAAACTGACTGTATTGCCGAAGGCAGGGTCTTTCAGTTTGCTCCTGATGATTAAGGTGGTGAGCCAAACGGGCAGGTTGACGATGGCCGATGCCACATAATAGGGCAAGCCTAGCAGTAGCACCACCAGCTTCCATAAGGAGTTGAGTAGGGGATATTTCTTGGCTGTTGAGGTGACGGAGATCTTCTGTCGTACACGTTCGGTTGCAAAGTCCATCACGCGGCTGAAATAGCTTTTTGCCTCATCGGGCTTTTCTTCCCTGAATTGCAACACTTTGTCAACGGTGGCGCGATTACGCAGCATCTTTAGGTAAAGGCTTCCAGCGCGTTTCTCATTTTTCATCTTCACGATTTCCCAGATGGCATCGTAATCCTCGTCATCGGGGATATAGGTGAACAGTTTTGAGATTTCCTCGCTTAGCTTCTCCTTCAGTTGGTTGATGGTGATGGCCTCGTTTTCCTCAGTGGTGTTTTTGAGGAATTCGGTCACGTTGATGGGCTCTCCGAAGTTGATCATTGCCGTGCTCCGGAAACGGAAATAATCGCCGTATTCGATGGCGGTGGGGATGATATAGACTGGCTGTTGTCCCCCAAACTGCTTGTTGGCATCGATTGCGATGTGGAAGAGACCTTTCCCCATACGCATTAGAGAATGCTTGGTGCGGTGGGTTCCTTCGGGGAAGAGGTAAAGGTCGACATGGTCGTGAATCACGTCGACGGCCTTGTTGAGAGAATCGTCGTTTTGACGCACGGCGGCCACACCGTTTCGCATTCGGAAAATGGGGAGGATGCGCAGGAAGTGCAGGATCTTGGCTACGGCGGGTTTTTTGAAGATGTCGCCGCGCGCAATGAACACCTTCTTCATGTTGTCGGAAGATAACAACACTAAAGCATCCATCAGTGTGTTGCTGTGGTTGACGCCGAAGATCAAGCCGCCGTCTTTCGGGAGGTTCTCCTTCCCGTGCACTTCAAAGCGGCGGTACGAACGGCGCGTTTGCCAGTTGACATAAGGTAGGAAAAACGAATACCAAAAGTCGGGGTCTTGTATCTTTTTTGCCATTTTTTTCGGTTGTTTGGCTCCAATTCAAGAGCGGATAATAAGAGCGCGAAATTACAAAAAATGGTCAAAACGAGCGTTTTTTTTCACATAAAGCATAAAAATAGTACTTTTGTCCGCCCTAAAGTGAACAAAATGAAGATAAAAACACAAAGCAACACACCTTTTTTTCTTGTTTTTTTAACTTTGGTCTTATTTGCTTCTTGCAAGAATAATGTTGATAATCAGCAATATGACGACGGTGCTTTTGCTGAAGACACATTAACGGTTTTTGAACATCTCATGGAGCGAGGCACTTTGGTGGCGGTGACCAACTGCGGTGAGATAAATTATAACGAATTTGGAAGAAAACCTGCTGGATTTGAATATGACCTGCTCAGCGATTTTTGCAATTCATGCGGCCTAGAGTTGGAGATGCGTGTCGAGGACAATCTTGACACGTGCTTCATGATGTTGGATAGCTGCGAGGTCGACGTGGTGGCGGCCGGCATCGGCCTCACCAAGGAGATGAAACGCCGTTATCTGATGTCGAACCCCATACTTGCCCAACGTTGTGTGTTGGTGCAGCGCCTCCCCAAGGGCTGGAATGCCATGTCGACTGACAATGAGGTCGAGAGCCAGCTGCTGCGCTCGCCGCTCGACTTGGCGGGCAAGACCATCCATGTTGCCAAGGGCAGCTATGCCGTGAAGGTACTTGAATACCTGTCTGATTGCATCGGCGACACCATCATGATAGTGCAATGTGACACCTTGAATGGTATCGAGTTGGTGGATGCCGTTATGGACGGCAGGGCCGACTATACGGTTGTAGAGGAGTATGTTGCCAAGATGGCGTCGGTAGGGCAGAAAGGCCTCGATGCCAAGCTGGCTGTCAGCGTCGAGCAACCCATCGGTTGGGCAATGTTGAACCAGAACTCCGACTCCTCGTTGGTGAATGCCATCAACAACTGGATCGACGGCGTGGAGCAACGGCATTTACGCCGTTTGCTGGCCAAATATGTCAACAACGGAAGACAACACCGCATAAAACCACAAGCAGGTCAACTGTCTGAGTTTGACCCACTGATCAAGAAGACAGCCAAGAAGATCGGTTGGGACTGGCGCTTGTTGGCGTCGCTCATCTGTCAGGAGTCGCATTTCAAGCTAGATTTGGAGAGCGAGAAGGGCGCTTTCGGCCTGATGCAGCTCATGCCCGTGGTGATGGAGAAATACGGCATCGACTATGAGTCGTCGCCTGAGGAGCAAATCGAAGCCGGCGGCAAGCTGTTGGCCTATCTCGGCGACTGCTTCGAGAACAAGGTGGCCGACAGCACCGAAAGGATTAAGTTTGTGCTGGCTTCCTACAATGCTGGCCTCGGCCATGTGTACGACGCCCAACGCTTGGCGGCCAAATATGGCGCCGACCCCGAGGTGTGGGACAACAGCGTCGACTATTATATCCTCAACAAGTCAAAGTATTACAACGACACCTGCTGTCGTGCCGGTTACCTGCGTGGCGGCGAGACCTACCGTTTCGTGGAGGAGGTCCTCGATCGTTTCTATCAGTATCAGGCGAGCTATAACTGATTTTAGGATTCTTTTTGAACTTGCGGTTTGCTTTTTTGGCGGGAAAAGGGTATTTTTGCGCCTATGAACCGTTGTTGTCTGATAGGAATCATTCTCGTTTTGGCCTTTGCGGCCTGTACCCATCCCGATGGTAACGCTTTTGTGGAGTCGCGATTTAGCGCATCTCCAACCATCACACCGTCTTCTGAATGGGTCGCCATCGACAGCCTGATGTGGCAACGTCCCGACAGTGCCTTGACCCGCCTTCTTTCCTTCTGTGACGACAAACGTCTTGATACCTGCGGCCCTTTGGACAAGCATTGTTTTCATCTTCTTTTGGCCGACGCCTTGTTCAAGAACGGCTACGAGCAAACCAATGCGAAGGAAATCGTGGAGGCAGCCCGTTACTGTGACAGCTGTAATTGTGCCGGTCCTGCTGAATGGTCGACATTCATGGCCGCCAGGGCCCATTATCTGTGTGGCATCGGCTATCAGGAAAACGACAGTGCCCTTTTGGCATGCAAGGAATACTTCAAGGTGTTGGATTTGCTGGACGGGGGTGTTGCCTGCCCCGTTTCGAAGGAAAGAAGCGCCAACCTGTTGGGCTTGGCTTACAGCCGATTGGGAGAGGTGTTTTACTATTATGGTCTGCCGAAGAGCGCAGTGGAGGCCTATCGGTCGGCTTTGGAATGCTTTCATGCGAGCCATAATGCCACCAATGAAATTCATTCCTTGAGATGGATGGCAAACTCTTATCGCCTTGACGCACAAAACGACAGCTCGCTTCTTTATTTCGAGGAAGCCAAGCGGAGGTCGGCTGATTTGGGCGATCAAGCTCTTATGGATGTCATATTGGCCGAAGCCGCCCCGGTTTATTACGACCTTGGATGGGTTGACGAGGCTTTTGTCTCCATCAGGGAATCCCTTTGCAATGCCCAAAACGACAACCAGTATTATGCGAGATGTTTCACTTTGGGCTCTTTCTATTTGAAGGAAGGAGCCTATGATTCGGCGGTTTGTTATCTGGAACAGAGTGCCCGAAGCGATATGTACGATACCCGCACCGCCTCCGATGAGATGCTGGCAAAAGCCTATGGGGCTTTGGGCGATTCCACAAAGGCATTGCACTATCAACTTCAATATGCTGCCGATTTGAGGCCGTTCGTCGATAAATTTCCGGTTTCCATTGAGTTGGCCAATCTTTATGAGACCTATAGGAAAGATAAAGACACACAAAGGCATGAAGAGTATGTGAAGTATAGAAACCGTCGTTTGGCCTGTTTCGTTGCGGGCACGGCCGTTTTCATCCTTTTGCTTGTGACGGTTTTGGGGAAATCGGTAAGTTCGATCCGCAAAAAATCCAGAAAACGGTTTGGCGTTCTCGAAGAGAGAATAAGCAAGGCACAAGGGGAGCTGAAGGAGAAGGAAAAGGCGCTTTCGGTGATGGCCCGGAAGGTTGAGATAGCCAATTTTGCCGACGAACCTGTTTGTCAGCGTATTCTGAAAACGGTGCATGAGGTGCAGTTTCTTCCCAAAGTAGAACATCCAATATATAAGGAGCACGCCTTAAGCCAAAACGAGCTTATGGCCTTGCGCAATGCGGTGGACAGGCACTATGGGCATTTTACGACGCGCATTCGTGAGAGGTATCCTGATCTGACCGATATGGACATCGATTACTGTTGCCTCTATCTGCTTGGCCTAAAAAATGCCGATTGTGCCGCTTTGATGCAAAAAGCCTATCCAACGGTTTGTGAAAGGAGCCGAAAATTGAAGGCTATTTTGGGTTCCACGGAGCCTTTGCCCGACACTTTGCGTAAAATTGTGACGCGAAAGAGATGGATTGAAGGCTCTTTATATGTTGATAAACAATAAGATAGCATTGTTTTCCCGACCCATAGCAATCCATACCCAATTTTTCTTGCTTCCTATTTTGATTTGTATACTTTTGCAATTGAAAACGATTGAAATCGCATTTACATAACGTTAACCTATCAAAAAAGAATTGACATGAAACACAAAATGACTTTATTATTGCAATTGTTGGTGACCATTTCCATTCCGATGATGGCCCAGCAATGGGAGATAGGCTTTGGCGACCCGACCGACCTTAACCAACACTCACGTTTCGATGCCGGAATGATCGACCGTGAGGGCGACGCCGTCTTGATAGGCCGGATGGGCAGCCGCCACGATTGGCACACGCAGCTCGTCAAGGTGCATCCCGACGGGAGCTACGAAAGGCGTGTTTGTGAGGACTTGCCGAAGATGCTGCTTATGAAAGACCTGGTCCAGATTGACAACGGAAACTACTTCACCGTGGCCACGAGGATAACGGACACGATGAAAATCAATTTCGGAGGGCCGGAGCTATGGGCCATCATCTTCGATGGCGACCTCGATACGGTAAGCACCCGAGTCTACACCCGCGACTCCTTGCAGCTTATCGGTTCACCCATGCTGCTGAACGACGATGACGGGACCATCGTGGCCTGTGGACAATGGTACCAGCTGCTCTACAGGCACTTCCCCTACATGTACAGGTTCGACCAAGAGACCGACACACTTGCGAGCTGCTATGTGGCGCCCAAGGAGGAGAACTATAGCGACACGGGATACATGTTGCAAGGGTTCTATTGCCATAACATCCTGAAAAACCCAGACGGGAACGGATATATCTTCCTAACGGAAGGAACATTTTGCAGCATCGGCACCGTGTTTTTTGACAGGGATTTCCGGTTTATCAAATCGAAACGCTACATGCTGGGGACGCCGGGACATTCCGACCAAGATCAGATAGCCAACGGCGACAAAGGCTTTTCCGACTACTTCCTTTCGGACGACAGGCTGCTGTTCTTTGGGACAAGGCATCCATGGATGCAAGGGATAGATGACATGCTGTTGATTCTTGCCGACCTCGATCTCAACTGGTCGGTGGGACCTGGCTATGCCCCCGAGTACCAGGACTATGGCAGGGTGAACCGGTTTGAGATGGGTTTCCTGCACGAGGAAGGGAGAGATGAACAACCAAATCGGGGAAAAAGCATGGCCACTGTGAACGACACGACCATGTATGGCGCTTATTACACCTGGCCTGAAAGCACAGTTTCAATGCGAACAGGCCTGTGTCTTTTCGATCGCGACATGGAGATACTTGGGAGCCGCTACTTCGACGAAGACGTCTATGCGGACTGTTTTCCCGAGTTCGTGTTGCCTTACGCCGATGGGAGTTGCCTCCTTGTCATGGGTGGCGGGCCGGGCCTCTTTTCATATTCGGCGAGCAAGGTAATGCGGCTGACACGTGAGGAGATGAACCCCATACCCGTCTCTGTCAAGGAAAAGCCTGCAGGTGAAAACCGCGGGAAAGCCTATCCCAACCCGGTCAAGGACGAGTTTTACATCGACCTTAACGGTCTGGAAGGTCATGAAGGCTACCGCATCGGCATCACGGATGCCTTGGGCCGTTGCTGCGTGGATCGCTACATCCACGGCGAGGGCAATATGCTTTCGGTGGGTGTGGCAGGCCTCAAGGCGGGCGTGTACGCCTATCGCATCTACAACAACGAAAAGGAACTGCTGAAAGGCAAGTTCGTGAAAGAATGAAGCAATAAGTAGATGAGCATATTTAGTTTACATAAAAGACACGAGACACGAGACAGCGAGACGCGAGACGGGTCCCTGAGCATGTCGAAGCCCCGATGTTTGACAGGGGGTATACCGGCCACGAACACATGACGGCCTTCGGACTCATCAATATGAATGGAAGATGCTACGATCCCTTG
>JBGUNT010000067.1:0-10478 GCA_045117495.1 Candidatus Limimorpha sp. | reverse complement strand
AAAGCCCTGCAGCTCCTGCTTTACAAATACTTGTATTTGAAAACCAATCCAAACGAAGACCCAAGTCGAGTTAAAGCCGCCATTCACAGCCTGAAACGCCAAAACAACATCGAGTTTGAACTGAGCTTCGCCAAGCCAGTCTCTATAGCGCAAGATTCTTCATCATACTTTCTGGATGACGTTTCGTTTATTCAAGACATGGAAACCCTGATTAAATCGGTTGTCGACGAAATAATGGATACAGAAGTTCCCTTTGCTCAAACTAGCGACGAGAAAAAATGCAGAAACTGTGATTTTATCCAGATTTGTAAGAGGAATGCAAAAAATTTCAATTAAACACTATATCGGTCAGCAAGTCTTTGCCAACAACAGCATTTAAATTCTTAAGCATCAATGTTTTAGAATAGCTCAACTCCATCCTTAACGCATCGGAGTCAACCCTAACAAAGAGCACCTTGTTTCGAATCGTCAAATCGATGGTATGGGTGGTAATAAAGGGGCCCACCACCTTACTCCATGACTGTATCACCTTCATCTCATCGACATAGTCTGGACCTTTATGCGTCTCATAAAAGGCCTTGATGAGGTCCCCCAATCGCTGTATGTCATAATACACCATGTCCACCTCCTATCTCTTCAACATGGCCTTTAGCGACCTCGAAAATCTTATGTTGGATTTGCGTGTCTTCAAATAAACGTTCCACCCTTTGCCTTTGCGTGTCGGTGATGAACACCTGCCCGAAATGGTCATCGCCCACCAAGCGCACCAATTTCTTGACACGCTCTTCATCCAATTTGTCAAACACATCGTCAAGCAAAAGGATGGGCTTGTAACCAATCTTCTGATAGTTGAAGTCAAACTGAGCTAGACGTATAGAGACGACAAACGACTTTTGCTGCCCTTGCGACCCAAACTTCTTTAAGGCATGCCCGTCAAGCGTAAACTCCAGGTCATCTTTATGAATGCCAACATTGGTATAGCCCGTATAGCGATCCTGTTGCAGGTTGTCGTCGAGCAAGGCATCCAGTGGTTTTTCGTCGAGCTTCGTTTGATAAACGACATTCACCTTTTCGTTACCACCTGACACAATCTCATAATAATGCTGGAATATTGGCAAGAACTCCTCCAAAAACTGGTGGCGTTTACGATTGATATCATCGGCATGGAGTGTCAACTGGTCCTCCCAAAGGCGAAGCAGCTCGCGGTCGAAGGTATGCGTCTCGGCAAAACGTTTCAACTGCATGTTGCGCTGTAGCAATGCCCTGTTGTATTTCAGCAAGGCGTTGAGATACAAGGGGTCGAACTGGGAGATGATGCCGTCTATCAGCTTACGCCGCAAGTCGCTGCCTTCATTGATAAGATCCCTGTCGTAAGGCGAAATCATCACCAGCGGAATCTTACCAATATGATCCGAGAGACGGTCATACTCCTTCTTATTCCAACGGAACGACTTTTTGGACTCACGCTTCTGCACACACGACACGCCCTCATCCTCTTTGTCGGGATGGGAATACACGCCGTGAATGGCGAAGAAATCCTGATTATGACGTATGTTCTGCTTGTCGGTGGCAGCAAAATAGCTTTTGCAGAACGACAGATAATAGATGGAATCAAGTATGTTGGTCTTGCCTGCGCCATTCAGCCCCACGAAACAATTGACTTTCTCCGAGAACAGCAAATCGGCTGATTCACAGTTCTTGAAATTCGTCAGTTTTAGTTCGCGAAGAAACATGGCTAAGCTCCTTTAGAACTTGCTTAAATCGAGAGTGAGTGTCAGGAAATGAGGAGAGCCTACGATATTGTCCCTTGATAGGGCATAATCAATCTGGAACATTTTGATCTTCACACCAAAACCAGCCGAAAAGCCTACCAATGTACGTTCTTGGGGGACATCCATGTTATAGTGGTTACCGAAGTTATAGGATGCCCTAAGCACCAGGTTTTTGCCGATTTCGAGTTCGCCGCCCACGATCAAATGGCAAGCCAAATTGGTCATGAACTGGCCCACTTTCGATTTTTCTTTCACCTCGCCGGTAAGCGGGTCGTGATTGGGCGAAACGACGGTATCCGTATAGGTCTTATTCCATTGTTGGATATCGTTATAACCAATGACAATCGTCAGCGGCAAGTGGTCAAGCTTCTTGGAGGCGATGAAATCAACCGAAAAAGGCAGTTTTACATTGCGAGCTTCAAAGTTATTGAAAAGCTGGTAGCCAATGTTGCGTGCCGCCAAGGTGAATGCCCAGTTGGAATACGACCAATAGGTGCCAGCCACATCGACGGCAAGGGCGCCGGCACGATAGATTTCATGTTGCTGTCCGGCATATTTCAAGTTGGCACCGATACTCCATTTGTCGGTAAGCTCACGTCCCCAGCCCAAGGTAACGGCATAGTTCGAAACATTGAAAGTGCCGTCTGTAATACCGCCTTCCGATGCATAAGTCATGTCGCCATAATTGTAATAGTGCACCGCTGCGGCAAAACTACCCAACTTCTCAAAAGTACGGCTGTATTGTGCCGTAGCGTAGTTAGTGCCAAGATTGAAGTCGCCCACATAGGAAACTGCCAGTTGGTTGTTCATGGATGGGCAGATGGAGGACGGGTTGAAACAAGCCGTCTGAAGATCTCCGTCATGCATGGGCAGCGGCAGCCCTCCAAGAGCAACGACACGGGCCGAATTGGCGTCAGACAAGGCCCGGTAGGTACCATTGTTCACTTGGGCTTGGGACGTCAAGGCGAAAAACGCCATGACGAACAAACATATAATAGAAAAATACCGTTTCATCATTTCTTTTTTATAGTAACGCAACACATTGTGTTTTATTGCTTTGAGCCAATCATTTCAACCCCAAGCCTGCACCATATTTCTTCATCTTGCCCTCTTCTCTCAACAGGTTCGAGATTTTGTCGAGCATGCCATTCACAAAGCGGCGGCTTTCAGGAGTACTATATAACTTCGACACTTCGATGTATTCATTGATGGTTACCTTGACAGGAATGGTTGGGAAATAGCAGAACTCCGTCATGGCCATTTGCATGATAATCCTATCCATCAAGGCCACACGGTCATAATCCCAGTTGGAGATGTTTGCCTTGATGGTTTCTCCAAACTCGTCAGCATGCAAAATGGTGTTTCTGAAGAGCTTGACCAAAAAGTCCTTGTCATCGTTCTCCTCGTCGTTCTCGGTCTTATAGGCCGTAGGCAATTTGCTGTTTTCGTTGAAGGCGCTCGGCATTTCAGAGAGGAACTTCCACAACAAGTATATGGCCACGTCATAATCGCTGTTGAACATAAGGCTACGGTCGGAATAGAAATCGTAGAGGATGGTGTCGTCAGCCATATAGCCATCAACTATAGCAACCAAAAAGCGCTTGTCGTCATCGAAGCTGTCCTCTCCATTGTTCATATACGACTTGTACTCTTCGGTCTCCAAAAGCCTATTATAGAAACCACGTATGAAGTCCTCACGATAATCGGCCCAATTGATCTTGTATTTTTCTTCAAACTTTTGAAGATCGGCATTGTTTTGAAGGATATTGAGAATTCTGTTGTTGACGAACTTCAGGTTGGGATTCAGGTCCTCCTCGGTTGGGAAATGCTTGTTTTTGTTCTCTTCAATTCGGCGTTCGGCAAAAAGCTTTACTTCGACCCAAAACGAAAGCTGCATGATGAAAAGCTCATACAAACGGTCCACATCTTGAAGCAAGGCACGCTCCGCCTTCATCAAGTCATCGCTCTCCGACTGTTGATAGGCGTAAATATCCTGCAACGCCTTTATTCTCAAAAATCTTCTGTTCAACATAATTCTTATCGTATAAAACAATTTGCAAAGGTACTATTTTTTCCGCAATTTCACTTGATAAACAAGAAAAATACCTATCTTTGCGTTATTATAGGTCTGGCGGGGCGTTTCCCGTCTTCCAAATTGAAGAACAAAAGACTTTACAACAAACATTAAAATTATGATCAGTAAAAAATTAGCAAAAGCCATCAACGACCAGATCAATGCTGAGATGTGGTCGGCTTACCTCTATTTGAGCATGTCGCAAGACATCTATGCCAAAGGTTTCAAGGGCATCGCCCATTGGTACAAGGTGCAGTTCCTGGAAGAGCAAGCCCACGCTGCCATCATGATCAACTACATGCATTCGCAGGACGAGAAGGTCATCCTCGCCCCCATCGCCAAGGTGCAGACCAGCTGGAAATCGGTACTGGCCGCTTTCGAGGACACCCTGAAACATGAACAGAAAGTAACTGCCATGATCAACAACCTCTGCGACATCGCCGACGAAGACCACGACCGCGCTGCTGCCAATTTCCTCGCATGGTTCATCGACGAACAGGTGGAAGAGGAAGAGAATGCCCGCGACCTCGTCAAACACGCTAAGATGATTGGCGACCACATTGGCGGTATGATCATGCTCGACAAGGAGCTCGGCGCCCGTGAGTATCACACACCCAGCCCGCTGAAGTAATTCTTAGGTTACATTACTATGACAACAAAAAAGCTCCGCTTCATAAGCGGAGCTTTTTATTTGTTCTTACATTAACAACAGGCTAAAAACTCAACGTCAGCCCAACACCACTTGGCACCAATCCAAAATCTAGTTCGACGGGATAGCCGTAGGAAGTCGTTCCAAGATTGTCGTTATAAATGCTTGCTCCTTTTACCATTCTTCTATCAGCCAAATAACTGAACAAAAGGCCAACTCCTATCGAGCCTGCACCGGCCAGCAAAACAGGGGTATCCATCTTCTTTCCGGCAATCAGGTATCCCAACTCCCATCCGATAGCGAACCCTCCAGCATAACTGAACACATATCCGATAATAGCATCAGCACTAGCCCATTTCAACTGGTTGAGAGCCAGTTCATCACGGCCAACCATATTTTTCATCTGCCAAACAGAGTTAATAGGGATTCCGTTTTGGCTGTATGTATGACCCAAGAACCCTTTTTCAATTTCGATGGGATACTTAACCGTTTGTGCATACACAGATGACAATCCTATAACAAACAGAACTGACAAAAACAACAATACTTTTTTCATAGTTTTATTTATTGGTCGGTTTAACAATTTACTCCAAATGTGGGCTAAACGCATCTATCATTTCAGCTTCACAAGTTTGACGACCTGGCGGCCCATCGTCTCGGAGTTCACGTTGATGAAATAGACTCCGTCGTCCAAACTGCCCAAATAGCTTTCCAAGGTCGAACGGTTCAAGCCATTGCAACTGAAGGCAAAGAGTTGTCGGCCCGTGATATCAAAGACACCCACTTCTGCGTCCACACCTTCTTTCCATGCCACATGCACAGTGCCTTTGGAAGGATTGGGGAACACATTAAGAATCTCATCGGCATTGGCCGGAGCCTCATTGATATGCAGCAGCTCCAAAGCTTGGGTGAAATCGGGAATACCATAGCCATAATAACTGTCGGGATTGTCGGCGCGGTTGCTACAAGCACGAATGGCGTCGCAAATCTCTTGCACCGAGGCATAAGGACGTGCCTGACGCAAGCAAGCCACAGCACCCGCCAAGACGGGCGTGGCAAATGAGGTACCACTGCCATTGTAATAAGGCCACATGTCGCCATATCCCGAAGCCACATAAGTGCCCTCACCCATGGCCATCACATCTGGCTTGATGCGGCCATCGTAGGTCGGACCCGTCGAACTGAAATCAGCGCGTTCACCCATATTATTGACAGCACCGACGGTAATGATATGCTCGGCATCGGCGGGAATGCCCAAGGTGCAAGTGCCAGCATATTCGTTGCCGGCGGCATTCATACAGATCATGCCACGGCTGGCAGCAATCTCACAAGCTATCGTCATCGGAGCGGTGTGCCCGTCAAAATGCTCGAAAGGATGGTTCCATTGCGACATGTTATCATCGAAATTAATGTAGCCCAAAGAGGTGGTGCACACGTCAACACCCAGGCTGTCAGCGTATTCAGCACCCGAAGCCCAGTTGTATTCCTCGATGATAGTCTCGCTGTTACCATCTTCGGTATGAATGAGGTAATAGGAAGCCTTGTAGGCCGTACCTACCATCTCATTGGGATCGTAGGCGGCCATCGTGCTCAAACAGGAGGTACCATGCGTGCCTTGCGTATAGACCGAGCTGGAACCATAAACGAAATCACGCGTGCCCAGCAGACGGCCTTCCTCGCGCATATTGTCGAAACAAGAGGTCTCTTCAGTGCCTTGGAACCCGCCATCGAGGACCGCCACGACAACACCCGTTCCGTCGAAACCCATCTCGTGCAGCTCGTTGACTTTCAACTGATACACCTGGTCATGAGCACCGCCGTAAAAATCTCTATACACAACAGGTTTTGCTGATTCCTTCAGTTCGTTGGCCAGCCAGCGTTCCTTTCTTTCTTGGGCTTGGGGATTGTTGGGGCAATTGCGAACCGTAGAGACAAACTCCAAAGCATTAATGGCATCGATCACAGCGGGGTCGGTGACATACACCGAGACGCCATTCAACCACTTCGAAGGATTGAGCAGCTCGGCACCGCAAGCAGCCACAGCCTCAAGATACTGAGGATTGACGGGGATGTCGTACTCATCAATGGCAATGCCCAGATTGGCACGACGCTGCAAAGCCCTCTGGCTCAGATAGGCTTCAGGATTGTCGATGGAATAAGGCGAGTTGTTCTTGTCGGCAAACTGAATCCAATAGATGTTGGTCGCGACTTGCGCATGAGCAAAAACCGAGACCATCAGAAACAAAAATAGAATAGATACTTTTCTCATAGTTATTTGAATTTGATTATTATCACAATTATATAGGTGAATAAAACGTGCAAAAATAACACTTTTTCCGAACATCATTCGTAATTCCGCCTAAAATGCCTACTTTTGCCCAAAATTCAATAAACACACGCCATGCGTATCGATATCATCGCCGTATTTCCTGAAATGTTTGAAGGACCTTTCACCGAATCCATCATCAAACGTGCCGTCAACAAAGGCCTTGTTGAAATCGGGCTACACAACCTCCGCGATTACAGCACTGACAAACACCACAAGGTGGACGACTATTCCTTTGCCGCCGGCGCCGGCATGGTGATGATGATTGAGCCCGTCGACAACTGCATCACCCACCTGAAAAGCCAACGCAACTACGACGAGGTCATCTACATGAGCCCCGATGGCGAGATGCTCGACCAACCACTATGCAACCAGCTCTCTATGAAAGAGAACATGATCATCCTTTGCGGCCACTACAAAGGCATTGACGAACGCATACGTGAACATTTGATTACCAAGGAGATAAGCATCGGAAACTACGTCTTGTCGGGCGGTGAGCTCGGTGCGGCCGTTTTGGTCGATAGCCTGGTGCGTCTGATTCCTGGTGCCTTGGGCGACGAGACCTCTGCCCTATCAGATTCCTTCCAAGATGGGTTGGTCTCCCCTCCTGTCTACACCCGTCCGCGGAACTACAAAGGTTGGGAAGTTCCCGAGATCCTTTTGTCGGGCAATGACAAGCTCATCAACGACTGGAGATTGGAGCAGGCCATTGAGCGCACCAAGGAGCGCAGGCCTGAGATGTATGAAATTTTTAAAAAAAGCTGATAAACTTCGCTTCGTATTGAAATTATTTGTATTTTTGCACCCACTTTTTGAAGAAAAATATATAAAAATCATATAAAATGAGCAAGAACGCATTAATTCAATTCGTTGAAGATCAAATCGTTGTAAAAGATTTTCCGAAGTTTAAGACAGGCGACACCATTACGGTGACCTACAAGATTGTTGAAGGACAAAAAGAGCGTCTGCAGCGTTTCCAGGGCATCGTCCTGAAGCGTAGCGGTCAAGGCAAGACCGGCACTTTCACCATCCGCAAGATTTCGAACAACATTGGTGTTGAAAGATGTTTCCCGATTGCCTCTCCTATGATTGAGAACATTGAGCTCAACAAGCAGGGTGCAGTTCGCAAGTCACGCATTTACTACCTCCGTGGTCTTCGCGGTAAGAAAGCCAAGATCAAGGAACTCAAGAAGTGATTCCTTCACTGGCAAAGAACAAGAAAAGCTCCGAGCGTGCTCGGAGCTTTTCTTGTTCTTACACTATTGGTTAAAGGCTTTGGCAACCAACAAGTGCCTCTCCTATTCTTTCACCACCTTATCCACGAACGTCTTGCCGTCTTCGAGGGTGACGCGCATCATGTAGGCGCCGGCAGGCAGGCGGCTCATGTCGACATTTCCCAAGCCGTTGCGTTGCGTGCCGACGAGGCGGCCCTGTAGGTCGTAGAGCTCGATTTGAACGGGTTGCACATCGGGTGAGAACTCCAAGCGAAGCTGGTCTTTTGCGGGATTGGGGTAGAATGTGTATGGACGCGTGGCTTCAACCGTAATTTCATCACTGCACAACATGCCATCAGAATTAACCTTTATGACAAAAAAGTCATAATGGCCGGTGTTCCAATTGTTGGCTCCGCCCATAACCACACATCCTCCGTCGTTGGTGGCCATCAAATAAGTAGCCATGAGGTGCCTTGAGGGATGGGTGAAGGATTCTTGCCATATTACATCCAGGTTTTCTTTTGTCTTTGTAAGAGTTATGTTGTAAGGAGAGTAAGTAAACCAATCGTTCCGTCCATAACAAGCATGATAGATTTGTTTATCTGAATTTAATATTCCTTTCGCAACATCTACAGAACGGAACGCTGTAGGCTCTTCCAAAGTATCGTTATTGCTGCCGACAATCAAATAATTTTTTATGTTCCCCTCCAAATCCGAAGAGAACAGAATAACCGATTTATCGGAACCATATGTTGTCCCGCTATAATAGTGCCACCAACTTTCATTACAATCGGCGGAAAAAAGCAAAGTAGAGTCGTTAAAAGGAAAAACAGTAGCATTGGTCTTAGAATGAAAACTTATGCTATGCACCGTATCGCCTTCCATTTGCCGAATATTAGGGAATTCCTGTATGGTGTCGAACTCAAAATTATCCGTAAATCCAAATAGCCTTTGGATGTTGAATCCTGCTTCATCATGGGAATTCCTGTATTCTCCAAACCGATTCCCATTGGGGAACTCAAAAATCTCATTTACCCAAACAGAAGTTTCTGCTGCCGCTTCGTAAAAACCCAACAAAGTACCGTCCGAGGCAATTCTCATATAAATGCGGCGCCAGTCGCTTGGTGGATTGAGCGATGCGGCATAGATAAAATCGCCGTCCTTCGTTAGTATGGCCTTTGTCATTCGAAAACGAGGATACACGTCTGGCAAATCCACCTCTTTGCTGTCAATCAAGTTCAATCCTTCGTCAAAACGCACAATCATAGGCTTAGCGACCTGCTCCTCCCAGTGAGTCACATGGCCTATACCACAAAACAAGTCGGGGCTTTGAGGGTCGCGATATAGCCTTTCAAGCGCCGAAAATACGCTTTCATCACTGATAGGAATCCTTTTGAGCATATTTCCCTCACTTGACAGCTTCACCAACTCACCTGAGCCACCATTATAATCGTAAAGCGAGACAATCATGCATCCGTCATCGGTCTCAATGGCGGCACCTACGGAAAACGACTTATCCTCACGTTCATACACATTGAAAAATCCTTGCCTTTGGGCAAATGTTGCCATGCTGCACATGGCGAAAGCAAAAATTAATAACCACCTTCTCATATTTTTTTAATAATAAGGACCTTCATTTGAGCAATTAGGTTTTCCTGTTTTATATTGACAGCTGACAAAATAGTCTAAATCTGGTTCAATAGAAACATAACAATCTAAATATATTCTAACAACTTCGATAACAACACATTCTTGGGGACGAGGTGCTTCATGCTCTATTATTTCAACGAAATTATTGTAATAATATTGCATTTCAGGATATTCAACACAATGGCTTATTGCTTCACTACCAGTCCCTTCCCATAGACGGTATCCAACATTATAAAACACACCCGAATTAGTTTCCGGATAATCATCTGCAAAAAGATAATTATCTTGTATGTCAGTATAGTATATCCTTCCATTGTGACAACCTAAAAGAGGACGGTTGTTTTCATATACCTTTTTGAGCATGGTCATATGGTCGTCTCCAACACAAGTCCCGTCACATTTTCCCAAACTGTCACAAACGCGCCAGTTGTCTGTTGAATCAAAACTGGTCTTCATAGTAATACCAATCAATCCTCTAGTTGCAAGGATTATCATCACATCAGTTGACTCACTGTCTTTAGCTTTATTGTTGATCGAACAAGAAATGTAAAGAACGCTTTTTTCCGGAATATCAACTTTTCCATAAGCTTCTCGGACCTGTATAAAAGCTCTGTGATAGGTTCCAGCCAATTGGGCAAGATCAACTTTGCCTTCAACAAGTCTTAAAGGCACAAACAAAGTGTCATATTGTACTTCATTAGTGGCATAATTGGCATCGCCGAAGTCGAAGTTGAGCAAGTTGCCAAGATCACTTTGGGCTTGCTCGATAGAGAGAGTTTCATCTCCCTTTTGG
>JBGUNT010000066.1:0-5099 GCA_045117495.1 Candidatus Limimorpha sp. | reverse complement strand
CAAGGCAAGCCTGGATCGAAGGTGCGTTACTTCTCGTCGAATCCCAACGGCGAGGCAGAAGTCATTAAGGTGACGCTGGTGCTGTTCAACAAGAAACAGAAGACGGTTGACTACGACTTCGCTGATTTGGCCGTGAAAGGCCGTGGCGTGCGTGGCAACCTGCTGACGAAATACGATGTAAAGGAAATCAAGAAGAGCGGAGAAGGCGTTTCTACCCTCAATGCGCGTGAGATATGGTACGACGACACCGTGCGTCGACTGAATGCCGACAAGCGAGGGAAATGCCTTGGCGCTTTTAAGGGAGAAGACAGGATTTTGCAGATCTTTGCCAACGGCGAGTTCAAGATATCGGGCTTCGACCTCAACACCCACTTCGATGATGACATGGTGGAAATCCGCAAGTTTGACCCCGATGAGGTTTTCTCTGTCATTTATATCGAAGGCGAGACACAGAAAATGTATCTGAAACGTTTCTGCATCGAGGCGGAGACCAAGCTGAATACCCGTGCCTCCTTCATCGGCGAGCATCCTGAGGCCAAGTATCTTGGCCGCAGCATCGATGACATGCCACGCCTGAAGTTGAGCTATAAGGTCAGCGATGCAGGCAATAGCTTCCCCGATGACGAGATCAACGTGGAAGAGTTCATAGGCATCAAGAGTTATAAAGCTAAGGGCAAACGCCTTTCGACGCGCGAGATCGACACCTGGGAGTTCTTGGAGCCATTCCAGCCCGAGCCGAGCGAAGAAGAAACTGAAGAGCCTGAGGCCCCAGAGGTCTCTGGAGTGGCCGAAGAGCCGACGACCGAAGGGCCAGATGCTTCTGGTAAACTTGAAGTGCCAGAAAACGAAGAGAGAATTGCCGTCAACCCCAACGATGTCCCTTTGGAGATAGAGGTGCCTAAGGGCGATGGCGTTCAAATGGATTTGTTTGGAGGTGATCTATGAAAAGAATAATAAAGATAGCATTATTAGGCTTGCTGATGGCATTCATGCTTTCAAGTTGTCAGACTGAGCTTAAGTTAGCCAAGAAATACATGGCTGAACGTCCCACCATAGAGGCTGCCGTCTATTTCCCCGAAAGAGCCGAGGTGAAAACGGAGTATAACACCCAATATGGCAAACAAACCGAAGTACTGAATGGTTTCGATCAGGATGCCTTCCTCGATATCATGTATAATGCCTATGCTGAGTCCATGGGATTGTATGGCGTCGAAGTATATGTGCCTGACGATATCAACAACGTGCCCGTCGACTCCACCCATTGGTTGGTAATGCTTTCAAGGATGGAGATCTCAGGCCGCATTACGGAGTATGAAGACTATCTGTTCAGCGACACCGACCAATACAGTTACAAGCATCCCTTGAACACGGTCAATGTGGCTTCGTGGTTCGAGGTCAACGACGGCAACTGGAAGCCGGTGCTGTTCTGCGAGCACAACCTCATGGACGGTTTTGATTCAAAGACAGATTATTCCTTCTGGACGCAAAAGATAGATTATTCCTATACGATTGATACCTTGGAGCTCAAAGATGTCTATAATTATGCCGTTTATCTTGGCAAGCTCTACGCTGGTTATACCTACGACTATATGCTGAATAGCTATATAGGAAAGGAATTCAAGAAAAAAGGGTATACCTATCAGCTTCTGTTGCGCTACGACCCCTATCTGAAGCAGTTGCGCTATGCCGATGAAGGCGATCAGTTTATTGAAATAAAGGAATAATCAAGCTTTCAGTTCCTTCTCGATTCTTTCTTTCAATTCAGATGGCAGGATGGTGCTGATTTCACCACCTGTAACGATGCTGATATTGCCCGTTTCTTCCGATACTACGATGGCGATGCAATCATTGTCTTCGGTAACGCCGATGGCGGCACGGTGACGTAATCCGTAGTGCCCCGGGATGTTGCTCTTCTTGGAGACGGGAAGGATGCAGCGGGCGGCGGATATGCGGTTGTGGCCGATGATCATGGCGCCATCGTGCAAGGGGCTGTTTTTGAAAAAGATATTCTCTATCAGCGAATGGCTGATGTCGGCATTGATGACCACGCCTGTCGAGGCGATGTCATCCAAGTTGTTGTTGCGGGTGATGAGGATGAGGGCACCTTGTTTGATGTCCGACATGTTTTGGCATGCCTTGACGATAGGGTCGATGTCGAGGTTGACGTTGCTTCTGACCTTAAAGAACTTGAACTTGTGAAGGAACCTGCCTTCTTGTGCTTGCGTTCCTATGGTGAATAAAAAGCGTCTGATTTCAGGTTGGAAGATGATGATGAGGGCGATGAAACCTACGCTGACAAAGGCGCCAAGAATAGAGCTTAACAACTCCATCTGCAGGGCTTTCACAAGACGCGAGATCAAGAAAATAGCGACGATGCCCAAGAATATGCTGATGGCGGAGGTCCCTTTCAGAATGCGATAGAACCCGAAAAACAACAGCGCAACGAGAATGATATCGATGATATCAATGACGCGAACTTGGATGAAGAGGTCGATCATGGTTGTAAATTTTGTGCAAAGTTACAAAAATTGCCTACCAGTTCGATGGCTTCACGTGCTTTTTTCACGTCGTGGACACGAAGGATGTCGGCGCCATTGAGCAAGGCGATGGTGTTGAGCACCGTCGTGCCATTCTCGGCCGTGTCAGGCGTCGTATGGAGTACTTTGTTGATCAATGACTTTCTGGAAATGCCGATGAGTATGGGCAGGCCGTTGTAACGATAGCGTTCTAGGTCACCCAGCAACTGATAGTTGGCTTCGAGGCTTTTCCCAAATCCTATGCCTGGGTCGAGGATGATTTGCTGTTCGCCGTAGGCTTCGAGAACATGGCATTGCTGGGCGAAGAAGTCCATCACGGTTTGGTGGATGTCGCCTTCGAGGGCATATTGGTGCATGGTTTCAGGCGTGCCGATGCAATGCATCATCACATAGGGGATGTGGTTTTGGCCGATGTAAGGCAGCATTTCGTCGTCGAACAATCCGCCTGAGATGTCGTTGATGAGGTCGGCGCCTAGGCCCACGCAGGCTTCGGCCACATTCTTGCGGAAGGTGTCGATGGAAACCAAGACTTCTGGAAACGCATTCCTGATCGCCTCCAAGATGGGGATGACACGTTCCATCTCCTCGCTTTCGGTGGCAATGGCGTTGTTGGGCCTTGTGGAACAGCCGCCGATGTCGATGAAGTCGGCACCGTCGGCAATCATCTGCTCGCAATGTTGCAAGGCCTCGTCCATCTGGTTGTAGCGTCCACCATCTGAAAACGAGTCGGGTGTCACATTGAGGATGCCCATGAGAGCGGGACGGTCGAAAAGGAGGGTTTTATTCCTGGAAATAAGTCTCAGCATTGAAAAAAGTTTTATTTTTGCAAAAATACATTTTTCATGCAAAAGAAAGATACGAAAGCCCAATTTCATAGCGTTTTGACGCAGTGCCGCAAATTGTTTGTCGACAAGATGAAGGACTATGGCCCGGCATGGCGTATTCTTCGTACGCCCTCCATTACGGATCAGATCTTTATCAAGGTAAAGAGAATTAGAACTTTACAGACGGCCGCTGAGCGCATGGTCGATGAAGGCATCGAACCCGAGTTTATCGGCATCGTCAATTACGCGGCAATGGGCATCATACAACTGCAACTTGGCGTGGTCGACCAGCCAGACTTGACGGCTGAAGAGGCTACGGCTTTGTATGACAAGGTCACCAATGAGGCTTATGAGCTGATGACCCGCAAAAACCACGACTACGATGAGGCATGGCGCGACATGCGCGTCAGTTCCATCACTGACCTCATCATGACCAAAGTGCTCCGCACCAAGAGCATCGAGGACCACGATGGGAAGACCCTCGTCTCCGAAGGGCTTGACGCCAACTATTACGATATGATCAACTACGCGGTGTTCGCACTAATCCTTCTGAGCGAATAGGCTGCGTTCAAAAAGGAAAGACCATGAATAAGAAAACGACTTCGCTGCCCTGGATTAGCATATTAGTGGCATTGGCATCGGCGGTGGGAATCTATTTCTTGCCCGCCTACCATCTTTGGTTTCTTGCCATACTGCTTCTTAATGTTTTGGTTTCCTTGGCATTCAGCAAAAGGTACAATATAGCGGCTTTAACCATCTGTCGCGTTCTGGTGGGCGCCTTGTTTATCTTCAGCAGCTTCACCAAGGGCGTTGACCCGCTTGGCACAAAGTATAAGATACTGGATTATCTGGCCGCTTATAACATGACTTGGCTCAATGGCATGGCCATGGTTTTGTCCATTGGATTGATATTGGCCGAGTTCCTGGTCGGCATTTGCTTGCTTATCAAGGTGTATCCCCGTCTTGCCGTGTTGGGCGCCACCTTGTTGATGCTGTTTTTTACCATCACGACGCTTTTCGATGCCTTGTACAACCTCGTGCCGGATTGTGGTTGCTTTGGCACCGCTGTCAAGATGAGCAATTGGCAAACGTTTTACAAGAATCTCGTCATCGACGCTTTGCTGATTCCGCTGATCATGAACAATAAGCTGCTTGAGAATAAGCTGAGCGGCCGCTCCAATTTTATCATTGCCAGCATCTTTGCCTTGTTGTTCCTGGGCTTCGAGATCTATAACTACCGTCATCTTCCGGTGATTGATTTTATGGACTGGAAGGTCGGCAAGCAAATGAACGTGCAATCGGATGACCCAGCCCGTATCTATTTGACCTTTAAGAATAGGATAACAGGCGAGAAACAGGAATACCTTTCATCGGAGTACCCATGGAACGATTCGGTGTGGGCGGCACAATGGGAGTTTGTCGACCAAAGAGTGGATGGCGACGTCAACGTCTTGGGATTCTCTGCATTGGATGCGGATGGGGATGACGTCACCGACATGCTCTTAAATACGGAGAACCTGTTGATGTTTACGTCAAACGATTTGACCAAGGTTTCCGCCAAAGAATGGGACAAGGTAAAAGAAATCACCAACTATGCTGAGAATCGGGGATACATCGTCGTATGGACCGTGGCCAACGAAGCGGAATATGTGGAATACCTACGCACCAAATATGATTTCTTGAACGAGGTGTTTTATGCCGATGAACTTGAAATAAAAACCATAGTGAGGTCGAATCC
>JBGUNT010000065.1:0-12122 GCA_045117495.1 Candidatus Limimorpha sp. | reverse complement strand
AAACTTTAGTAATAGCAGCTGTCAAAGTAGTTTTACCGTGGTCTACGTGACCGATTGTACCTATATTAACATGATCTTTGGTACGCTCGAATTTTTCTTTTGCCATTGTACTTTTCTTTTATTTAAGGTGATTAACTCTATTCCATAAAAAAGCGAGCCGATGGGGAGAATTGAACTCCCGACCCCTTCCTTACCAAGGAAGTGCTCTACCGCTGAGCTACATCGGCTTGTTGTTCATCTGAGCGGAAGACGGGGCTCGAACCCGCCACCTAAAGCTTGGAAGGCTTTCGCTCTGCCAAATGAGCTACTTCCGCTTGACTTGTGGGGGAAGGTGGACTCGAACCACCGAACGGATTCCCGGACAGATTTACAGTCTGTTGCAATTGCCACTATGCGACTCCCCCTCAATAACTGAGCCGGTAGACGGACTCGAACCGCCGACAGGCTGATTACAAATCAGCTACTCTACCAACTGAGTTATACCGGCATTATGTAAAAGAACTTTTACCCTCAAGAAGTATGCCATTTTCTTCTCAAAAAGGTTTGCAAAAATAGTTAGTTTTCCCGAACTGACAATACATTTGCGCTCTTTTTTTTCAAAAAAAATGAATTTTTTTTGCATTATATTGATTTATAGCGTTTTAAAAGACGACAATTTTTGGCCGATTTCCACAAAACAAAAGCAAGTGGCTCGTAAAACCACTTGCTTGATACTTGTCTTAGAGTCACACCTAATTAATTAGGGGCCCTGAAACGGAGAGAAAACTCTTATTTCACGAATTTTCCCTTGTATTTCTCCAACTGCTTCTTCAAAGCGTCGACAGCCGTGTCGATCGACTCCTCAAAACTCTTCGATTGCTTGCTGGCATAAAGGTCATCTCCTTTGAGCACAAGTCGAATGTCGGCAATCTTGTTTTCAGGGGTGTCGTTGTTGTCGAGCTTCAGATTGACTTCGGCATTAATGACTTCACTGTACTTGGCGCACAATTTCTCCACTTTTTGCGTGATGAAATCTTCAAGTTTTTGATCAGCCTTGAAGTGTACTGAGTTAATCATGACTTTCATAATGACTCCTTTCTTTTAAATAATCACCCTTTCGGGTGGGATTGTTTATGTATTTGCTTGAGTTGTTCGATGGTATTGTGGGCATAGATTTGAGTAGTGGCAAGCTCTTCGTGCCCCAACAGCTTTTGTATGGCCACCAAGCTGGCGCCCTCGTCAAGAAGATGGGTAGCGAATGTGTGACGCAACACATGGGGGCTCTTCTGCTTCAAGGTCGTAACACCTTCCAGCAGACAATGCACCTTGTTATATACGAAATAAGGCGACATCTCCTCCCCTTTGTCGTTGAGCAGCAAACGGTCCGCCTTTGTCTCAAAAGCGGCATCTCTCACAACCTTATATTGATCTATCATCTCCATCATCTGCTTTGATAACGGAATCAGCCGCTCTTTATTGCGCTTTCCATGCACTTTAATCAAACACGCAGCCTTGTCGACATCAGCATCTCTCATTCCCCTGAGTTCTGCCTGACGCACACCAGTCTGATAGAGCATTTCAAACAAAAGTCGGTCTCGCATGGTTTGAAAATCGTTTGCTTCGGGGAACGACACCTTATTAATATCTTCCTCACTGACAAACTTGGCAAGAGGCTTGGGTTGCTTCAACGCTTTAATGTTGGTCATGGGCGATTTCTCCAGCAAGCCTTCACGGATGCAGTACTTATAAAAAGTCCGTAACGTCGACAGCTTCCTGTTGATACTTCTATTCTCCGTCCCATGCTGATGCAAATCCACTATATAAGAACGGACCATCACTGTCGTCGCCTTTTCCAGTTCATCCACTGCAAAATCCTTATGCAGGAATTGTGCGAACTGAATTAGGTCGTGTTCGTAGGCCGCGACCGTCAGCGATGAAAGTCTACGTTCCGCTTTCAGATAGTTTATAAACTGTTCGACCAACATAAAAAGAAAACTTCGCCGTAAAATTAGTAATAAAAAACCAATTTACGACGAAGTTCTTTAAAAAAATTATTTTCCTTTTCCGGCGATTACATATTCTCTTCAGCCTGACGGAGTTTTTGAACGTAGATGGCCTTCATCATTTGTGCGCGTTTGATCACTGAAGGTTTGGTGAACTGCTGACGGGCACGCAATTCTCTCACGACGCCAGTCTTTTCGTACTTTCTCTTGTAGCGTTTCAAAGCTCTATCGATGCTTTCGCCTTCTTTTACAGGAACAATAATCATTTTAAAACACTTCCTTCTTTTAATTGTTTATAACTAGGTTAATTTTTGAGGCTGCAAAAATACACTTTTTTTTCATCCAAAATGCTTTCCCAGTAAAAAATGTTGTTTTTTTTGTCATCCTTTAATCTGAATAACAAAGCCTTCCCGAATCAAAGGAGACAAAAACGACCTCATTTCATCTACGGTAAACTTTTGCAGTCCCACTTCTGGAGTCGGTCGATCTATGGTATAAGCCATGACCTCGCGAGGCCTCAACAAACGCACAAGATCCATCCAGCCCAAAAGCACTTCTGGCGAGGAAGAGTCAAAGTCCTTGCTCTTAAGAAACATGGTTTGCAGGACAAAATCCCCATTGAATCGTTTCAATGCTTCAACAACACGACCCAGGTCGTACCCAGGACAAGGTTTGTTGATTCTCTTCACCAAGTCGTTTGTTGGCGCGTCAATCTTCATGATTGGGTTATCCACCTTTCGAAGCGCTTCAAAAACCTCAGGCCTGTGTACTTGGGTTGCATTGGAAAGCACTGAAACCTTTGCCAAAGGGAAATACTTGTCGCGCAAGGCTATGACATCGTCGATAATTTGCGGAAAATCTGGGTGTATGGTTGACTCGCCATCACCGGAAAAAGTAATGGAATCGACTGGTATCCCATCTGCTAGCAAACTTACCAACTTCTGTTCGAGCAATTGCCTAACCTCCGCAGATTTAGGCAAACGGCTATCGCCAAGGCCATCCTTGTTCCATCCGCATTCACAATAGATACAGTCGAAGGTACAAATCTTACCATTGACAGGCAGCAGGTTAATCCCAAGCGAATTGCCCAAGCGCCGACTCTTTATCGGCCCAAAAACAGTTTCTTCTCTAACCATAATGCCTTATTCCCCTAACAGGTGTTCAAACAAGAAGTCGTCAATCTTGTTGAAGAGGTGCATACGGCACTCCCCAGAGCCATATTCATAGCCTCCATAAATGCCATGGTTCTTGTTGGGATAAATCATCAGATCGAACTGCTTGCCGTTCGAAATCATAGCCTTGATGAGTTCCATGGCATTCTGGTAATGCACATTGTCGTCACCGCTGCCATGACAGAGCAAGTAGTTACCTTTGATCATCGCCGTGTTATGGACGGGTGAGTTGAGGTCGTAGCCATCAGGATTCTCTTGAGGGGTGCGCATGAAGCGTTCCGTGTAGACATTATCATAATAACGCCAGTTGGTAACAGGAGCCACCGACACGGCCGTGCTGATGACATCAGCACCCTTGGTAATGCCATTGGCAGCCATAAACCCGCCATAGCTCCAGCCGTAGATACCTATTCTATCAGCGTCTACATAAGGTTGTTTGGCCATATACTTAGCCAGGGTGATCATGTCCTCGGTCTCGTATTTACCCAGTTGCAGGTATGTCATCTTCTTAAACACCTCACCTTGAGCACCGCTACCGCGGTTGTTGATGGAAACGCTGATGATGCCATGCTGTGCAAGCAGTTGCATCCACCAATAATCGCTGTTGGCCCACGAGTTGTTGACTGTTTGATAGCCAGGACCACCGTAGACGTAAATCAACACGGGGTATTTCTTGGCCGGGTCAAAATCAGGAGGCAGGATCTGCCACGCATCAATTTCAACCTGGGTTCCATCAGGCAAAGTGAAAGCAGGATCGCTGATCTTCATGAGCTTCTTCTCTCCAAAGTTGAAAGTCTTCAACTTTTCGGCAAACTCATGGTTGTCCTCCAGCACACGTACCAACTTACCCTTGTTAGTATAGAGTTCATATTGGTTAGGCTGGCTGATGGACGAGTTTATATTAATTAGGTAGCTAAAGTCATTGCTGAACCGGGCGTTGTTGGTGCCAGAACGACCAATCACCTCGCGCATTTTGCCTTTCAGGTTGACAGCGTAGATCTGGCGGTCAACAGGAGAATTCTTTGCTGCCTGGAAATATACCTCTTTCCCGTCAAAGCCGTAGACACTTGTCACGTCCCATGAGCCGGTGGTGAGCTGCTTGGCCTGCTTTCCGTCGAGACGGCAAAGGTAAATGTGGTTGTAGCCGCTCCTTTCAGAGGTCATCAGGAAGGTCTTGCCATCCTCAAGGAAATGCCAGTCATCAGTGATGTCGATATAATAATCATTGGTTTCATCGTAGAACACCCGGCTTTTGCCCGTAGTGGCGTCGGCGGCCAGAATCTCCAAATGGTTTTGATGACGGTTGAGGCGTTGTATGGCCAGCACATTGGCATCTTTTGTCCAAGCAATGCGAGGCAAGTAAATGTCAGTCTCAGTGCCTGTATCCATTTTCACCGTCTTACCACTTTCAAGGTCGTAGACATAAATCTCAACGATGGAGTTGTCCTCCCCAGCCTTGGGGTATTTGAAGCTGTACCAATCGGGATAGAGGCCTTCAAATTCTTCCATCTGGAACTCGCGCACATTCGATTCGTCAAACTTCATGAAGGCAATTTTCTTGCTGTCGGGCGACCAATAAAAACCTTGCGAAAAGCTGAACTCCTCCTCATAGACCCAGTCGGGAGCGCCATTGATGATATGGTTGTAAAGGCCATCGTTCGTAAATTGCTTCTCCTCCCCTGTCTTCAAGTCTTTGATGAAAAGATTGTTGTCGCGCATGAAAGCCACCTTAGTGGCATCAGGCGAGAAGGTAGCCAAACGCTGCTTACCGTTATCAGAGAGCGGCTGCAAGGTCTTGGTGGCGAAGTCATATACATAATAATTGGCATGGAATGAATGACGATAAATGCTCTCCATATCGGTAAGACATAACATTTTATCTTCGTTTTCGCTCAATTCATAGTTCTGCAAGCCGATAGGCAACGAATCCGGATGCATGGTGAGATCGGCGATACCAAATAAGGTCTTCTCCAATTTGCCCGTCTTGTAATTGTAGATGTTGAGTTGGCCTTTCTCGAAAGAGGCGTATGTCTTGCCATCCTTCATCGAGTTCATGCCGCGCACACTCTTGGCAACGAACGTCGGGCGCATGTAAAGGTCTTCCAAATCGAAATTTTTCTTCTCTTGGGCCGAAGCCAACAAGGTTCCAAAAGCAAGGAACAAACTGACTAGCAAGTATTTAAACTTCATAACAAATAGATTTGATTGCACAAAGATAGATTTTTTTCAAAAAAACGCCGAAAAAAAGTTGGAGGTTTACGAAAAAGCCGTATTTTTGCACCCGCATTTGGGACGGTAGCTCAGTTGGTTTAGAGCGCATGCTTGACAGGCATGAGGTCACAAGTTCGATCCTTGTTCGCCCCACTTAAAGACGCTGCAAAGCGTCTTTTGCATCAACGGGAGGGACGTTAGCCCAGTTGGTTTAGAGCGCTGCCTTCACACGGCAGAGGTCACTGGTTCGAGTCCAGTACGTCCCACAAAAGCGAGCAAAGTTTTTGCTCGCTTTTTTTATTTGCACATATCACACTAATTCCCTACCTTTGCCGTTCCAATTAAAAACGAGCAAAACAAACCAAAACAGATATGATGCAACACAATATTGTACCCGAAGATTTAGCGAAGAAACTCTTTGCAGAAAGTGGCCTGCCGAGCATCGGAAGAGCTGGCATCCGTGAAATCAACAAGTTGGCCTTCGACCTCGAAGCTGCCAGCGGCAAGAAATTCATCCACATGGAGTTAGGCAACCCTGGACTGCCCGCCGCCCGTGCTGGCGTAGAAGCCCAGATCAAGGCCTTGCAAAATGGTGTGGCCGCCAACTATCCACCCATCGATGGCGCACCTATTCTAAAGAAAGAAGCCTCGCGTTTCATCAAGAACTTCCTTGACATCGACGTCGACCCCGCTAACTGTGTGCCCACCGTCGGATCCATGCAGGGCGCCTTCGCCTCGTTCATGATTGCTGGACATTCAGACGTAAAGAAGAACACCATGCTCTTCATCGACCCCGGATTCCCCGTCCACAAGTTCCAAAACAAGGTGCTCGGCATCCCGATGGAGCATTTCGACATCTACGAATACCGTGGCGAGAAGCTGCGTGCTAAATTGGAAGAAGTGTTGAGTAAGGGTAACATCCACAGCCTGCTCTACTCCAACCCCAACAACCCGACATGGGTGTGCCTCACCGACGAGGAATTGCGCATCATCGGCGAACTGACCAATAAGTACAATGTCATTGTCATGGAAGACCTCGCCTATTTCGGCATGGACTTCCGCAAGGACTACAGCCACCCTGGCGAAGCCCCGTTCCAACCCACCGTGGGCAAATACACCGACTACTACATCCTGATGATCTCCAGCTCGAAGGCCTTCAGTTACGCTGGCGAACGTTGCGCCATCCTCGGCATCAGCAACAAGTTGGCCCAGCACCACTTCCCCGACCTGAAAGCTTTCTGCGGACAGGAAGTCTTCTTGCGCGCCATACTTTTCGGAGCCTTGCACCCGCTCAGCTCTGGCACTTCGCACTCTGCACAACATGCTTTGGCTGCCGTGCTGAAAGCCGTCAATGATGGTACTTACAACTATCGTGAGGACGTTTTGGAATATGGTCGCAAGGCAGAGCTGATGAAGAAAGCCTTCGTCGACAACGGCTTCTACATCACCTACGATGAGGACTGCGGTGAGCCCATCGCCGACGGCTTCTACTTCACCTATTGCTATCCTGGCTTCACAGGAGCCGACCTCGTGGAAGAAATGCTGTATTACGGTGTTTCAGGCATCTCGTTGGACACCTGCGGCAGCACCAAGCAAGGCGTCCGCGCCTGCACCTCGCTGATCCAGCGGGACGAGATCCCGATTCTGGCGGAGAGATTGAAGGCATTCGCCTTAGACCACCCCGTGAAGTGAAGTTGAGAGTTCAGAGTTTAGAGTTTAGAGTAGAGACGCAAGGCATTGCGTCTCTATTTTTTTACTGAGCAAACAAAAACCAACGGTTTTGTTTATAATCATTCTAAATTAACGACGAACCAAGAAATAAAACGAAAAGTCGGATAACATTTGCCTAAAATTCCCTAATTTCGTGGCTCCATAAATTTGACACAACAAATTCTAAAACTTAATCAATATGGCAAAATTCAGAGGAGCCATCGTAGTTGACACTGAGCGTTGCAAAGGCTGTGGCGTATGCATCACTGCCTGCCCCTGCGGTGTCATCGAATTGGCAAAAGAAGTAAACGGAAAAGGTTACAATTACGCCTTCATGGCGAACCCCGAAGCCTGCATCGGCTGCGCTAGCTGTGGCATCACTTGCCCCGACGGCGTGATCAAGGTTTACAAGAAAGCCCTGTAATCAAAACCTATTGTCTAACAATCAAAAAATCTTACATAATGGGAGAATTAAAATTGATGAAGGGTAACGAGGCATTGGCTGAAGCCGCCATCCGTTGCGGTGCTGATGCTTATTTCGGATATCCCATCACTCCCCAGTCGGAAGTGATCGAGTATCTGTCGGAACAGAACCCTTATGAACGCACCGGTATGGTCGTTCTTCAAGCAGAAAGTGAATTGGCAGCCATCAACATGGTGTATGCCGCTGGTGCAGCTGGCAAGCATGTCATGACCTCTTCGTCCAGCCCAGGCGTTTGCCTGAAGCAGGAAGGTCTGGCATACATCGCCGGTGCTGAAGTGCCTTGCGTTTTTGCCGACGTCGTCCGTGGCGGCCCGGGCCTTGGCACCATCCAACCCTCTCAGGCCGACTATTTCCAAAACACTAAAGGTGGTGGCAATGGCGACTATCGTAACATCGTCCTCGCCCCTGCCTCCGTCCAGGAAATGGCCGACTTCGTGCCGCTGGGCTTCGACCTCGCCTTCAAGTATCGTATGGCAGTTTGCATCCTCTCCGATGGTGCTATCGGCCAAATGATGGAAAAGGTCGTTCTGCCTGAGCAGAAACCCCGCCTTACCGAAGAAGAAGTTAAAGCTAAATATCCTTGGGCTCTCACTGGCCGCAAGCGTGGTACGCAACACCGCGTCATCACCTCTTTGGACCTCGACTCAGCCCGCATGGAAGAGCACAACCGTCACCTCCAGCGCAAGTATGATGAAGTGACCAAGAATGAAGTCCGCTACGAAATGATTGACTGTGACGATGCCGAATACGTATTCGTCGCTTACGGCTCCAGCGCCCGTATCGCCCAAAAATCGGTGCAACTCGGCCGCGCTGCCGGCCTGAAGGTCGGTCTGCTCCGTCCCATTACCCTGTGGCCCTACCCCACCAAGGCTATCGAAAGCCTCATCGACAAGGGCGTCAAGGGATTCCTTTCTGTTGAATTGAGCTGCGGTCAGATGATCGAAGACGTTCGTCTGGCTTGCAACGGTCGTGTCAAGAGCGAACACTTCGGCCGCGTCGGTGGTATCATCCACACCCCGGAAGAAGTTCTCGAAGCTATGAAGAAACAAATTATAGGAGAATAAGACAATGGCAGAAATCACATTACAAGATATTATCCAGCCTGAAAACTTGGTTTATCAGAAATCAAAGCTGCTGACGGAAAAACCTTTCCACTACTGCCCAGGCTGCGGTCACGGCACAGTGCACCGCATCATCGCCGAAGTGCTCGAAGAACTTGGCGTTGACGACAAGACCATCGGCGTCTCCCCAGTAGGCTGCGCTGTTATGGCATACGATTACTTCGACGTCGACTTCGTTGAAGCCGCCCACGGCCGCGCCCCGGCGTGCGCCACTGGCATCAAGCGTGTTTGGCCTGACAAGGTCGTATTCTCCTATCAAGGCGATGGCGACCTCGCTGCTATCGGCACCTGCGAAACCATCCACACCTGCAACCGTGGTGAGAACATCACCATGATCTTCGTCAACAACGGTATTTACGGCATGACCGGTGGTCAGATGGCTCCTACCACTTTGGTGGGCATGAAGACCGCCACCACGCCTTATGGCCGTATGCCTCAGTGGCCCGACGGAACGCCTAACAACGGTTTCCCGCTCCAAATCACCCAATTGTTGGCTCAACTTCCTGGCACCCGCTATGTCACCCGTCAGGCTGTATTCAGCCCCGCCGCTGTGCGTAACGCTAAGAAGGCCATCAAAAAGGCTTTCCAGAACCAGATTGAGAACAAGAACGGTGTCAACTTCGTTGAAATCGTTTCGAACTGCAACTCCAACTGGAAGATGAGCGCCGTCGACGCCAACAAATGGCTGCAAGACAACATGCTGCCCGTCTATCCTTTGGGCGACCTTAAGGACAATTTCGAGCTGATTAAGAAATAACTAAAAACGACAAAGCTATGACAGAAGAAATTATTATAGCCGGTTTCGGCGGACAAGGCGTCTTGTCAATGGGTAAGATCCTTGCTTATAGTGGTATCATGCAGGACAAGGAAGTCAGCTGGATGCCTTCATACGGCCCGGAGATGCGTGGCGGCACGGCCAACGTTACCGTCATCGTCAGCGATGAGCGCGTGTGCTCCCCCATCCTCAACGCTTTCGACACTGCCGTCATTCTGAATCAGCAGTCACTCGACAAATTTGAGGACAAGGTGAAACCCGGTGGCTACCTCCTTTACGATCCCAACGGCATCACGAAGAAACCCACCCGTAAGGACATTCACATCTACAGCATCGAAGGCGCTCAACTTGCCTCCGATATGGGTAACAGCAAGGTGTTCAACATGATCATCTTAGGCGCCTTCCTGAAGCTGCGCCCCATCATCGACAACAAGAACGTCGAAGAGGGTCTGCGTCACTCCCTGCCGGAGCGTGCCCACAAGCTCATCCCGCTGAACATGCAGGCTGTCCAAGTCGGCATGGACAACGTGAAAGCTGAAAACTAAACAACTCGGTTTACCGAGAAAAAGAAAAAGCCGTTCCCTTGGGACGGCTTTTTTGTTCGGCAACAAACAAAAAAAAAGAGAGGCTGCCTAGGCAACCTCTCTAAACGTATCGTTGAAAAAGCATTACTCTTTCACCTCAGCCTGCTCGGCAGGAGCTTCAGCAGGAGCCTCAACGGGAGCTTCGGCCTTAGGAGCAGCCTTCTTGCTACCACGACGGGTGCTCTTTGCCTTGGCGGGCTTTTGACCCTCGCGGGTATAGACCTCGTTGTAGTCGACGAGTTCCATCATAGCCATTTCGGCAGCGTCACCGAGACGGTTTTCAGGCATGCGGATGATGCGGGTGTAACCACCAGGACGGTTGGCAACTTTAGGACCCACCTCACGGAAAAGCTCGGTAACAGCATACTTGTCGCGCAAGTAAGCAAAAACAACACGACGATTGCTCGAACCTTGTTCGGTAGTGGTATTGTTTTCGGGCTTTGCCTTGGTAATCAGAGGTTCCACATAGAGGCGCAATGCCTTAGCCTTGGCCGTGGTAGTAATGATGCGCTTTTTAAGAATCAGCGAGCAAGCCATGTTGGAAAGCATCGACTTACGATGGGCGCTTTTTCTTCCTAAGTGATTGAATTTCTTATTGTGTCTCATCTTCTTATTCCTTATCTAATTTATATTTGCTGACATTCATTCCGAACTCGAGGCCTCTGCTTCTGACCAGTTCGTCCAACTCCGTCAATGACTTCTTACCGAAATTGCGGAATTTCAGGAGGTCTTGCTTATTGAAGGCAACAAGTTCGCCAAGCGTTTCAACTTCAGCAGCCTTCAAGCAGTTGAGGGCACGGACCGAAAGATCCAGGTCAACAAGCTTGGTCTTAAGGAGCTGACGAATATGCAATGAGCCTTCATCGAACTCTTCGGTGACAGTTTTCTCATCAGGAACAAGGTTGATGTTCTCGTCAGAGAAAAGCATGAAGTGATAAATGAGGATCTTTGCGGCTTCTTTCAAGGCATCTTTAGGATTGATCGAGCCATCGGTTTCAATTTCGATAACAAGCTTTTCATAGTCGGTCTTCTGTTCCACACGCCAGTTCTCGACTTTATAACTCACGTTACGAATGGGCGTGTAAATGGAGTCGATTGCGATGGTGTCGACAGGAGCGCCTGCCACCTTGTTCTCGTCGGCTGGGACATATCCTCTACCCTTGTTGATGTTGAGTTCGATGTTCAACTTCACAGATGGATCGAGATTGCAGATCACAAGTTCCGGATTCAAAACTTGGAATGAGCAAAGGTACTTGTTGATATCTCCAGCAACAAACTGTTCTTGTCCCGTAATAGAAAAGTTCACTTTTTCGTGGACTTCGGTAGGAACGAGTTGTTTAAGGCGGACTTGCTTGAAATTGAGAACAATGTCGGCGACGTCTTCGATAACGCCGTCGATAGATGCAAATTCATGACTAACGCCATCGATATGGATAGAAGTGATAGCGAAGCCTTCGAGGGAAGACAACAATATCCTTCTAAGTGCATTACCGATGGTGATACCGAAACCTGGTTCAAGGGGGCGGAACTCAAAAACGCCTTTCGTTTCTGAGCTTTCGACCATGATTACCTCATCAGGTTTTTGAAACGCTAATATTGCCATATTTATTTTTTTTACCAGGTTAACAATCAACAATTACTTAGAATACAATTCAACGATAAGCTGTTCGTTGATATTTTCCGGGATCTCCTCACGAGTCGGATAATTCAAGAACTTACCGCCCATCTTGTCAGCATCCCATTCAAGCCAGGCAAAGTTGCTACCTTGACGGCCTTCCAAGGAGTTGGTGATCACTTCCAAGCTCTTTGCTTTCTCACGAACGCCCACAACATCACCGACCTTCACGAGGTAGGAAGGAATGCTCAGAACGTTACCATTAACGACGATATGACGGTGATTCACGAGTTGGCGAGCTGCGCTACGGGTAGGAGCAATGCCGAGACGATAAACCACATTGTCAAGACGGGATTCCAATAATTGCATAAGGATGAGGCCGGTCACGCCTTCCTTACGGCGGGCCAATTCGAAAGTCTTGCGGAATTGTCTTTCAAGAACGCCATAAGTATATTTAGCGTTCTGCTT
>JBGUNT010000064.1:0-4300 GCA_045117495.1 Candidatus Limimorpha sp. | reverse complement strand
CAGCGCGATGAGGAAGGGCAGGGTGAAGTTGCCATATCTTTGTTGGAAGAAGAACGATGACAGCGTGGCTACCACCATGGCGGCGCCAGCAGCCAGACTATAAAGGATCTGCTCCACCAAGAAGGTGTTCTTACGCTTGGTGGCGTTGAGGTAAAGGTCGCTCTCAGTGAATTTCTTCAGCAGGCTGGCGCGGAAGACGAAGTCCTCGTTGCCTTTCTCATCGTCAGCCTTCACGCAGAGGTAACCCTTTTGCTCCCTGTAATTCCTTTCGTTGAGGAGCACTTCTTTGAAAAGTGCTTCTAGTTGTGGATACTCCTCGGGATGCTTCAGGCGGATGTTGTCGCGGAGTCTATAAGCATATTTTTCCAAGACATTACTCAAAAACTCATCGCCATAGGCAAATACTTGTCTTATCCTATCTGTTGCTTTTTTCTTGTTCAACTGACCAAGTAAATGACGATAACGCTCCAATATCTTGCGACCATCTGTCAGATACTGATGGCACGATTCCATGCGGTTTTCAGCATCTTCTTTTTGCGTGATGGCAAAGCAGCCGTCACGGAAAGAGCTCTTGGCGATGGCGCAATACATCTTGATGGCATGTGTGAGATCAGGGGCACTGCTCATGTCGTTGAAATTGGAGATGAGCGCTTGGCTCGGAAGCAGTTGCTCGTCGTTGGCCAACTCATGCAGACTATAGGAAGGGGTGATGAGGCGCACACCCGATTTGAGGTCGCGGTAGAAGTCCTCTTTGCTGTACTTTGCCGCGTTGATGTCGAGACTGTTAGGGACAAAAATCCATGTATTCATCACATAATCGCGGAATTTTGTCTTCCGTTCTGTTGTCTCTGTGTTGAATCCCACCTTGAACTCCAAGGTGAACTTGTCATGGATTTTTGTCTCTAAGTCAATCATTGCTGTGCGTTTCTGTATTGTTCGTCAAGATTAAATCCTTCAGGATGTTTGGCTTTGATGTCTTTGTAGTAGTCCCAAATCTCAGCCAGGTCCTTGTCGTAATCGCCTGTAGGATAGAAGATCCTTTCAATGCCGCAGTATTTCCTCTTGTAGTCGATGAAACCCATGACGATGGGCACTTTGGCACCTTCGGCGATGACATAGAATCCTTTTTTCCAGTGTTTCACCGCCTTCCTCGTCCCTTCGGGGCATATGAGGAGATGGGTGTCCTTGGTTTTGCTGAACATGTCGACCATCTGCTCCACGAGATGGTTTTGATGGCCGCGGTTGACAGGGATGCCGCCCAACTTCTTCAGGATCCAACCGAGGATGGGTTTGAAGAACTCCTGTTTGATCATCACCTTGAACTTGATGTCGTAGTACCAATAGAATCCAAGGCCGACGAAGAAGTCTTCGATGGCGGTGTGGGGCGCTACGATGCAAACCGCATTGCCCAAGTCAGCTGGAGCTTCGTTGACGGTTGTCCAACCGCCAAGACGAAGCCCCAGTTTGGCTATTTGTTTCTTTAAGCCCATGATTACCAAATGGTTGCGCGCTCTTCGGGAGCGATATACATGGCGTTTTCGGGTTGGATGTCGAAGGCTTCGTAGAAGTGCGGCATCGAGCCGAGGGTGCGGTTGACGCGGGCTTCGGCGGGTGAGTGCACGTCGGTCTTCACTTGACGTTCGATATACTTGTCGCGCGAGTTGTTGCGCCAGATGGTGCCATAGCTGATGAAGAAACGCTGGGCAGGCGTGAAGCCGTCAATGCTCTGGTTGGCCTTGGCCTCTTCGGTCATCTGGTAGGCATCCCATGCAACGTTGAGGCCACCGAGGTCAGCGATGTTCTCGCCAAGGGTCAGCTGGCCGTTGATTTGGTTGCCTCTCACTTGGAACTCGTTGAAGAGCTTCACGAGTTGCTGTGTGCGCTCTGCAAACTTGGTGGCGTCTTCTTCAGTCCACCAGTTGTTGAGGTTGCCGTTTTCGTCGTACTTGCAGCCTTGGTCGTCGAAGCCATGGGTCATCTCGTGACCGATCACCACGCCGATGCCACCGTAGTTGACGGCATCGTCAGCGTCCATGTTGAAGAACGGGGGCTGGAGGATGGCGGCGGGGAACACGATTTCGTTCATCTCCGGACTATAGTAGGCGTTAACAGTCTGAGGCGTCATGAACCACTCGTCTTTGTCGACAGGCTTCCCAATCTTGGCCATTTCTCTCTCGTTCTCGAAACGGATAGCACGGTGTACGTTCTCGAAATAGGAATCAGGTGTAACTTCATACTTGCTGTAATCCTTCCATTTGTCAGGATAACCGATCTTCACGTTGAAGCAGTCAAGCTTGTGTAGGGCCTTGGCCTTGGTCTCGTCGCTCATCCAATTGAGGCTCTTGATGCGTTCGCCCAAGGCGGTACGCAGGTTGCCGACGAGGTTGAGCATACGCTCTTTTGCCTCTGCAGGAAAGTGCTTCTCGACATAGAGTTGGCCAACGGCTTCGCCAAGGCAACCGGAGGTGGCGTCAAGGATACGGCGCCAGCGGGGCTGCTGTACCTCTTGGCCATAGAGGTAATTACCGTAGAAGTTGAAGTTCTCAGCGTCGAGGTCGCTGCTCAGCATGGAAGCATTGCCGTGGATGACTTTCCAACGCAAGTAGTCCTTGATGGTATTGAGGTCGGTGTTGAGGATGATCTTGTTCAGGTTGGCGATGAAGTCCGGCATACCAACGTTGAGCGAGTCAAAAGCAGGAGCGCCAGCGGCATCGAAGTAGCTATCCCAGTTGAAAACGGGAGTTGATTTCTGCAATTCGGCACGGCTGCGCTTGTTGTACATACGGTCGGGATCGCGCATCTCTACACGACTTAAAGAGTTCTTGGCCAAAGCAGTCTCTAAGGCTAGGATGCCTTGGGCTTTCTTGGCGGCTTCGATGGAGTCAGTGCCTGTGAGTTGGAACATCTTGGCCACATGTTCGACATACTTGTCACGCATCTCTTGCGATTCGGCAACGAGGTAGTCGTCTCGATCGGTCAGGCTGAGACCACCTTGGTAGAGGTGCATGATGACCATTTCGGCGTTCTTCGGGTCGGAGCTGCCTCCAGCGTTGAAGAAGCCCCCAATGCCGTCGCTGTGTAACTTGCCCATCAGTTCGGCTAAGTTGGCCTTGTCGTTGAGTCCATCGATCATATCGAAATAAGGTTGCAACTCGCTGTAACCACGTGCATCGATGGCCACGGTGTCCATGCCTGCGTTGTAGAAGTCGCGAATCTTTTGGGCTACACTGCCTTGCGTGGCGTTAGCGTCTTTGGAGACCTCGTCGATGATGTCTTGAATGAGAATCTCGTTGTGCTGGTCAATCTCGGTGAAGGCACCATAGGTGGAGTACTCTTCAGGGATTGGATTGTTCTTGATCCAGTTGTTGTTGGCATAACGGAAGAAATCCTCCGCGGGGTTGATGGTGGTGTCCATGTTGCTCAGGTCGATGGCCGGAACAATTTCTTTTTCGGGTTGAGGTGTTTCGACTGCCTTCTGTGCGCAGCCTGCTGCCATTGTACTTAAAATCATCATGGCTACAATGTGTTTTTTCTTCATTTTTTATTAGGTTTGAAATAGATTGATTCGATTTATAAATCGCCTTCGAGTTTTAGCTCGGTCTGTAAGGATCTCAGGAAAGGGCGTTCTTCCACCATTTTCTCGAACTTGTCCTTGTCGGTGTAGGCCTCGATCTCGCCTGGACGTTCCATCAACTCGGGCTTGAGTTGGTATTGGTTGTTGTGAAGGCTATTCTTTAGGTGGTTTCTAAGGAAGCGCATGCCGTCGGCCTCCTGTTCAAAGAGCATGTTGTCCACTGCAAAATGGATTTCGAAGTTCGGACCAAGTTTGGGAGTGTATTTGCTCAATGCAGCCAAGAAACTGGGTGAGTGCTTTTCATAGTTTTTGTATCTGTTGACGAAGTCGCCCCAAGCCGCTGTGAGTTGCTCCTGCGTGAAAGGCGTATTCCATGTCTCTTCTTTTTCCTCGATCTTTTGTTCGGCTTGTTGCATGGCTTTGCTGATGCTGATGCCACTGGTGGCGCCACGTGGTCTGACAATGGGCTGGGCCGACGTTGAGCCTGTCGAAACGGGAGCGGCTTGTGACTGAATTGTTGATTGTTGAGGAGTTGGCTTGTTGGTCGGCCCTTCGACAGGTTCAGGGACCTTGGCTGTAACTGCAGGTTCGGGGGCTTTGGTCGTAACCATGGGCTCGGAAACCTTTGTAGCAGCGGACGTTGAGCCCGTCGAAACGCCGCTAGGTGATATAGGGTTTGTGGTGTGCGCTGGCCTGTTCTGAGGCATTTGTATAGGTTGTGCCTGT
>JBGUNT010000063.1:0-14308 GCA_045117495.1 Candidatus Limimorpha sp. | reverse complement strand
GTTGAGGCTGACGCGGTTCTGGTCGTTGGTGAGGTTGCTGGTGTAGACCGTGCGGCCCGTCATGTCGGTGACGGTGAGCTGGCCTTGTCCGTTGACAATCCAGTCGCTGCCATCGAAGAAGGCGAAGTTGTCGGTGACGGTCTCTTCGTTCTCTTCCACATCGGTGAAGGCGCCGAAGACCACCTTGAAGCGTGAACGATAGTCAGACATGCTACCTTGGAAGGTGTAGCTATCGTTGGCGAGCATGTCATACTTCACGCCAGTGAGGTTGTCGACCAGGGTGAGGCTGCTGAAGTTGGCGTTGGCCGTGTTCCAGCTGAGGGTGAAGGTGCCGTCTTCCTTGGCTTCGAAGTAGAGAGGCTGGCTGCCGCTCTGCATGTCGCGGAAGAGGATAGCGAAGTCCTCATTGTCGTGGCGCAGGGAGAGGCGACCCTTGGAGGTGCTGACGAAGATCTTCTTGGCACCATCGTTTTCGGGACGGCTCACCTCGAGGACGGCGATGTCCTTGTTGCCCTCGTCGTCGGTAAGGGTGAAGTTGACCAGCGGATAGTGGTTTTCATTACCGCGGAAGCCACTGCCTTTGGTGTTCGTACGCATAGCGTTGGTGAAGGTGGCGTTGACATTGTTTTTGCTCGTTTGGATGAAGAAGCCTTGGTGCATGTTGATGTATCGGGAGGCAGCTAAAGCTTCAGGCGATGCATTATTGCCGTATTGCAGCCATGCGTCCTTTTCGGGATCGTACACGGCATAGGTCTCTGCATAAGTGTCGCCATCGTTCCAAAGGCCGCTGTTGCCTTCAATGAATTTCTCAAAGTCCAAATAGCTCTGGTAGGGGTTGCCGAGCAGGTTGTAGCCCTGACGACCCGTCCAGCCGATACCATCGGTGCAGGTGACCGGGATAGTGACGTTGCCGTTGTTTAGTGTACCACGGTTTTGGATAAACTGATAGTTCTTATTATACGGATTGCTAGCATAGACAGTTTCGTTGGACACCAAATAGCCTTTACCAGGTATGAATTGTTTCTCATTCTTAAGCTTGTGGGTAGTACCATTCAATGTGTATTCATATTGAATCTTTGTGGTATAGTTGTCCATGTGCCAATGGCTATTACCATTGCGGCGGAAGTTGATCCAGTGGTATTCGGGCTCGAAGAAGCAGTAGAAATCGGCGCGTCTATAGGATTGGAGGTCGATGGGGAAGAAAGCATGATCTTCATCCGAGACCTTAAGAGTCCATCCACAAGGATTGGGGTCATCACTGTGTTCTACTTGAACATTTTCAATGTCTACATTATCTTTGATATAAGACCATCCAAATTCACTGTCTTCCAAAGAGGAACTGATGAGGTGCCAACGCTCGCTATAGGCATACAACGTTTGGCCGGTATAAGCTTCAATGCTTGAAGTAGTAGCACCTGTGGGTTGCAGCAATGAGGTGTTTTCGTCGATGTAGACAACCACGTCATCATCAGTATTATAGTAGCTAGCGTCCAAATCAGCCTTTGAACCGCCATTTCCATTACTTTGATTCATATCGTCATTGGCGAAGAGGTTGATGGTACCACCGTTGATGGCAGGGTGATCAGTAGGCTTGTAAAAATTCTTATTTTCATCAGCAGGATGGCTATCGAGGCTGGTGTTTTCGTTCAAGGCGCCGCTGTTGTGGCGGTGCAGCATATCGGAGAGATTCTTGGCATAGTCGATGGTGATGCCGTTGGTAGAAGCCAAGCAGGTGTAATTAGGAAGCTGCAACACAGGATAATCGTCGTTGATGTCTCCTGCTTGATGTCCAGCATAATAGCTTGCTGCTTTTGTGCGTTTCCAAGCAGCTCCATCGCCTGCATTTTCGTTAAGTTTATCTAATAGAGGAGTTCCATTATTATAAGTGTAGATATTCTCTGCATATTGAGACCATGTGCCATTCACCCTGTTGTCGTTAACAAACATATTATAATAAGTGGAAGTGACTGGTTGTGTGTAAGGATTCATGGCTCCATTATTCGGAACACTTTCATTGATTGCAATAAGACCATCCTCCGTGTCGGCTACGTTCTCACTGTTAGCATTTGGATGAATGTACGTTCTCAACTCAGGCGTGTAGCAGTTGCTGACGGTGCCTGTGTTGCTGCCATAAAGCATGCCGAAGTTGGCATCGGTTAGGTTCTCATTAGTGCGTTCAAAGCGCACATAGCAGTTGTCGATGGTTCCAGCGTTGGTGGCTGCAAGACCGCCGACGGGTTTGGCAGAAACGCCATTTCTGACGAGATAATGGTATTCGCCATTGGTGAAGCTGTTGCTGAATGAACCGCTACGGTTCTCGCCCACAGCACCGCCCATGGTGTAACCGGTGAGATTGGCCATGGCCATGCTGGAGTGGATGGTGCCACCATTGTTGAGGCCGACCAAGCCACCATAAATCAAGTTGGCATCGAGCAGGGCATCGTTGTTACATGTCAAGCGGCCGGCAGCTTCGCAGTTATAGATTTGGCCTCCAGTCAGGGTATCGGCCAAAATGCCATGATGGACAAAACCAGTATTATGCTGTTTGCCACGGAAATCAGCATCCAAGATGAAGACGTCGTGAACCTTGCCATTTGATCCAATACTGGAGAACATGCCTGGGTAGACGACAACTTGATTGCTTTGCCCAGCGGCGACCTTATACCATTTGTCGGCATTGTTCTTTAGGCCAGTGATGACGTGACCATTACCGTCGAACTCGCCTTCGTAGGCCAATTTGACGGTGGGCTTGTCAACCACATTGCCTTGGGCGTCTACATATTGGTTGTTTGCATTACACTTGTAGCCTGCTCCGATTGGCACCCAGTTGTGGGCGCTCATGTCGATGTCGGCAGTGAGACGACCGGGGAGAGAGGGGTTGGAGGCCACGTTGTTGGTATTGCCATTATAGTGAATACGACCATTGACTTCGCTGATAAACCAAGCCAGTTCCTCGGGCGTGTCAATGTTCATGCGATCATAGCCTTGAGGCTTACTCGTAACAATCTCAGTCCAAACATCACCCATTACGTTGGTGGTAAGGTTGTTGAAGGGACCATAATAAAAGTATTGACCAGGATTGTTTGGATCAGGAACCTTGAGATAAGAATTTGCCGGGTCGTTGGTCTGGATGCCGTCACCCCAAGTGCCTTCATTAACCACAACCGGGATCTTGATGACAATCTTACGTCCATGAGGGGTGTCAACATCATGATCATCTGTAATGTTACCGCACCAATGTTCAGAGTAATTGAATCCTTCCAACTGGATTGTTTTGCCGTTAACCCTGACAAAGCCTTCCGGCAGCATATTCTCACCACAACCCTCGCTGCCTTCTTCACAAGGCACCACAACGCCATCGACAATATCCAATGTAGCTCCGTCATTGATTTCTTCAAATTCATATTTACCAGTTGTTGCGTTTATTCCGGTGAATTTTGGAGCGTAGGCGGTTACAGTGCCGCTAGCGCCTTCGGGCAGTTGGAAATTGGGCGACACCATGTCTTGCACCATAGCAGTTGCCGAGATGGGCAGGGCACCGCTGGCACTAGCGATGGTTTCGAAGATTTCGCTCAAGCCGTCGGCTGATTCAGCCGTAAAGAAATAATCCTCGCTATCCTGGTCGCCTCCGTCTGTCATGCCTTGTGCATCTGGATAGTTGGAAGAGACATAATTCATGTAGGTTTCGATTTGATCGGTTAAATTATCGAATACACCAACGGAGAACACAGTTGCATCGAATTGATACGTGTTGCCATCGTTAGTCCAGCTATGTTTCAAGTCGTGGGCGTTACTGATGGTGTTGGTGGCAACTTGGGTTTGAAAACCGTCAGAATAGGTTGGTGAACCATCAGTGAACATCACCACCACCTTGTTGCGTTCTTCAAACTGGGCGGCAGGAATGCTGGCCAACAGGTATCTGGCTTTGCTCATGCCATAGTCCGAAGCCGTTGCACCTTTTGGTTGAATAGCGTTAACTTGATCTTTGATATATTGTGCGTCTGTTCTTGGGTTTCTACGTTTGATGACGACCTCAGTGTAATTTGCGTCTTCCAATGTTTGCGTTTGCCAACCACTACCATAAGTGTAGTCATATACATGGTCTCCTTCTTCAATATTTGATTCATCATCACCGTAATATCTGTTCATTGCATATTTCACAATACTGATACGGTGGTCCACGTTATATTGAGTGGCATCGTTGGCAATAATGTCCACGAACAAGCCAACGGAAGTTCTCAAGGCCTCCATTTTTGTAAGTTGATGTCTTTCATAAAGCACGCCAGTCCAGATTATGGTAGTTTGACCAGTGACACCATCGGGCTGTTCTAGAGTTGCAGGGCCTGTGCCTCTTAACCACCAGTAGTCGTTACCAACCTGAAAACGGAGCCAATAACGTCTACTACTGCCACTACCAGAATAGGCAAGTCTAACACGATAATACTCGCCATCGGTGTGTAAATAATAATAATACCCATCAAAATTATCCCAGGAATACCCTTGTGAGTCTCTTGGTGTGTAAGCGTATGAATCTAAAGTTTCATCCATTGAGCCCGAAACGTCCAAGACGAGGACGATGTCGGTAGGCACGTGCTGGGCAACGGAATGACCCGTCACGTAGGTTTCCACGAGGATGTTACCCGTACGGTTCGTGGGGTCGTTTTCATTGGGCAGCCATTTCTTTTCCATCACCAAACCATCGGGTATGGGAGTCATGGTTTGCGCATACGCGCCCAGGCTCAGCAGCACCATCCCTATAATTAATAAGGTGTGCCCGAGGGCGCTTTTCCATTTGCCGTGGCCAAGCAGGGCCAGGCTTCTTTTTTCGTAATTTTTCATTTGCATTCTCATTGTTTTAATTATAACTTGATTCATTTGTATTCTTATTTCGGAATGTCCTTTCACTAGGGCCGGGAAGACACAACATATCGCGCCCCGCCAAGCGGTTGCCGGCAGCGCGTTCTCTTCCCTCGCACTTCCCCAACGTTCGTTCCACTCGGCCAGGCTGCAAATTGCCCTTGGCAAGTGGGATTCATCATTGGCAAGTGCTCAGCATATAACTTTGTTATACGGCTGGTTTTCTGCATTTTAGGATCCTAATAAACCTTTTACTATAGTATTCTTATTTCGTGTGTATGAAACGGGTGTACCTTCCGTTTGCGGGTGCAAAAATACACATTTTTTTGATACCTGTAGCATATTTGTTACATTTTTGTAAAAATTGCATGGTGTTTTTTGGACGCTCAGGAGTAGAGGTTGAGGTCGTTTGTTGGAAAACAGTGGAGAAGTGTAACGAAAGTGTTACACTTGGGGTTTTTGCCATGGTGATAAGTGTAACAAATACGTTACACTATACATGAATGTAACAAAAATGTTACACTATACATGAATGTAACAAAAATGTTACATAATTTTGGTTTTTGTGTGTAACAAATACGTTACAATCTTGTGCCAAAGCTGTAGGCGTTCGCATAAACAAAGCCAGCACTAGTGTGACGTCTTATTGCTTGGTAAGCTTGTCATCTGGATCGCTTCGTTCCTCGCGATGACGCGAAGCGAAAACAGGGGAGCCGCTTCGCTTCGCTCGCGGCGGTCTCGCTCATACAATGACGCGAAGCGTGTGTGGGGGCGAAGCCCGGCGTAATTCGTGTCTGCGTCGCTTCGCGCCGGACTGTCGCTTCGCGCGTCCCCCTTTAGGGGAGCATAGAAGTAATTCTTTCTACATTGCACGTGTAAAAAATTTCAAAACAATGCACTATCACAGTGCAAAATATGTATTTTTGCAGTTGTAATCGCTAAGATAGCTATAATGGCAATAAAGGAATATGAAAATAGCAAACCCGAGACTGTGGCAAGCGAACCTGTAGCGGCATACATAAGCACCAAGCCGGTCTCGCCCGTATTGACGAGTCGACATGAAAGCATGTCCGTAGATGAGTATTTTGACAAGATTAGAAATGCCTTGGATAAAAGGTATGAAAACCTATAATGTCAGAATATTAAAGTCTGCCGAGGCTCATTCCAAAACAATCCTTGCCATCCATCCCAAAGCCCGAAGAATGATTTCGCATAATCATAAATGGGCATATGTATTCCATATCGAAGAAGACACTGTCTTTGTCGATAGGATTATCTCCTCAAAATTAATTGTATAGTTTAACAAGTATTAAAGTAACTAAGCCCTTACCTAAAATACACCCGAGTGATCCCCGTGCCGCCGGTCTCGAGGGAGGCGTCACAGAAGTGTTCCACCTCGCGCATGTGGCTGAGCTTCTCGCGGATTAATTTGCGCAGGATGCCGTTGCCCTTGCCGTGGAGGATGCTCACCTCCTTGATGCTTAGCAGCTTGGCCTCATCCAAGTATTTGTCGACGATGTCCAAGGCCTCCTCGGCACGATGGCCGCGCACGTCAAGGGTGAGGTCGAAGTGCTCGGCCTTCTCGCTGAGGTCTTCGGCCAAGCCGTTCTGCCAACGACGCTGCGTCTTGCGGGCTTCGGCACGGCTCACCTTGCGGAGCTTGTCGGGGCTGGTGCGCAAGCGGATGCTGTCGAAGAGGATGGTGGCATCGGTGTCGCTGATGGCCAGAACCTCGCCCACGACTTGCATCTCTTCGATGCATACGGTGTCGCCGACCTTCAGCACGACCTCGCCTTCTTCTTTCTTGGGCTCGGCGGCTTCCTTGGCTTTCTGGGCAATCTCTTCCTTGGTCTTCTCCAGGTTTTGGCGGATCTCCTTGGTCTTGGTCTTCTCGGCCTGTGCCTCCTTGATCTCTTTGATGGTGCGCTCAATCTGGCTGTTGGCTTTCTGTATCAGCTCCTGGGCTTCGGCGGCGGCATCCCTGAGGTATTGCTTTTTCTTGCCTTCGAGCTCGGAGAGCAGGTTCTTGTATTTCTCCACCACCTCGGTGAGCAGCTGGTCGGCGATGCGCAGGTCCTGTTCCTTCTTGCGGATGGCTTTCTTGTCGACTTCGAGCTGCTGCAGTTGCTTCTCGAACTTAAGGTGCTGGTCGCCGGTGATGTTGGCGGCATCGTCGAGAATCTGCCGTGGGAAACCGATTTTCTTGGCGATCTCGAAGGCAAACGACGAGCCGGGCTTGCCGGTCATCATGATGTACATGGGCTGCATGAAGCGCGTGTCGAACAGCATGGCGCCGTTGACGATGCCCTCGTGGTTGTCGGCCAGAAGCTTGAGGTTGGCATAGTGCGTGGTGACCATGCCGAAGGCTTGCTTCTTGTTGAGCTCCAAGAGGATGGCTTCGGCGATGGCGCCGCCCAGCTGGGGCTCGGTGCCGGTGCCGAACTCGTCGATGAGGAACAAGGTCTTGCCGTCGGCATGTTCCAGCAATGACTTCATATTAATAAGGTGCGAGCTGTAGGTCGACAGGTCGTCCAAGATGGACTGCTCGTCGCCGATGTCGATGAAGAGGTTCTCAAACAGGCCGCATTGTGAGTCGACGCGCATGGGCGGCATCAAGCCGCACTGCAGCATGTATTGCAGCAGGCCGGTGGTCTTCAAGCATACCGACTTGCCGCCTGCGTTGGGACCGCTGATGACGAGGATGCGGTTGCCTTCGTCGAGTTGCAGGTCCAAGGGGACGATTTGTTTGCCTTGGGCCTTCAGCTTCTTTTCCAATAAGGGATGGCGTGCTTGCTGCCAGTTGACATAAGGACCGTCTTTGATCTCGGGTTTCACGCCGCCGATTTCGTTGGCAAGCAAGGCCTTGGCGCGGATGAAGTCGAGTTCGCCAAGCATGTCCCAGGCCTTGCGAAGCTCGGAGAGATAAGGTCTCAGCAGTCGTGTGAAGGCCATGAGGATGCGGTGGATCTCGCGGCGTTCGGCATACTCCAGCTCCTTGATTTCGTTGGAGGTGTCGAAGATCTCGGTGGGTTCGATGTAGACGGTCTGCCCTGTGGCCGACTCGTCGTGGATGAAGCCGCGGATGGCGCGCTTGTCGCCAGCCTTCACGGGGATGACCAAACGGCCGTCGCGCACGGTGAGTTCCGCCTTTTGGTCGACCCAGCCTGCCGTCTTGGCGTCGCCCATGATCTGGCGGATGCGCTTCTCGATGCCGCCTTGTTTGCGGCGTATGCTCTGGCGTATCTCAAGCAGCTCGGTGGAGGCGTTGTCGGGGATCTCGCCCTTGTCGTCGACGAGGCGGTTGGCTTCGGTGAAGACGCTGCGGTCGATAAAGATGTCCTCAATCAGTGATTTGATCCGAGGCGTGTTGCCGGCGCCTTCGGAGCGGCCGTAGCGCAGGATGGCTTCGAGCACGTTGAGCGAGGGCTTCAGCGCAAACAGGTCTTCGACGCTGAGGCAGGTGCCGTCGATTTGTATGTTGTGGAAGGCCTCGCGCAGGTCGTGGAAGTCGCGCATCGGGAAAGGCACGCCCGTTTGCAGCAAACCGATGAACTCCTCGGTCTGCTCCAGACTCTTGAGGATGAAAGCGCTGTCAGACGAAAACGCCATCTTTTCCACGTTCTCCAAGCCCATCGCGCTGATGCAATGCTCGGAGAGCATCTGACGGACGCTGACGAAGCCGATTTTCTGTTCGAAGTTGGTTGGATAGATCACTGTTGAGATTTTTGGGATGCAAAAGTACACAAAATTAAATCAAGTAATATGCTTTGGCCATTTATATTCCCGAGTCAAGGAATTGGAGCAACCCTGTGTAAACAATGCCTTTGCCGTCAGTATAGGTGGCTATGTCGTCGCCGGTGATGACAATTTTCTGGAAGCTGTCGTCCACTTTCAACAATGGGCGAAGTTCCTGATTTCGTTTTTCTTCGTCGTCCATTTTATAAGCAGATTGGATATAGTATTTTTCCCTTCCGTTTTGGGCGATGAAATCGATTTCGTATTGTATGTATTCCATTTTCCCATTGCGACTCTCGCGACTCTCCACCAATCCAACATCAACGATGAAGCCTTTCATCCTCAGTTCGTTGTAAATGACGTTTTCCATGATGTGAGTGATTTCTTGCTGGCGGAAGTTGAGTTTGGCATTGCGCAGCCCCACGTCAACGGCATAGTATTTTTTGATGCTTTCAAAATACTTGTTTCCCTTGACATTGAAACGTTTGGCACCTTCGAAAAGGAAGGCGTCTTCGAGGTAGGTGATGTAATTGCCAACGGTTTCAGGGTTGATTTTTGCTTTTTTGATGCTTTGCATTACGTTGCTGATGCGGTTGGGGTTGGTCAGCGAGCCCACAGAGGAGCAGAGCGCATCGGCGAGATCCGACAGGGCTTCGCGGTTTTTCACGTGGTTACGCTCCACCACGTCGTCAAGATAGGTCTTGTTCCAAAGGCGTTGTAGGTAGGCCACTTTCTGCTCGGGAGTGGGATGGTGGAGCAGCCCTGGCATGCCACCGTAAGTGTAGTATTCCTTCCAAAGCTCGCCGATGGGTTCAGTTCGGTTAGAACGGAACTCTTTGAACGAAAAAGGATAAACTCTCACTTCATCGCCGCGACCTCGGAAGATGGTGCGGATGTCGGACGACAGGAAATGCGAGTTGCTGCCAGTGATGTAAACGTCGACATTGTCCTTGGCATTCAGTCCATTGACGATCTTTTCAAATCCTTCTACTTCCTGTACCTCGTCGAGGATGACATAATAGTTGGCTGTGGATGAAGTGATGCGGCTGTAGAGGAAGTCTTTCAAGGCCTTGCGTTCAGTGAGGTCGCCGTAGATTTCTTCCTCATCGTCCAAGTCGAAGGAAACGATGATGATGTTTTGTTCAGGCACGCCCTTGGAAAGCAGATAGTCCCTGAAAATGCGTTTCAGGAGCCACGATTTCCCGCATCGCCTTGGGCCAGTCACGATTTTCACCTCGCCGTTGTCCATGCGATCGATGAGTTTTTGGAGATAAGTCTCGCGTTTGATGTAGGTGTTTTCCATCTTCTATCCGAAATTTTCTGCAAAATTACAATAAATATCGGATTTAACAAATATTTTATCCGAAATTTACTGTAAAATTACAATAAATTTCGGTTTCATAGTGTTGCTGTTGGGAAATGTGTATCTTTGCCCCAAATTGTTAGAACTATGATACGATTGGAAATCTGTGCCAACGGCATCAAGTCGTTGCAGAACGCGATGGACGGCTGCGCCCAGTGCGTGGAGTTGTGCGAATGCCTCGAAGTGGGCGGCGTGACGCCTTCGCTTGGAACTTTGGCCAAGGCCATTGACATTTCGTTTATTCCCATGCGCGTGCTCATCCGGCCGCGCCCGGGCAACTACATCTACGACGAGGAAGAAGTCGAGATGATGAAGACCGACATCATGCTTTGCAAGAAACTCGGTTTTGAAGGCGTGGTCATCGGTGCCTTGAACGACAAGGGAGAACTCGACGTGGAGACCATCAAGGCTTTGATGGGAGCGGGTGAGGGGTTGAAGTTCACCTTCCACCGCGCCATCGACGCTTGCGTGAAGCCGTTTGAAGCCGTTGAAAAGCTGATAGAACTCGGCTTCGACAAAATTCTGACCTCGGGCGGCAAACCCACGGCTTTGGAGGGCGTCCCGATGATAGCGGAGATGCAGCTGCGCTATGGCGACAGGATCGGCATCATGCCTGGTGGCGGCATCAACCTCGGCAACGTGAAGGACGTCATGAACATGACGGGCGCGGTGCATTGCCACGCCTCTTTGGCCCACTGGGTGCCGCGCTTCAACGAGAAACTCTATCCTAACCAAAAAGACGCGACCGGCGCTACGATGGTCTGGACCGAGTCGAACAAGGACTTGATTTACGAGATGGAAAAGATATTGAATCCGTTTTAGTTCGTCACAAAACCAACAAAACAAGCAAAACCATTTCTAAACGGCACGGCAACCGCCTTGCCGCCGGAAAGGAGCCGGTTGGCGACTTTCCTTAGAAAACAATGTTTTGTGGATTTTGCAAGTTTTGTGAGAAAAAGAATAATCGCTATGAAAAAAGTATTGGTTTTATTGTCTTTTGCGGCTTTTTTGGTTGGCTGTCAGCAGGTCGAAAAGCCCAACGTCGTTGCGCAACTCCTTAACCAAGGCTGGACGCTCACGGGCGACACCTTAGATATTAATATGCAGGTCGATGTGCCTTCGGTGGTGCAGCAGAGCCTCTATGAAAACGGCATCATTCCGCATCCCTATCTCGGCACGGTAGAAAACCAATTGCTTTGGATTTCCGACCATCCATGGGACTACACCTTGCGTTTCGATGCAGATAAGGATTTGCTTGAAAAACAGGTGGTTGAATTGGAATTTGAAGGCATCGATACCTATGCAGAAGTAAAATTGAATGGCGAAAAACTCTTCTTTGCCGATAACCAATTCCGAACTTGGAAACACGATGTGAAAGACTTGCTGAAAAAGAAAGACAACCTTTTGGAAGTGCATTTCCTTCGTTATGACAGCACACAATTGGCTTTGTATGAGCAACATCAGCCTCGATTGCCTGAGAAATACGCCGTCACGCGCAAGGCACCTTACCAGCACGGCTGGGACTGGGCACCGAAGTACAAGAACGTGGGTATTTGGAAACGGGTGGAACTGATCGGTTGGTCGGATGCGAAATTGCAAAACGCATATATTGTCACAGAAAACATTGATAACGAGAAGGCTACGATGCGTTTGTGCCTTGATGTGGAAAGTAGGGCTGAAGGAATTTACGCGGCGGAAATCTATGTCAATGGTGAGAAAAACAGCCAGAAAACCATACACCTTAATGGCGGTACCCAAAATGAGATCCTGAACTTTGAAATTGAAAATCCAGCGTTGTGGTGGCCCAACGAGATGGGCGAACAACCGCTTTATGTCTTTGATGTACTTCTGAAAGACGGGGATAAGGTTTTGGATTCCAAGAAAATATGGTCTGGTATTAAAACCTTCGAGATGGTCGATGAGCCTGACAGCATCGGGCGGGCGTTTTATTTCAAGGTGAACGGCGTGTCAATGTATGCCAAAGGCGCCAACTACGTCCCCGAGGAGATGATTGAGACTTGGATTGATGTTGACCATACGATTCAACTCTTGGAGCAAGCCAAAGACGCTCATTTCAATATGTTGCGCGTGTGGGGCGGTGGCATTTATCCTTCTGACGACTTTTTCACGCTTTGTGACAAATATGGCATCTTGGTTTGGCAGGATTTCATGTATGCCGGAACGATGTATCCCTACGACGAGGCTTTCCTCGAAAACGCAAGGATTGAAGCCGAGGAGCAGGTGAAACGTTTGGCTTCGCATCCGTCGTTGGCCTTGTGGTGCGGTGGCAACGAGATTTCGGAAGGCTACTACAACTGGGGCTGGCAGCAGTCATTGGGCTGGAGCGAGGAGGACGACAAGGCCATTAAGGCAGGATACGACCAACTCTTTGAAACCATATTGCCAGATGCTGTGGCCTTGTACGATGGCACGCGACCCTACTGGCCTAGTTCACCTTCGAAAGGTTGGGGACGACCCGAGAGTTTGACGGAAGGCGATGTGCATTATTGGGGCGTTTGGTGGGGCGAGCAGCCTTATGAGATGTATCGCGAGAAGGTGGGCCGCTTCAACAGTGAATACGGCTACCAAAGTTATCCCGACTATTCAACTTTGCTGAAGATAGCAGAAGGGGAGGATCTGAGCAAGGATGCTGAGGTGATTGCGGCACACCAAAAACACGCTCGTGGCACACGACAAATCGATGACTTCATCCAACGGTATTACCCCGATGCTCAGCCCAAGGATTTTGAGGAGTATGTGCATTTGAGCCAACTTTCGCAAGCCTACGGCATGGAGATAGCGATTGAGGCGCACCGCACGGCGAAACCTTACAACATGGGCACGCTCTATTGGCAACTCAACGATGCTTGGCCCGTCACTTCGTGGTCGTCCATCGACTATTACGGCCATCCCAAGGTGCTGCAAGAACGGCTGAAGACGCTCTTCGCACCCGTGCTTTTGAGTGTCGATCAGAAAGACTATGGCGTTTTCGTCACGTCCGATTTAATGCGCAGCATTGATGGAATCCTGACTATCACGGTGTGCGACCTTGAAGATCTTAAATATGACGATCTCGAAGGCCACCCAAAGTTTGAGCAAAAAGTGAAAGTGGAGATGAAGGCCAACGAGAACCGGAAATACGCCGTGGAAGGTCTAGGCGATTATTTGAGAAATGCCGATTTGCAAAAGGTTTACGTGAAACTAGAACTGACCGAAGGCGACACCCTCACTGCCGAGCGCAAATGCTATTTCCACCCAGTTGCCGACCTTTGAAAAATGGACTTTGAGGATACTTTACCTGCAAAAAGTTACCTTGAAAAGGTGAAATTACCTGCAAAAAGTTACTACAAAAGCTTGTTTTTATCTGCAAAAAGTTACTATCTTTGCGGCGAAATACCTGCAAAAAGTTACTTAAATTATGTATAAAAGAAAGATAATCAAATTTTTAAGAGATTGGAAGAATTTACCCCATAAGGAAGCCCTTTTAATCAAGGGTGCTCGTCAGGTGGGAAAGACGACCATTGTGCGCGAATTTGGCAGGCGAAACTACCAGCATTTCGTGGAAATCAACTTCGAGCTTGACCCGAATGCAAGGATCGCTTTCGACGGCAAGCGCGACACGGCCACCATCATCGGCAACCTCTCGTTGATGGGTTATGGCCCTTTTGTCAAGGGCAAGACTTTGGTTTTTTTCGATGAGATTCAGAGTTGCCCAAATGCACGAACGGCCATCAAGTTTTTGGTGGAGGAAGGCGTGTATGACTATATTGAGTCGGGGTCGCTGTTGGGCATCAATTATAAGGAGGTGTCGTCGTTTCCAGTTGGTTTTGAGCGACAAATCGAGATGTTCCCGATGGATTTCGAGGAGTTTCTTTGGGCGCGTGGCGTGAGCGAAATGGCCGTGGAGGGCTTGCGCACGGCCTATTTGAGCCAAGTGCCGGTCACAAGTTTCGTGCATGAGCAGATGATGAAGTATTACCGTGAGTATTTGATTGTTGGCGGTATGCCGCAAGTGGTGGCCACGTTTTTGGGCAATGCCGATTTTGCGGCCACTTTGTTGCAGCAAAGGAAAATCATCCAAAGCTATCGCGACGACATCGCCAAGTACGCCGCCGAGCAGAAGACCAAGGCGAAGCGTTTTTTCGACGCCATCCCTTCGGAACTCAGCAAGCAGAAGAAGCGTTTCATCCTGAAGAGCATGGAACAGACAGCCTCGATGCAGAAGTACGAGGATGCGGCTTCGTGGCTCGACGATGCGGGCGTGGCTTATTTTTGCTACAACCTGCACTCGTTGGCCTTGCCGTTCGAGCAGGAAGAGAACCGAAGCCTCTTCAAGGTGTATATGCTTGACAC
>JBGUNT010000062.1:0-6393 GCA_045117495.1 Candidatus Limimorpha sp. | reverse complement strand
TGTTTAAGGACCGCTTGAAAGACTGGTTACGCCTTATCTTTGCCAAGCGTGTCAGCAACAAGGTCTTCGACACCCGGACCGATTTCCGCGTCAAGGAGAAATATATCGGCTGGAGCAAAGACAGTGTCGACTTCATCGACAGCGACAAGATCATTCCTGAAGTTATCAAGTTGCGTAGCCGCAATCCGCTCTTCGCTGAGGTAAGCGGTAAAGACGAAAAGGTGTTGCTTTATCGTAAAAAGGTACAACTCTGGCCGACAGAACTGGCCAAGGCCAGCCCTTATCCTCTTCGAGGCATCAACGATATTTTGAGGTACAACTTCACGGAATACACCCGTAAGATGGACAACCCGAGTTTCCCGCTCTCCGGCACGTGGGAGGACAACGAATACAAGCCCATCGAAGGCAAGAAAGTATACCACATCACCATCATCATACAATGCGTCTACGAAGGCATTACCGAGTACAAGCGCATAGTAGTGCGCTGTGACAGAAATGGTATAGTGAACGTGAAAGTGAGCTAATTAATTTACTTCAATAGTTGCGGAAAGCGCACAGTTTTCCGAATTCCCACCAACCATAATGGTAAATCCACCAGGCTCGACATGCCAGCCTTTTTCTTTTGAATACACAGCCAGATCACGTTCAGTAAGGTATAAGGTGACCTTCTTCGTTTCACCTTTATTAATAAACACCCTTTGGAAGCTTTTCAGCAATTTGGAAGCAGGCGCGATGCTGGCAACTTCATCACGGACATAGAGTTGGACGACTTCGTCGCCATCACAAGGGCCAACGTTTTTTACAGTGATAGAGACAAAGAAAACGCCAGGACTTTCAGGTACGCTATCAACCTTTAAGTCGCTGTATTCAAATTGTGTATAACTCAAACCATAGCCGAAGGGGAACAAAGGCTTGGAGGTTTCCTCCACATAATCGCCCGTTTGAGGTTGGGAGTAATAGACAGGAATTTGTCCCACCGAACGCGGAATGGAAATCGGCAGGCGGCCAGCGGGATTGTAGTCGCCCCAAAGGATGTCAGCTAAGGCAGAGCCGCCCTCCATACCAGGATACCATATGGTCATTAGGGCATTTGACTTTTTGGCGGCGAGGTTCATGTCCAAAGGACGACCTTGGATATAGACCGTCACGACAGGCTTTCCGGCCTCGTAGATGCGTTGCATCAGTTCCTCTTGCTTACCTAAAAGTTTTAATGTGGAGCGGTCGTAACCTTCGCCACAATCCATATCGGAAATGAATTCATTGACGATGGCGGCACCCGTTTCCTCATAGCTTGTCTTGAAATCACGAGCGGAAGAACCACCAACCACAAGCACCACCACATCAGCGGCTTTGGCAATTTTCACTGCCTCATCAGTGTCGGTGTCGTTCTCATCACGCACGGCACAACCTTTGGCGTAAGTCACCTCTGCCCTGCCCTTTTCGCGTATGCCTTCGAGTATGGTCACGATGCGGTCGGGATCCTGCGGTGCGGTGTAGTCGCCAAGTTGGTTGTACATATTGTCGGCATTCGGTCCAATGACGGCCACTTTTTTAATCTGTTCGCCGAAAGGCAAAACGCCATCGTTTTTCAGCAAAACGGCTGATTCCAAAGCCACTTGCTTGGCCAATTGTGCGTTTTCTTTCATGCCCACTTTCGATTCGGCCAATGCTTCGTCAACGTATGGGTTTTCAAACAGTCCAAGGTCGAATTTCAGTTGTAAGACATGGCGCACTGCGCGGTCAATGTCAGCTTCGGATACGAGACCTCGCTGCAAGGCTTCTTTCAGATAGCCACCATAGTTGTAACCGCCCAAGTCGATGTCAACACCAGCTTTCAAAGCCATGGCTGCCGCTTCAGCAGGGTCGGAAGCCACATGCTGTGTGGCATAAATGGCATTGACCGCATTCAAATCAGAGAAAACCACACCCTTGAAGTCCCATAAGTTGCGCAAAACCTCTTGAAGCAGCCATTCATTGGCTGAACAAGGAACACCGTCGATGGTATTGTAGGAAGTCATCACGGTCTTAGCACCACCTTCGCAAATGGCTTTCTTAAACGAAGGAAGATAATCCGTCATCAAACGATTCTGACCCACTTCCGCCGTGGCGGCATTGTGACCGCCTTGCGGGATGCCATATGCAGCCAAATGCTTCAAGGTAGCGCAAACGTTTTTCTGCATTCCTTGCACGATTGCTGCACCCAGCGTACCAGAGAGATACGGGTCTTCGCCCATGGTCTCTTCCACCCTTGACCATCGCGGGTCGCGGGCAATGTCAAGGACAGGTCCATAGCCGATTTGCGCGCCTTGAAGACGCACCTCCTTCCCCATTACCTCACCCATCTGTTCAAGCAATCCACAATCCCATGTGCTGGCTTGACCGATGCCCGTCGGAAAAACGGTAGTTCCAACGGCCATGTGACCATGAGGTGTTTCTTCACAAAACAGCAACGGAATGCCGAGTCGGGTGTTTTCCACTGCCTGACGCTGCATCATGTTCAGCAACCTTGCCGACTCGCGTGGATGAAGGCCTGTTTCCACCGTTTTCCTTGACCACGGATCTGCACGAAGCACCGCCCAACAGGAGCCGAGCGGCAACGTGTCCATCATACTAATAAAATCATCGGCAAGCCACAATGAATCGCCATTCTTGCCATAGAAATTGAAGCCTATGGGACAGGTGAGCTGGCCGCATTTCTCTTCTAGGGTCATCTGCGAGAGCAATAGCTCTATTTTGTCTTGTTTCTTGGCACAAGAAGGCAACAACAAACACACTATCACAAAGAGAGACAGTATTACACCCTTTACCGTCATGGCGGACGAAGATCCGCCATCTCCTAAGCGCGAAGACGAATCCCTATCGCGCAGGGGATTGCGGGGCAAGCCCGCAATGAGGGTTTGCGGTTGTGTTTTATGTTTCATTATGAATCACACCAGTTTTCCAATCAGTTCCTCGCGGTCGCCAGGGAGCATGTCGATGACAGGAATCTCCACCATCGTGTAGCATCCCGGCTGCAGGCGCATCGTGGCACGGGCCACATTGACCAGCACCTGTCCTGTCAAAGCGGGGTTGTTAATGCTCATGTTGAACTCCATACGTTGGTTTTGAGTTTTACCAGAGACGCCCTTGCGCACAAGGTTGACACCATGGCCCATGTCACGCACCGTATCAACACTATCCACAGCAAACACATGGGTCTCGTCATTGGCGAAATACGGGTCAGCCTTGATGTCCTTGGTCACCTGCTCCAAGGTAGCACCCTCTTCCAGTTCGACATACACCATACGGCGGTGGATGCCTTCGCCCAATGGAATGGTCACCGAAAGGGCGTTTTTCACGCCTTTCTTACTGCGCACACATACGCTGTGGCCCATCGACATACCAGGACCAAAGTTGGTGTACGACAATCCTTTAGGAGCCAAACTTTGCATTAAAGTGCGAACGATGGAGTCCGAGCCTGGGTCCCAGCCAGCAGCGATGACGCTAACAGTCTTAGTTTCCTTATTAATAGGCATCAGCTCACGACGGTAGTCCACGATGGAGGTATGGATATCAAAGGAATCCACCGTATTAATGCCTAGTGGAAGTATCTGTTTGGCATATTCTGGGCAGCTGCGCGTGGGGCAAGCCAGGATGGCCACATCCACGTCTTTCAGTTCTTTAATGTCTTTCACCACCTCGTAGGCAGAGAGTTCAATAGTTTTGTTAGCATTACGGCGGACGATGCCCGCCACTTCGAAATCAGGGGCTGCTTCCAAGGCTTCGAGTGCGAAGCGGCCCACATTGCCGTAACCTACTACGGCAGCTCTAATAGTTTTCATTGTTTTGAGATTTAAAGAGCAAAAGTAGAAAAAATGCCTATATGATAGCGACATTTTTTAATTTTGCGCCCAAATTAATAAGTCATAATGAGAAAACTAAGTCTTACCCTCGCTTTATTGGCCATCGTGCTTTTTGTACATGCCGAATCCATCGAACAGACTTACTATTTCAGTCAGCCTGTTATTAGAGAATGCGACGGTTACCAGCAGATTGGTTTCCAAAACTGCTTGCCTAACGGTATTGTGGGCGAACCCACCCTACCCTGGCAATGCATCAGCCTGATGCTACCCCAAGGCCAAGAGGCGGTATCCGTCAACGTGGAATTGTTTGATTTCATTGAACTAGAAGGTACCTTCAACCTTTATCCCGTTCAACAGCCACGTCCTATTTCAAGCGACAAGAAGATTCCTTTTGCCAAAAACGAAAGCATATACCGCTCGGAGGAAATCTATCCTTCGCGTAACCACAGTAATGTCAACACCCAGTTTCTGAATGGCGTTGCCTTTGCCTTCGGCGGTTTTACGCCCGTGCAATACGTGCCAGCCACAGGTAAGGTTTGTTATGCCCAGACGGTGAAGGTCACCATTGAGACCACCATGAGTCGCAACGACCACCGCCGCAAGCTATGGCTCACGCCTGAAAACGAAGCCTCCCTCAAGAGGTTGGCGCAAAACGATATACTTGGCACCTACGACAAACGTGGTCGCGAGATAAGTGGCTACGACATGCTCGTAATTACCTCCGAAGAATGGATTCCTCGCTTCGGTGAATACCTCAACCTTTATAACGACAAAGGCATCCGAACCCGCATCGTTGCTTTGGAAGAGATTTATGCTACGATGGAAGGGCAAGATCATCAAGAGCAAATCCGTAACTACATCATTCAAGAATATGAAGAAAACGGCATTCAGATGATCAACTTGGGCGGCGACGTGAGCATTGTGCCTTACCGCAGTCTTTATTGCTGGGCCCAAGAAGGCGATGAAGACCAACTGCCCGCCGACATGTATTATGCCTGCCTCGACGGCACCCTCAATGATGATGGTGACGACCGCTGGGGCGAAGTCGGAGAAGACGACCTCCTGCCTGAATTGGGCATCGGCCGCCTGCCCTTCAACAACGAAGCACAGTTTGAAACCATCATGCACAAGACCTTCAGCTACCTGCAAACGCCCGTGCTGGGTGAATTCACCTCTCCCATCCTCGGCGCCGAACACCTTGGTGACGGCTACTACGGCAGCGAAGACATGGAACGCCTTATTGGAGAAAACCACGACTTTGACTACACCACCTATGGTTATCCCGAAAACTATAACTTCAAGCGCTATTACGCTACACCGACCATGAACTGGAGCGGCAGCGCTTTCCGTAATGTCATCGGCACTGGCGGACAATATGTCCACCATGTGGGCCACGCCAATACTGATGTGGTGGCTGGATGGGAGATGGGCATGATGGGCGACCAGTTCTTTGCCGGCAATGACGGGACAAATCACAACTACATGCTATTCCATTCCCATGGCTGCATATGCGGCGACTTCTCACACAACTGCATCCTAGAGAAAATGTTGACGATCGAGACTGGTTTTGTGGTCACCACTGGCAACTCACGTTACGGCTGGTACATGCCTTGGGGCGATGGCATGGCTGCCCATATCCATCGCGAGATGATCGACGCTTATTGCCACGACCGAATTGCCACCATCGGCATGGCCTTGCGCGAAGCCAAGATTGCCTCCGCTCCTTGGGTCGCCATCCCCTTCCAACTAAGAGATGAGGAAAACGGCTGTCTGCGTTGGAATATTTATTGCCTTAACGTATTGGGCGATGTGGCTTTGCACCCTTGGTTTGAAGAGCCCTTCACGCCCAATGTAGTCTATGAACAGGGGCTGAAGACAGGCACCACATCCACCACCGTCAATGTAAACCAATATGGAACGCCTCTGAGCAACTTCTGCGTCAGCCTGTTCCATGATCAGACCTTGCTGGGGCGCGGCATCACCGACGAAAACGGAGATGTTGAGCTGGATTTCGAAGCCCCATTGGATGTTATTGGTGAAATGAAGCTCACAGTTACGGGACAAAGTGCCTGGCCTCAAGTCTTTGAAGTGACTGGATTTGATGGCAGTGAGGCCTTCGTCTATGGCGACATCATCGACTTAAATGGCGATGCCATTTTTGGTACCTCACGCATGGTTAGCATAGACATTTATAACAAAGGCGATGTAAGTGCAAATGTCACGGCTGTCTTAACCAGTGATTGTGAGTATGTTTTCTCTGAAAGCAACATTGGATCCCTCCCAGGACTTCCAGCCAACAGTACGGAGCACTTGGAAGAAGGCGGGCTAATTGAAATTGCAGACAACATCCCTGACCAAACCGTTTTCACATTAAACCTCACCACCTATAACAATTATTTCATTCATACCACCCAGAAATCTTTCCTCGCATTGGCTCCCAACCTTCAATTTGCCAACATCGATGTTGATGACACCCAAGGCGACGGCAACGGCTTCATTGACCAAAACGAGACCGTTACCTTACAAATCAACGGTTTGAATATTGGTCATG